>JACVCS010000080.1 GCA_016741915.1 Phycisphaerales bacterium | reverse complement strand
GGGGGCGTTGCCGGGGTGTGCGAAGCTTGACGATCGGCGGCTCGAGGAAGAGAAGCTCGTCGTCAGTGACGTCAAGGGGCTCTTTGCCAAGCAGCGGGCCGATCCGAAAAGCACGACGGCGATTTTCATTGATGCGCGGCGGCCGAGCGTGACGCGGCAGGGGATGATCCCCGGCGCGATCATGCTCGATATCACGCAGGTGGACCTCATCAACAAGCGGACGAACCCGGCGATCGAGAAGTTCTCGACGAAGGTCGTCTACGGCGACAACCCCGGCGACGCGATCGCCAAGGCGCTGGCGAAGAAGATGATCGAGGCGGGGTACAGCGACGTGCGCTGGTTCGAGGACGGCTGGGAAGGGTGGGTTCGGAGCGGTGGGGAGACGAAGTGAAGTCGCGAGTCGGAAGACAGGGGATTTCACCGCAGAGGCGCGGAGGCGCGGAGAAGAGAGAAGACTGGGCAATCGGGAATCGGGAATTGGCAATCGGCTGAAGCAGAGCTTTGGGTGCCGTTGGTGATGCCGAACGTGTTTGGTGTGCTTTCCGAGTTTGCTGCTTTTCTGCTTTGCCCTTTGCTGTTTTCAGATCTCTCCCCCCTCTGCGTCTCTGCGCCTCTGTGGTGAGTGTCTTCGGATCGAACCCGAAGACGCACGACCGCGAATGCAAACGAACAACCAACCGCGTCAATATCGGACCCGAACGAATTGATGACGAACGCGACCGTGGGAGCAGCTTTTGCGCCCGGACGAACAGCGCGGTCGGCCGCCGGAAGAGTTTTTGCGGGCACAAAAATGATTTTGTCGGCCGAAATCAGAGCGCCGACGGCCACAAAAACAGTTTTGTCGGCCTACAAAGGAGTTTCGACGGCCACAAAAACAATTTTGTCGGCCTACATCAGAGCTTCGACGGCCACAAAAATGATTTTGTCGGCCTACATCAGAGCTTTGACGGCCACAAAAACTCCTCCGATCCCGCACAGAACCGCAAAAACGCCGATCGCCGAGTTCTCGGACGGGCGGGAGGCGGAAAGCCCGAAGCCCAGAGCCCAAAGCTCAAAGCTCAGAACTCAAAGCTCAAAGCAGAAACCTCAAACCCCAAAGCGCAACTTTGAACACTCAGCACTCAGCACTCATCGCTCAGCACTGACCTCCCCTCACTCCTCTTCGGCCTTGGGCTTGTATGAGCCGACGAGTTGTTGTTGGACGTTTGGCGGGGTGCGTTCGTCGTGGCTGTATTCCATCGTGTACGTGCCCTGGCCGCCGGTCATGCTTTTGAGTTGGCCTGAGAAGTTGGTCAGTTCGCTGAGCGGGACGGCGGCTTTGACGGTGCAGAGGTCGCCGGCGATGTCGCTGCTTTGCACGCGGCCGCGTTTGCCTGAGAGGTCGGCGGTGACGTCGCCCATGTTTTTCGCGGGGGCGGTGATCTCGACGTTGACCCAGGGTTCGAGCAGGACGGGCTTGGCCTTGGCGATGGCGTCCATGAAGGCCTTCTTGCCCGCGGCGACGAAGGCGACTTCTTTGCTGTCCACGTCGTGGTATTTGCCGTCGTAGACCTCCACGCGGACGCCTGTGAGCGGGTAGCCGGCGATGCAGCCGGTGGAGAGGACCTGGCGGCAGCCTTTCTCGACGGCGGGGATGAACTGGCGGGGGATGCTGCCGCCGACGGTGGCGTTTTCGAACTCGAAGCCGGTGGGGTGGTCTTGAGGGAGTGGCAGGACGCGGAGGAAGACTTCGCCGAACTGGCCTGCGCCGCCGGTTTGTTTCTTGTGGCGGTGGTGCCCGTCGGCCTTGGCGGAGATGGTTTCTTTGTAGGCGACCTTGGGGGTGTGGGTGGTGACTTCGACGCCGTAGCGGGCTTTGAGTTTTTCGAGCATGATGCGGATGTGGAGTTCGCCGAGACCGCGGAGGACGGTTTGGCCTGTGGCGGCGACGCGTTCCATGACGAAGCAGGGGTCTTCTTCCATCATTTTGTGGATGGCGGAGGAGAACTTGGTTTCGTCGGCGTGGTTTTTCAGTTCGACGGCGACGCCGAAGAGCGGGCGGGGGAGTGGGAGGTTGGGGCTGAGGAGGTGGAGGTTGCCGTCGGCGTGGAGGACGGAGTTGAACTTGAGTTCGTCGACCTTGGCGACGCAGCCGATGTCGCCGGCGTTGAGGTGATCGACCTCGGTGTGCTCCTTGCCGCGGACCTTGAAGATGTGCCCGAGGCGGACGGGCTTTTTGTCTTCGTTGTGGTAGAGCTCGCTCTTGGATTTGACGACGCCCTGGACGACGCGGAAGCAGGCGAGCTTGCCCATGAAGGGGTCGTTGATGATTTTGAAGACGTGTGCGACGGCGGGCTGGTTGTCGGAGATTTCGGGGTCGTAGATGGTGCGGACGCCGTCGATGAGTTGCTCGAGGGCGGGGGGCGTTTCGTGCATGGGGGTGGGGCAGAGGTCGGCGATGATGTGCAGCAGGTCGTCGATGCCCGCGCCGGTCTTGGCGCTGGCGAAGCAGACGGGGACGAGGTGGCCGGAACGCATGGCGGCCTCGAAGGCGCGGCGGAGTTTGGCGGCGTCGAGGTGGTCGCCCTTCTCGAAGTACTCACCGGTGAGCTCTTCGTCCATCTCGACGACTTGTTCGACGATGGCGCGGTGGGCGTCGGCGACGGAGGCGAAGGAGGGCTCGCCGCCACCTGACAGCGGTGAGGCGTGGTCGAAGACGTCGATGACGTCGGCGTTGTTGCGGATGGGGAGGTTGATGGCGAGGCACTCGGGCCCGAAGGCTTCGCGGAGGGAGGCGTAGACGGCGCCGAGGTCGGCCTCTTCGTGGTCGATCTTGTTGATGAGGATGAGGCGCGGGAAGCCCAGTTCGCCGGCGATTTTCATCAGGCGGCGGGTGGTGACTTCGATGCCCTTGGTGGCGTCGACGACCATGACCATCATCTCGGCGGGGGCGAAGACGGAGATGGCGTGCCCGATGAAGTCGCCCGCGCCGGGGGTGTCGATCATGTTGATGAGTTTGCCGGCGTGGGTGAAGTGGAGCAGGGTGCTGGAGAGGGAGTGCTTGTGGTGCTTGGCCTCGGGCTCGTAGTCGCTGACGGTGGTGCCCTCGGCGACGCTGCCCATTTTGCTGGTGGCGTGGGTGTGGTAGAGGATTCGTTCGGCGAGGGTGGTCTTGCCGCTGAAGCCGTGACCGGTCAGGACGATGTTGCGGATGTCGTTTGTTGCGTAGTGGGCCATAGGGCACAGACTCCTTTGGGTGTCGGCTGATGAAGCCAGGGGGGGCGGGGTTTGGAGAGGACAACCCGGGCAGTTTACCGCGCGGGGGTGAATGGTGGGAGATGATCTCCACCGGTTCTGCACAGGTGGGAGGGGATTGACAAGGTGGGCAAGACTGGAGTGCGGCGAGGGTGGACGAGGAAAGGAAAACGCCCCGGGGTTGATGACCGGGGCGTTGAGGGGGTTGGTGAGATTGAAGGGTGAAGCAGAGGGTGGCGGTTAGGCCGGGCAGCCGAGGAAGAAGTTGTTGAAGAAGCAGTTGTAATCGCCCTCGTTGACACCGGTGTTGGTGCCGGCGGGCCCGAAGGGGGGGCGGGGCTCGCCGTTGTCGTTGGCGATATCGACGGCGGAGAGTCGGAGGAAGAAGCCGTTGAAGAAGGCGTTGTAATCGCCCTCGTTGACGCCGTTGTTCACGCTGAAGCTGGGGATATAGGTGCCCTGGTCGTCGGCGATATCGGCGGGCTGGCAGCGGGTGGTGGAGACGGGGGAGCCAAAGCCGCGGACGACGACGACGCGGCCGCTGCCGCCGAAGGTTGAGAAGAGGAACTGCCCGGTGAAGGGATCGAGGACGCCGCCCTCGGCGCCGGAGAGGCCTGTGACGAAGTCGGTGCGGGTGGAGGGGATGGGCAGGCCGTTGTTGTCGATGGCGAATGCGGAGACGCGGCCGGCGCCGTACTCGCTGATGAGGACGGATTGGTTGGGGAAGAGGGGCGAGCCTTGGGGGACGTATACGATGCCCTCGGGCCCGTTGCCGGCGGCGACGCTGGTGGGCAGGGCGGGGGAGAGGATGTGGGTGAAGGGGACGTTGTCATCCTCGGCCCAGGGGAGGATGTACCAGCGGCTGGCGGAGTATGAGCCGATGATGAGGTTGCCGGCGCCGTTGAAGCCCTGTGGGATGATGGTGCCGGTGCCGGTGGATGAGGAGACGCCGAGCGTGGTGAGGTTGTCGACGCGAGCGGGGGTGGTTTCGAAGGGTTTGACCTGGCGGAGGGTGTTGTCGGCGTAGGTGGTGAAGCCGATGGTGCCGTTGGGGAAGAACCACAAACCGCCGTCGATGTTGGGGGCGGTGCAATAGAGCGTGGCGTTTCCGGCGAAGCCGGTGATGTCGCCGTTGGGTGCGCGGGTGATGGGCGCGCGATAGATGGCGCCGGAGCCGTTGTTGGCGCTGCCGCCGATGAGGAGGGTGTCGCGGTCGAGGAAGTTGATGCCGCCGAGGGGCTGGGGGACGCCGGGGGGCGTGCCGAGGTTGAAGACGGTGTAGTTGGACTGGTAGCCCGGGGCGACGGTTTGCGCGGTGGCGAGGCTGGGGGTGATGGCCAGGCTTGCGAGACTCAGCAGGCAGGCGACGGCGGTACCGGTTGAAACGGATCGAGCGGGGTCGGCAAGCATGAATGGTCTCCTCTCGGGGGCACACCGGCCGTGGGCGGCGGTGATTTGAGGAGTGTATACGACGATTCAGGTTTGAACCGAAGAAACGGGCGGAAGATATGGGGATTTGGGGGGTTTGCGGATCGGAGCGAGCGAAGAAACCACCCCGAGTGGAGGGGCGTTGGGGTTGTTGGCGGAGGATTTGGAGGGGGAGTTACAGCTCGGGGGCGAAGCCGCGGCGCATGGTGTTTTCGGCGATGGCGCGTGGGACGACGAAGTGGTGGAGGTATTCGCGGCCGCCGGCTTTGGAACCGATGCCGGACATGCCGAAGCCGCCGAAGGGGTGGCGTGCGACGAGCGCGCCGGTAATGCCGCGGTTGATGTAGAGGTTGCCGACGCGGAATCGGGCCTTGGCGCGTTCGATGTGTGCGGGCTTGCGGGAGTAGACGCCGCCGGTGAGTTTGTAGGGGAGGGCGTTGGCGATGCGGAGTGCGTCGTCGAAGTCTTTTGCGTGCATGATGGCGAGGACGGGGCCGAAGATTTCTTCGCGGGCGAGTTCGTGGTTTTCGGGGACGGTCCAGAAGACGTGTGGGGAGACGAAGGCTTTGCCTGTGGCGGCTTCGAGGCCTTGGGGGATATCGAGGTTGATGAACTTCAGCCCGGAGGCTTTGGCGCGTTCGATGAAGCCGTTGATTTTGGATTTGGCTTCTTCGTCGATGACGGGGCCGACGTCGGTGCCCGGGTTGATCGGATCGCCTATGGAGAGGGCCTTGACGGCTTCGAGCAGGCGTTGGCGGAAGTGGGAGATGGAGGGGCCTTCGGGGCCTTGCGGGTCGACGACGATGAGGCGTGAGAGGGCGGAGCACTTCTGGCCTTGGAAGGCGAAGGCGGAATGGCGGGCGGCGAGGATGGCTTCGTCGTGGTCGGCGCTGGTGTCGATGATGAGGGCGTTCTTGCCGCCCATCTCGCAGACGACGTGCTTGACCAGTGCGCCGGGGGACGAGGCCCACGCGGCGTAGGCGGCGCGGTCGGCGGTGAAGGGCGAGCGCGGGGCGGCGGCGTGGAGGATGTCGCAGCCGACCTCGCGCGAGCCGGTGAAGGCGATGAGGGCGACGCGCTCGTCGCGGACGAGGGCGGCGCCGACGGTCTCGCCTGTGCCCGCGCAGAACTGAACGATGCCCTTGATGTCTTTGGTGAGGGCCTTCGCTTCGGGCTCGCTGCTTTGCGAGAGGGTTTCGCTGAGGGCCTGGTGGAGCAGATCGACCATGAGGCGGGCGATGCCCGGGGTTTGCTCGGCGGGTTTGACGATGACGGTGTTGCCCGTGACAAGGGCGGCGACGGTCATGCCGCAGCAGATGGCGAGGGGGAAGTTCCACGGCGCGATGACCACCGCGACGCCGCGGGGCTCGTGGAGTTGTTCGTCGAGCTCGCCGATGAACTTGCCGATGCGCTGGCGGCGGAAGAGTGATGGGGCTTCGCGGGCGTAGAACTCGCAGAAGTCGATGGCCTCGCAGGTGTCGGCGTCGGCCTCGCGCCAGGTTTTGCCGGCTTCTTTGATCATCACACCCGAGAGCTCGTCGCGGCGCTGTCGCATGAGCTGCGCGAAGCGGATGAGCGTTTCACTGCGGGTGTCGATGCTGATCTCACGCCAGGCGGTGAAGAGCTGCTGGGCGCGTGCGACCATCTCGCTGGCTTGCTGCACGGTGGCGTCGTTTTTGACGGTGGGGACCGTGGCTGCGCGCACGGCGGATTCGAAGTCGCGGCGTTGCTGGGCGTCGGAGAAGTCGCGGAAGGCTTCGTTGTAGAAGGGGCGGACGGCGCGGTTGTTGATCGTGACGGCGTCGGTGAGCTGGTGGCGTTCGGGCGCGCGGTCGAGGTTGCTGGCGCTGGGCTCGGCGGTTTTGATGGTGTTGGCGTCGCCCGTGGTGGAGTGCGTGCCTTGGGGCTTGTGCGCCATCGCGGCGGCTTCGCTGGGGGCGTGCGGGCTGGCGAGGAGTTTGCTTTCGTCGGCGTTGTCGAGGAAGCCGCTCTTGAGCCAGCTTTCGTTGCTGGTGTTTTCGAGCAGGCGGCGGACGAGGTAGGCCATGCCCGGGATCATTTGACCGACGGGGACGTATTCGCGGATGCGGAGGTTCATCTCGCTGGCGGCGTGTTTGAGCTGGTCGGCCATGCCGTGGAGCATTTGGAGCTCGATGGCGTTGTCGGGGAGGCCTTTGGAGCGGAGGTACGCGAGGGCGGCGGCGATGGAGCGGACGTTGTGGGAGCCGAGGGCGAGTTTGACGCCGCCGGTGCCGGGGGCTTTGGGGGTTGAGTCGATGAAGATGCGGGCCATGCGTTCGAAGCAGGCGTCGGTCTCGCGTTTGTTGCTCCAGACGGGGCAGGGCCAGCCGCGGGCTTCGGCGTTGATGACTTCGTAGTCCCAGTACGCGCCCTTGACCAGGCGGATGGTGACGGTGCGGCCTTTCTTGGTTGCCCATTCGCAGACGCGGCGTGCGTCGGATTCGCCGCTGCGGAGGTAGGCCTGCATGGCCATGCCGGCCTCGAAGCCGACTTCTTCGCAGCAGTGCATGAAGAGGTCGATGGTGAAGTCCTTCATGGAGAACTGCTCCATGTCGAAGTTCACCAGAACGCCCTTGGCCTTCGCGGCTTCGAGGATCGGCTTGAGGCGTTTCATCAGGTCGCGCCGGGCGCCGGCGGGGTCGATCGGGTCGCAGCGGGCGCTCAGCGAACTGATCTTCACGCTGACGTTGGTGCGGGGGACCGCGCCGAGGTGGTCGCTTTCGAGGCGGGTGTTGGGCTTCCAGCCTGCGACTTGGGTGGGGAGGTTGTTGATCAGGTCGAGGTACTTATCGCGGTAGGCGTCGGCTTCGGAATCGCCCACGCAGGCTTCGCCGAGCAGGTCGACGCTGAAGGCGATGCCGTCGGACCAGCCGCGTTGGAGGTTGGGCAGGGCGGAGGAGGCGTCTTCACCAGCGATGAACTTGCCGGCCATCGATTCGATCTGCTTGCGGATCGCGCCCACGGCTATGCCCTTGGCGAGTTTGCCCGCGGTGAGTGCGGCGGCGATGGGGCCCGGGACGGTCACGCCGGGCTGTCCCAGGTAGTCGGTGAGGTGGTCGTAGATGTCCTCGGTTTCGCGGAGGACGGGGAAGGCGTCGACGAAGCGGAACATCTGGACCTTGAAGTTCGGGTCCTTCATGGACCAGTTCATCAGGGCGTCGGAGTAGAAGGCGGCGGAGAGAACGCCGGCCTTGTTGTTGCGGGCGCGGGCGAGCATCTCGGAGCCGAGGGCGCGGATTTGCGGCTCGAGCTCGGCGGACGAACCGCCCGGGCTGAGGTGCGTCGAGCCGTTCGCGGGCGGCGCGATGGTTGAGGTGGAGGAGGCGGTGTTGCTGCTGGAGGAGCCCGACTTCTTGCGACCGAACCAGGCCATGCTTGAGCGCTCCGTGAGTTGGGCCTTGGGGAGGTGTCGTCGCCCGCGGCTGGTGCAGGATATCCGCGTACGGGGCGGGCCGAACTTGCTCGCTATGCTCTTGCCCTGATGGAACCCTCGGTGGTCATTGTGGGCGTGCTGGACGGGGTGCATTGGGCGCACGGGCGGCTGGTGCAACGGGCGCGGGCGCTTGCGCGGTCGCTGGCCGGGGATGGTTCGGTGGCGAAGACGCCCAGGGTGGTGGCGTTGAGCTTTGATCCGCACCCGCAGACGACGTTGAGGCCGGAGGCGTTGCCGCCGGCGCGGCTGTCGACGTTTGACCAGCGGCGGGCGTGGCTGCGCGAGGCGGGCGCGGATGAGGTGGTGGCGCTTTCGCCCACGAAGGAGCTGCTTTCGCAAGACCCGCTGACGTTTGTGCAGTCGCTGCGGACGCGGTTCAACGCGGTGGGGATGGTCGAGGGGCATGATTTTCGGTTTGGGCAGAAGCGTGCGGGCGATACGACGCTGCTGCAGTGGCTGGGGACGAAGCTGGGGATGGCGGTTGAGATTGTGCAGCCGGTGGAGGCGGTGCTGCACGATCACAGTGTGGTGACGGTTTCCAGCTCGCTGGTGCGCTGGCTGATTACGCACGGGCGGGTGGGCGACGCGGCGTTGCTGCTCGGGCGGGCGTATGAGATCACGGGCACCGTGGTGCAGGGCGATCGGCGCGGGCGGCAACTGAACTTTCCGACTGCGAATATCCGTACGGAGCATCATTTGCCTGTGGCGGGTGTGTACGCGTGCTCGGCGGTTTTGCCGAATGGAGCGGTGCACCCTGCGGCGGTGAATGTGGGTGCGCGGCCGACGTTTGAGAACGCGCCGCCCACGCTTGAGGCGCACGTGATTCTGAGTCCGGATCGTGCGGGCGATGACTCGGTGATCGCGAAGCCTTGGAGCACGCTGCCCGATCTGCCCGAGTATGG
This sequence comes from Phycisphaerales bacterium, assembly GCA_016741915.1. Classification (GTDB taxonomy): domain Bacteria; phylum Planctomycetota; class Phycisphaerae; order Phycisphaerales; family UBA1924; genus JACVCS01. The sequence continues at coordinate 4,940 of JACVCS010000080.1, read as the reverse complement.
CTGGGAGATCCGCCTGCGGTTCCACCACATGCTGCGCGATCAGGTGAAGTTCGCTTCGCTCGATGCGCTCAAGGCCCAGCTTGCACGAGATGTTCGGCGGACTGTTGAATTTGGTTCGGATGCTGTTTCGCCGCCACCTGTCTCGACTTCACTTCCAGAAACGATTTCGCGCACATGAACAACCACACACACGCCGCCGGCCATTCACGCCCTCCCCTCAGTACAACCACGCCGAGCGAGATTGCTTCTCGTTTGCTTGCCGCGCCGACGAGCGATGCGCCGGGGCCGGTGGTGATCACGACGCACGCAAAGCCCGACGGCGACGCGGCGGGCTCTTCGCTGGCGCTGGCGCGGGCGTTGATTCACAAGGGTGTGCCGGCGGAGGTGTGGCATGTTGGGCCTTTTCAGGGCTGGCTGAAGACCATCGCGGGCGATACGCCCACACGGCGGATTTCACAGGACACCCCCGCGGCGTCGCTGAGCTCGGCGTTGCCATCGGACGCGAGCAACGAGCCGCGGGCGATTGTGGTGACGGATACGGGGTCGTGGGTGCAGCTTGAGACGCTGACGCCCTGGTTGAAGCCGCGGACGCAGCGCGTGATGGTGATTGACCATCATTTGCAGGGGGACGCGGACCTTTCGCCCAGGCGGTTGGTGGAGACGACCGCGGCGAGCGCGACGCAGGTGCTGGCGCCGGTGATCGATGCGTTGCTGGGGCTGAGGGCGGATGAGGCGCTGCCCGAGCCGATTGCGCGGATGCTGTATCTGGGGCTGGCGACGGATACGGGGTGGTTCAAGTTCAGCAACACGAGTGCGGCGGCGATGCGCCTGGCGGCGCGCATGATTGACAGCGGGGTGGATCATGCGGGGTTGTATCAGTTGATCGATCAGCAGGACGCGGCGGTGCGGCCGAGGCTTTTGGGGAGGGCGCTGAGCAGTCTGCGGTACTTTGATGAGAACACGATTGCGTTCATGGCGCTGACCGGCGGTGATCTGCGTGAGTTGAGCGCGGGGCAGGAAGACACGGGCGGGTTTGCCGAGCCAGCGATGTCGGTGATGAGCGTGCGGGTGGTGGCGGTTTTCACGGATGCGACGCGAGCGGGGGATGCTCAGCCAACGACGAAGGTTTCGTTGCGATCGAAGCCCGGCACGAACGCCATCGACGTGGCGGCGGTGTGCGCGAGCCTCGGCGGCGGCGGGCACGCGCGGGCGGCGGGGGTGAAACTGAAGATGGAGATCCCGCAGGCGCAGGAGGCGGTTTTGCAGGCGCTGCGGATGAAGAGGGGGTGATTAGGCACTGGGCACTGGGCACTGGGCACTGGGCACTGGGAAAGAGGCAGAGAGCGAAGCCTGAGCGTTCGATCGCTGGCGAATGCTTCGAATCGGTTGTCCTCACCGAGTGCCTCGTGCTCAATGCCTTTGCTGCAACTACTCTTGCGCTGATGCATCCTCGCTCTTCTGGCTCTGGCCGACCGTTTGATCGTTCTTCTTCGCAGCGTTCTTCGCGCGGCGATCGTTCGTCGAGTAGCTCCGGTGGCGGTGGCGGGGAATCGTCGGGCTCGGCGCGGCCGCCGCTTCGGCCGCAGGTGACGACGCTGTGGGCGTATCCGAGCATGCACTACGACGCGTTCTATGACCCGCAGACGGGCGAACTGACGCGCACGAAGACGCCGCATCGGGGGGCGGGGTTTGCGATGCAGGGGGACAAGGCGTATGTGGGCGCGACGCCCTCGTGGGTGATCTGGAATCTGCTCGTGCGGTACACCAAGCCGGGCGACACGGTGCTCGACCCTATGTGCGGCAGCGGCACGACCATCGACGTCTGCAACGATCTTTCGCGGACGGCGATTGCGTTCGATCTCAACCCGCGGCGTGAGGAGATCAAGCCCAACGATGCGCGGAAGCTGCCGCTGAAGGACCGCTCGGTGGACTTTGCGTTTATTGACCCGCCGTATTCGACGCACGTGGACTATTCGGACAATCCCAAGTGCATCGGGAAGCTTGATGCGGCGGGGGAGGACAACGGCGAGGCGTACTACACCGCGATGCAGAAGGTGATCCTTGAGCTGGCGCGCGTGCTGAAGCCCGGGGGGCATCTGGGGCTGTACGTCAGCGACTCGTGGCGGCGGACGCAGCGGGCGAAGAGGGATGTGTTCATGCCCATCGGGTTCCACCTCTTCGCGATCATGAGCGACGTGCTGAGCCCTGTGGACATCATCGCGGTGCAGCGGCTGAACCAGAAGCTGGATCAGGGGAACCACCGCAAGGCGGCGGAGGAGCAGAACTTTTTCCTGCGCGGGTTCAACTATCTGTTTGTGATGAAGAAAGACTAGATCACGCGTGTCAGGGATTTCATCCGTGAACTCCGTCGCATCAATCCGGCAACCGCCGCACACCACGCGGGTACCACCTCGATTATGTTGATCAAACGCGGCATGCCGGTATTTCTCCTTGCCGGCCTTATCGTTCCGGTCGGCGGTGTGGTCGTTGTTTCGGTTTTTCGTGTGGGGCAGGTCGGCTCGGTCACCACTCAACAGGTTATCATCGGTTGCGGTCTCGCGGCGCTGCTCTTTCTGGCGCCGCTGCTGGTCATTCCGCTCGTCGCACGCTCCTTCGGCTGGGCCCGCCTCGCACGGCACTTCGCACGCTTGCCGTCCGCATCGACCGTTCGCGGGGGCGGCGAGGATGCCGCCGCGTCCACGCCCGCGTGGCGTGATCTGCTCTGCACGGTGTCGTTCAACAAGCCCCTTTACTCGCTGAACAACTGCGTCCGCTGGGCGGAGGACGACGTCGCCCTGACGCTGCAGCTCGATGCGCCGTTTCACTGGGGCCTGCCGAGGCTCGTGATCCCGTGGGAACAGATCGACGGCTTCCGCGTTGAGGATTCCTTCCTCAACCGCTCGGTCGAGCTGCTGCCCCGTGCGGGGTGCACGTTCCCGGTTCGGCTGTTTGTCCCTGAAGAACTCGTCGCGGCGGAACTTGCCCGTCGGAATGCCGAGCAACCCGCGGCGGCCTGAGCGAACTCAAACCGCCTCGCCGCGAGATTCGAGGAGCGGATCGAGCAGGTCGGAGACGGTCACAATCCCGATCACCCGCCCGCGCGTGCCGGCCGGTGCACCGCCCGGCACCGGCGCACGCACCACCGCCAAGGTTTCACCCGCCTCGATCAACGTCGCCAGAGCTTCACGCACGCCGGTCTTGGGCGAGAGTTCCACCGGCTTACCGGCGAGGTTCTTCAGCCACGCCGAGGTCGTGCTCGACGCGGCGCTTTCCGCCGCCGCGATGCACACCTTCACACTCTCCACCACGCCCAGCACCTCACCCCGCGCATCAACCAAGGGCAGGCGGCTGGTGGGATACGCCGCGAGATAATCCAGCACCTTGCCGCGGGTCCAGTCTTCGCGGATCACCCGGCAGCGGTGCCAGGGGATGAGTTCATCGCCGACGGTTGTGCCACGCAGGCCCATCGCGCCGTCGAGCAGGCCGACCTGCGACTCGCTGATGGCCCCGTGGCGGGCGCCTTCTTTCAGCAGTTCGGCGATGTTCTCACGCGATAACCGCACCTCGGCCTCGGTCTCGCCCGAAGCGCCGCCACCGGGGATCAGCCCCGCGACGAACTTGGTCAGCACCCGAATGACAGGCACCACGCCCGTCCACGTCAGCAGCACCCGCACGGCGCGCAGCGTGGATGCTAGCGGCTCCATCAGGCGATCGGCGCGGATGCGGAAAACTTCCTTGGGCAGCGCGTCGTTGACGACGAAGAGCACGGGCGTAGCGACGAAGATCGAGAAGAGGATCACGCCCCAGTTGCCCAGCCCCCAGCCCTCGCGGAGCAACGTGGTGAGGCCTTCGGCGGCGAGGTAGCTGGTGAAGTTGTACCCGAGCAGGAAGACCGCCAGCGTGGTTGCGGAGCGGTCGAGCTCGCCCCGAAGGATCTTTGCCGAGCGGATCCCGGCGCGGTCGCGCAGGGCGAGCTTGACGCGGTTGATCGCGTAGAGCCCCATCTCGGCCCCGGCGCAGACCGAAGCGCCGATGGTCCCCAGCACGATCAACGCGACCGCGATGACGATCTCGGTGGTGGTCATGCTGAGGCACCTCCGCTGTCGAGGCGAACCTCAAGCCGATCCGCCACGCGTCCGGAGAGTTCTTGCACCGAGATGACCAGGTTCCCCAGGCGGACCTCATCACCAACCCGCGGCACCCGTCCGAGGCGATCCATCACCAGCCCCGCGATCGTCGTCACGCGCCGGTCGGTCTTCACGCCGAACATCGCGCCCCAATCGCGCACCGACAGCCGCCCCGGCACGCTCCAACGCCCGGGCGAGATCGCCACCACGCCCGAGTCGTTCGAATCGCCCGGCGCGGTCCCGCTCATCCCCGAGGGGGCCGAGCCGTCCTGCGTCGTGTTCGTCTCGCCCATCTCCACCATGAGTCGGCGGGCGATGTCGGTCATGCTGACGACGCCCACCACCGCCCCGCGCTCATCGACGCACAGGGCGGTCTTCACCCCGCGCGTGCGGTAGAGCTCCAGCGCACGGTCCAGCGTCGCCGACGCGGGCACGTACGTCACGGCTTCGAAGTATGCCTTCATGTCGCCGGCGGGCGCACCGCCCGTCCGCGCTCGCGCAACCGCCGCCAGATAGCGCTTCGCGTTCAGAAGCCCCTGCACGTCGTCGTCGAGATCGCCGCCGCGTTTGACCACCGGCACGCGCGTCAGCCCGGTCCGTTTGACCAACTCAACCACGCGTTCCCACGCTGGCTCGTGATCTTCGATCCATTCCACATCCACCCGCGGCACCATGACCTCGCGGACGCGCACGCTGCCCAACCCGATGACTTGACGAAGGACGGAGACTTCGCCTTCGTCGATCGCCCCTTCGTCGCGCCCGTGGACGAGGAGGGCGGCGAGTTCGTCTTCGCTTAAGCGTGTGTCGCTCCGC
>JACVCS010000079.1 GCA_016741915.1 Phycisphaerales bacterium | reverse complement strand
CCTCTCCCCTACTCAACCGATCAGGACTTGAAGATCTTCTTGAAGAACCCGCCCGACTCGCCCGAGACCGCCTCGCCCTCGAGCGCCGCCAGCTCTCGCAGCAGTTTCTCCTGCGCCGCCGACAGTTTCTTCGGCACCTCCACCTTCACCAACACGACAAGGTCGCCCTTCCGCCGCGGATCACGAACATCCGGCAGCCCCTTGTCCGTCAATCGGAAAACGTCACCAAACTGCGTCCCCCGCGGCACCGTCAGCTTCGCACGGTCCTGCTCGATCGTCGGCACCTCGATCTCCGCCCCCAACGCCGCCTGAGTAAAACTGATCGGCAGCTCCAGCACCAGATCGTCCTCGTTCCGCTGGAAGAGCTTGTGCTCCTGCACGCGCACAACAACCATCAGATCACCCCGCAGCCCCTCGCCGCTCGGCGATTCTTCCTGCGGCGGCGGCTCGCCCTCGCCCCGCACCCGCACCGCCTGCCCGTCACGAATCCCCGGCGGGATCCGCACCGACAACTTCCGCTTCTTGCTCACCCGCCCACGCCCCTTACACGAACCACAAAACTCCTTCACCACCTTCCCGCGCCCATGACACGCCGGGCACGCGGTGACCATGCGGAACATCCCCCCGAGCCCCGTCTGCTGAACCTTCCCCTGCCCGCCGCAGGTCGGGCACTGCACCGGCTTGCTCCCGGGCTTCGCGCCGCTGCCCGTGCACGATTCGCACACGTCAAGCCGGGCGAAATCAACGGTCGTCTCCACACCCGCCGCAACATCTTCAAGCGTGATGGCGACCTCGGTCTCCAGGTCATACCCACGCGCCGGCCCCTGCCTTCGCCCGCGCCCCCCGCCACCACCCGCGAACCCGCCGCCGAAGATGTCCGCGAACATCGAGAAGATGTCGTTCGGATCCATCCGGCTGAAGTCGTGCGTCGCCGGCCCGCCCGAGCCGCGCAGCCCCTCGTGCCCATACTGGTCGTAGATCCGCCGCTTCTGCTCGTCGGCAAGCACCTCGTACGCCGCCGCGGCTTCCTTGAACTTCGCCTCAGCCTCGGCATCGCCCGGGTTGCGGTCGGGGTGATACTTCATCGCCAAGCGCCGGTACGCGCGCTTGATCTCCTCCGCGTCGGCCGACCGCTCGATCCCGAGAACCTCGTAATAGTCGCGTTGGGCTGGGGGCATGACGTGTTCTCAGTTCGAAGACAAAGACGTTTCACCACAGAGGCGCAGAGGCACGGAGAAGAAAACAACAAAGCTCAAAGCAGCAAACCAGCAAACCAATCCGAAAGCTCCTCACCCAAAGGCGCATCCGCTCACCCTGAGTTCTTCTGCGAATGCCGATTGCCAAATCCCGATTGCCGTGCAAGCCTCGGCGCCTCTGCGGTAAATCTCCTCCCCCAAAATCGGACTTCGACACTTTCGCGCCGAAGCCCGGTTGAGTTCTGATCAACCTCTCACGCCGTCGCGCCGACCGTTGCCTTCGCGTCGTCCTTCAGCTCCGTGATCATCACGTCCGTGGTGAGCATCAGCCCCGCCACGCTCGCGGCATTGATCAGCGACGTCTTGGGCACAAGCGCCGCGTCGATGATCCCCGCCTTGATCAGGTCGGTGTACTCGTGCGTCATCGCGTTGAAGCCGAAGCCGCCCGAGCCTTCCTTCACCTTGCTGACGACGATGTCGCCGTCGACGCCCGCGTTCTCCGCGATCTGCCGTGCGCACGCTTCGACCGCCTTCGCGACGATCTGGTAACCGGTCTTCTCGTCGTCGCTCTTGGCGTTCTTGCTCGCCTTGATGATCGCGTCCTGCGTGCGGATCAGCGCCACGCCGCCGCCGGCGACATAGCCCTCCTTCGCAGCAGCGCGGGTGGAGTGCAGCGCGTCGTCGACCGCGTCCTTCTTCTCCTTGACCGCAACCTCGCTGGTGCCGCCGACGTTGATCACCGCGACGCCGCCGGTGAGCTTCGCCAGACGCTCCATCAGCTTCTCCTTGTCGTAGTCGCTGGTGGACTTCTCGTGCTGAGCCTTGATCTGCTCGGCCCGCGCGTTGATCTCGCTCTTCTTGCCGCCGCCCTCGACGATGATCGTCTCGTCCTTGTTGATCACCACGCGCTTGGCGGTGCCCAGCTCGCTGAGCTCGATGGACTCAAGGCTGCGCCCGAGTTCCTCGCCGAAGAACATGCCGTTGGTCAGCACCGCCAGGTCGCCCATGATCGCCTTGCGACGATCGCCGAAGCCCGGGGCCTTGACGGCGCAGACCTTCAGCACGCCGCGGAGACGGTTGACCACCAGCGCCGCAAGGGCCTCGCTCTCGACCTCTTCCGCCACGATCAGCAGCGGCTTGCCCGAGGTGGCAACCTTGTTCAGCAGCGGCAGGAAGTCCGCCAGGTTCGCGATCTTCTTCTCGTGCAGCAGAACAAGGCAGTTCTCCAGCACGCACTCGCTGGTCTTCGGGTCCGTCATGAAGTACGGGCTGATGTAGCCCTTGTCGAAGCTCATGCCCTCGGTGTACTCCAGGGTCGTCTCGGCGCCCTTGCCCTCCTCGACCTCCACCACCCCGTCGGCGCCGACCTTCGCGATCGCTTCCGCGATGATCTTGCCGATCTTCGCGTCGTGCGAGGCCGAGACCGTCGCGACCTTCTCATAGTCCTCGCGGCCCTTGCACTTCACGGCCATCTTGTCGATCGCCTCAGCCGCCGCCGTCGCCGCGCCGTTGATCCCGCGCTGCAGCAAAACCGGGTTCGCGCCGGCGGCCACGTGCCGCAGACCCTCAAGGAAGATCGCCTCCGTCAGCACCGTCGCGGCGGTGGTCCCGTCGCCCGCGACGTCGTTGGTCTTCTTCGCGACCTCCGCGACCATCTTCGCGCCCATGCTCTCGAACGGCTCGGGCAGCGTGATCTCACGCGCAACCGAAACGCCGTCGTTCGAAATCATCGGCGCACCGTACGACTTCTGAATCGCCACGTGACGGGCCGTCGGACCCATCGTCACCTTCACGGCCTTCGCCAAACGCTGCACGCCCTTCTTCATCTCGAGCAGCGCCGCGTCGTTGAACATGATCTGCTTGGTAGCCATTTTGACCTCTCAACCGTTGTGCGCACGCCCGAAGGCCCGCGCAAGGAATGGATCGACCTTCACCGCCCCTCCCACAGGACGAAGCGCCTTCGCGCCCAGTCCCTCGTGCCTCTTCTCTCACCCTTCGAGAACACCCAGCAACTCCGACTCCTTGATGATCAACAGCTTCTCGCCCTTGATCTCAACCTCGGAGCCCGCGTACTTGCCGTACACAACCGTCGCGCCGATCTTCACGCTCATCTCCGCGCGCTTGCCGTTCTCCAGCAGCTTGCCCGGGCCCGTCGCGACGACCTTGCCGCGCACCGGCTTCTCCTTCGCGCTCTCAGGCAGGAAGATGCCCGAGGCGGTCTTGGTCTCGTTCTCGATGGGCTTCACAACGATGCGATCCTCAAGGGGCTTGATCGACGACATGCGTTTCTCCTTTTCTTTCTCGTTTGGTTGATCTGTCCGAACAAAACTCTTCGCGATTCTGAACTTTCGACTCACTGATCCGACGCGTCCCGGCCCCATGCCGCGGCTCTTCACGCCTGATCGTTCTTGTTTCGTTTCATCACTTCGTCTTCACGGACGTTCTCTTCCCTCGTTCCAAAACCATCCGCCATCTCGCCTCATCACCACACAACTCTGCAATCCCCGTTCCACCCGCTCACTCCGCCGATTCGCGTTTGCTCGTCACGTCCAAAAACTCGTCTTCAGTCTTCACCACACCCCCGCCACCCGCCACCGCCTGCCCCGCACCGCTCGGCCTCTTCTTCCGCTTCATCAGATACACAGCCGGCGGCGTCACCACAATCACCACGATCGCCACCATGAGGGCAAGAAAAATCTCCGACGTGTACGCCTTCAGCCACGAAATCTGACCCGCGAAGAAACCCATCGACACAAACCCGCCCACCCAGATCACCGCACCCAGCCAGTTGAAGAACATGAACCGCGTCGGTTCCATCCTTCCCATCCCCGCGACAAACGGCACCAGGCACCGCATGAACGGGATGAACTGCGCCATCGTCACCGCCTTGCCGCCGTGACGCTCGAAGAACGCGCTCGCCTTGTCCAGCTTGTCGCGCGTCAGAATCTTCCGAATCCCCCGCGCCGCGCCCGCCGGCTCGACCCTGAAAATCCGAGGCCCCGCCCACCGCCCGATCACATAGTTCGTCGAGTTGCCCAGAATCGCCGCGGCGATCAGCAGCGGGATCACGAAGTACACCTTCACCCCGCTCGCGTCGTCCGCGCTCAAGATCCCCAGCGCCAGCAAAAACGAATCCCCGGGCAGAAACGGGAAGATCACAAACCCCGTCTCCGCATAGATCACCCCGAACATCAGCAGATACGCCCACCCGCCGGCGCTCTTGATCGAGCTCAACAGCAGATCGTCGAAGTGCACCAGATGCTGCAACAGCGTCCGCGGGCCCTCGTCCGCCGCGTGCGGCGTCACACCGTGCGAAACCACCGCGAGCGTCGCGCTGAGGTCGGCGTGCAGGATGGTGTTCATCAAGTCGTGCATGCATGACTTTCGAGCCCGTCAGTTCTTCTCCGTCGCCTCCGCACTCGCCGTCACCACCGCCGCCTTCGCCGAACGACCACGCTTCCACGCCAGCAGCACCTCAATGACGATCGGCAGCACCGACACCACGATGATCCCGAGCACCACGATCTCGAAGTTCTTCTTGACCCACGGAAGCCCGCCGAAGAAGTACCCCGCGATCGTGCAGATCCCCACCCACAACACCGCACCCAGCACGTTGTACACCACGAACCGCTGATAGTTCATCGCCCCCGCCCCCGCAACGAACGGCACAAACGTCCGCACGATCGGCACGAACCGACCGAGGATCACCGCCTTGCCGCCGTACTTCTCGTAGAACGCGTTCGCGCGGTCAAGGTGCTTTCGGTTCAGCAGCTTCCCCCACAGCCCGAGCCCCTCGCCCCGAAAGACCCGCGGCCCGAAGAACTTGCCCAGGTGATAGTTCACCGCATCGCCCAGAATCGCCGCCACGATCAGCAGCACGAGCGTCAGCCACAGGTCCATCGACCCCTTGGCACAGAACGTCCCGATCACAAACAACAGCGAATCGCCCGGCAAGAACGGGCACACCACCAGCCCCGTCTCCGCAAAGATCACCCCGAAGGTCAACGCGTACACCCACGCCCCGTGATTCTGAATGAACGCATCCAGAGTCGGCCCAGCATCCCGCACGAAATCGATCAGCCACTGGAGCATAAAAAGTTCGCGGGTGGTTTAGACCCGGCTCCTCCGTTTGCCTGACCGATCAACGATCGGCGTGAACTCTTTGCGGATCAGCCCGCCCTTCGCATTCACTTCCACTTCAACCTTGCGCGTCGGGCTCTGACCCGCCGCCAGATATGTCACGCCCCCCGGCGTGGTGCGCGTCCAGCAGCGCTGCATGACCATCGCCCCCGCGTCGTCGCCGCCGCCGAGCTGACTGACAATCGCCGCCTGCGCATCGCGCGGGAACTCGCTGAGCACGCCCGACACATCCGAGCGCACCAGAGACCCGTCACCCTCGACCTCGATGCGACGATCGCGCCCGTCGCGCGTGAACCGCGCCCCGAAGATCGGCCGCCCGTCACGCACGAGCGTGAGCGACTGCTCGATCGCCTCACTCCCCGCGGCCTGACGGATCGCCGCCTCAGCCCTTGGCGGCATCTCACTGAGCGCCATCCCCCGCTGCTCTTCGATCCCCGGATCCGCCAGCAGCGAGCCGCGACGCGAGGCCTCGCAGCCCATCGTCGCCGCCGCGATGCCGATGAGCGTGACCGCGGCCAGCGAACGAACGACCTTTCCGCCGATCCGCGGGTTGGTCGATCCGTTCTGCTTTCGCAAACACAGGCTCACGCGTGCATCTCCGAACGAAACGGGGCAGTCGGCTTTCGCCGCGTGCCCCGCAAATCTCCGTGTTGTTGACGGGCTCAGAAGCCCATGCCGCCCATACCACCCATGCCGGGCATGCCGCCCATGCCACCCATCCCGCCCATGCCACCGCCGCCGTGGCTGTGCCCGTGGTCATGGTCGTCCTTGTCCGAAGGCGCGTCGGTGATGACGCAGTCGCTGGTGAGCAGCACCGTCGCGACGCTGCTGGCGTTGATGAGCGCCGAGCGGTCGACCTTCGCGGGGGTCAGCACGCCCATCTTCAAGAGGTTGCCGTACTCGCCCGAGAGGGCGTTGTACCCGAAGGCGTCGCCGATCTTGCTGTCGCCCTCCTGAACCTTGCTGACCACCACCGCGCCCTTCTCGCCGGCGTTGTCGGCAATCGTGGCCAGCGGGACCTGCAACGCGCGGTAGACCGTGTCGATCCCCGCGGCGAAGTCGTACTTGAAGTGCCCGATGTCGTCCGCGGTCACTTCGCCCTTCTTGGCGTAGACCGACTTCCACTCGGGCATCTTCTCGATCGCCGCGCGGGCGCGGATGAACGAGACGCCGCCGCCGGGGACGACGCCCTCAGCGACCGCGGCACGGGTGGCGTGCAGCGCGTCCTCGACGCGGGCCTTCTTCTCCTTCAGTTCCGCCTCGCTGGCGGCGCCGACCTTCACCTGCGCCACGCCGCCGGAGAGCTTCGCCAGGCGCTCCTGGAGCTTCTCGCGGTCGTAGTCGCTGGTGGTCTTGCTGATCTCGGCGCGGATCTGCTCGATCCGCCCCTGGATCGCCTTGGTCGAACCGGCGCCCTCGATGATCGTGGTGTTGTCCGCGTCGATCTCGAGCTTCTTCGCCATGCCGAGTTGCTTCAGCTCGACCTTGTCGAGCTCAACGCCCGTGTCCTTCATGATCGCCTCGGCGCCGGTGAGGATCGCGATGTCCTCGAGCATCGCCTTGCGGCGGTCGCCGTACCCCGGCGCCTTCACCGCGACGACCTGCAGCGTGCCGCGGAGCTTGTTGATCACCAGCGTCGCCAGCGCCTCGCCCGAGACGTCCTCCGCGATGATCAGCAGCGGCTTCTTCGCCTGCATGACCTTCTCCAGTAGCGGGACGAGCTTCTGGATGTTGTCGATCTTGTCCTCATGGATCAGCACCAGGGCCTTGTCCATCTCAACGGTCATCTTCTCGGGGTTCGTCGCGAAGTTGGGCGAGAGGAACCCGCGGTCGAACTGCATGCCCTCGACCACCACAACCTCGGTGTCGCGGCTCTTGCCCTCTTCGACCGTGATCACGCCGTCCTTGCCGACCTTCGCGAACGCGTCGGCGAGGATCTTGCCGATCTCCGCGTCGTTGTTCGCGCTGATGCTCGCGACGTTCTGGATGTCCGCGCTGCCGCTGACAGGCTGGGCCATCTTCTTGATCGCCTCGGCGGCGGTGGTCACGCCGGCCTTCATGCCGCGGACGAGCGCGTTGGCGTCAACGCCCGCGCCGATGTGCTTCAGACCTTCGCGGAAGAGCGCCTCAGCCAGGACCGTCGCGGTGGTCGTGCCGTCGCCCGCATCGTCGCTGGTCTTGCTGGCCGCCTGCTTGACGAGCATGGCGCCCATGTTCTGGACCTTGTCCTGGAGTTCGATCTCCTCCGCCACGCTGACGCCGTCCTTGGTCACGGTCGGCCCGCCCCAGCTCTTATCCAGAACCGCGTTGCGCCCGCGCGGGCCCAGCGTGGCCTTCACGGCCCGCGCCAGCTTCTCAACACCCGAAAAAAGGGCCTGACGAGCCTCAACATCAAACGTCAGCGTCTTGGCAGCCATCGTTCTCGACTCCCGTGTAGTGGTTGCGGTGAATACTTCTGAAAGAACCCTCGATATCAGCCGCCGTGCCCGACCTGTTGCCTCCCCCACACTCCCCCTCGTTTGCAGGGACCGACCGCGCACGAACTGGCAACGGGCTAGGGCAACCACGGTGCCAGCCGAGAATGGTGAACCACGCGGGCACACGGTGGTTTGGCACTCCGTAAAAACCCCGAGCATGGGCCACCTTTGGTCGGTCGATCGTCCACGCGAGTCGGGAATCCCCGCATTTCAGCCGGCAATCACGACCAGACCGGTTGCGCTCGGTCTTGGTCACGGGCATGGACCATGCCCGATCGTCTGCCTGAGTTCGAGCAAGGCGGATCGGTGGCTGCCGCAATGGCAGGCCGGGCGATGGGCTGATCGAGCGTTGCGGACCGGGTTGGGCGCGCGGAGTTGGTCGCGCGGTTGGGCCGGGCACCGTGATTGGGCGGGGGATGTTCGCAACCGGCAGAGGCGGCGGCTATCATGGGCCCAATCCCTGGGACTTTGCGAGGTCTGCATGACGACCGTCTTTGCCGCCGCCGAACTGAACGCGTATTTGCCCGTCCTGCTGCTGGTCGCCATGGCTGTGACGTTCGCCATCGCGAACCTCGCGGCGTCGGCGCTCATCGGCCCTTCGCGGCAGGGTGCCATCAAGTCCGGCACGTACGAATCGGGTATGAACCCGATCGGCACCGCCCGCAAGCGGTTCAACGTGCGGTTCTATCTGATCGCGATGGTCTTCCTGGTGTTCGATATCGAAATCATCTTTCTGTACCCCTGGGCCGTGACGTTCCCGAGCCTGGATCAGGCCCTGGCTGACGGCGGGGTGTGGCTGGGTCGGATCGGGTTCTTCCTGCTGACCAGCATCGTGGCGTACGTCTACGGGTATCGCAAGGGTGTCTTCCGCTTCGATTGATCGACCGATCGTTTCCCGAAGCGGATTGGCTACCCGAACCACAATCGTCGGCCTAACCTTGGCTCCCTATGGCGAAGACACGCGAGATCAAGAAGCGCATCAAGGCGGTGGGCAACATCCGTCGCATCACCAAGACGATGCAGATGATCGCCACCAGCAAGTTCGCGCGGGCCCAGCAGGCCGCCACCGCGACCAAGCCCTATACCGAGGGTCTCTTCGGTCTGGTGACGGAGCTCGCGGCGACCGCGGGCGACGTTCGCCACCCGCTGATCAACGGCAGCGACAACGTCGAGCCCGGCGCGAAGGAAATCGTGCTGGTGATCACCTCGGACCGCGGCTTGTGCGGACCCTACAACGCCTCGATCCTGCGGACGTTCATGAACCTGCTGCGCACCAGCGGCGGCAAGGACGGCGCGGGCACGATCGAACTCGTCGGCAAGAAGGGCGCGGGCTTCCTGCGGTACAACGGCATCCCCGTTGCCAAGCAGCACGCCATCGGCGACAAGCCGACCTTCGAGGCCATCGCGAACCTCGCTTCGGAGTACATGAGCCGCTTCACCAGCGGGCAGATCACCGGGGTGAAGGTGGTCTTCATGAAGTTCCACTCCGCGGGTCGGCAGAGCCCCGAGGTGATGCAGCTTCTGCCTTTGAAACCGCCGGCGAGCAAGGCGGGTAAGGACGGCGGCGCGGGTTCCACCGCGATGCAGTACGATTTCTCCCCTGATGCGACGGAACTGCTGGGCGATCTTTTGCCCGAGACCGTCAAGGCGACGCTTTTCCAGGTCTTCAACGACGCGATCGTCAGCGAGCACGTGGCGCGCATGGTGGCGATGAAGGCCGCGACGGACGCGGCGGGGAAGATGCGGAAGCTCTATACCCGCGACTACAACCGTGCACGCCAGGCGCAGATCACCACCGAGCTGTCGGAGATCATCGCCGGTGCGGCGGCGCTGGGTTGATCGGGGCGGATGATTGATCGGGATACACGCCGCGGGTGAAGTCACCCGCGGTTTTTCTTTTCCGGGGCGTGGTTCAAGAGCGGGCGCGAGCATGAGCGGCACAGAGCGCGGGAAGATCGAAGGGCGGAGCGTGCTGTACCTGGCGCCGGGGTTCATGTCGTACCGCGTGCACAAGCACGTGCGCGGGGTGCAGGTCTTTGATCTGCAGCTCATCCGGCAGATGGTGGAGCTTGGGCTGGTGGTCACGCTGCCGGCGGAGCGGTCGTGGAAGCCCCGGCTGATCGGCGCGGGCCGGGGAGGTGATGGCGTTGGTGCGCTGGGTGATCTGACCAAGCCGCGTGCGGGGGGTGAAGGACTGCTGAAGATCCTGTGGACGCCGACGCTGCGAAAGCCTTTGTGGAACGGGTTGTGGGCGGCGGGCGCGATGGGGCTTTCGCGGGCGCGGTTTGATGTGTGCTATCTGGGGAATGCGGGCGAGGGGCTGGCGCAGGCCGCGGGGTTGATGCACCGGCTGGGGATTTTTCAGCGGCTGGTGCTGCTGGCGCACCGCTATCCGAAGCGGCGGCTGATCGGGCTCTTGCGACGCACGCGGGGCAGAAGCCTGGCGGTGAGCAACAACGTGCGGAGCATGTTCCCGGATGATCTGGATCCGCCGTGCGAGATCCGCTTCGGCGAGATGGACCACGCGAAGTTCTTCCCGGCTTCGCGTGAGAGCGCGGCGATTGCGAACGACAGCGGTGTGCGCGGCGATGGGCTGGTGCACTTTGTGATGCTCGGGGCGTTGGATACGCCGCTGAAGGACGTGCCGACGGCGTTGAAGGCGTTTGGTTTGATCCCCGACGAGGTGCGTGCGCAGTGTCGGCTGCACCTGGCGAGCTTCGCCAAGCCGCCGACGGCGGCGGAGTTGCCCGCGGGTGTGACGGCGTACCCGTGGATGCCCATCGAGCGCGTGCCGGAGTTTCTGCGGTCGATGGACGCGATGCTCGTGACGAGTCTGAGCGAGACGTTTTGTCTGGCGCTCGTGCAGGGGATGCTGACGGGGATGCCGTCGGTTGTGCGTGATATCGGCACGCTGACTGAGAAGGTCGACGGTGGCGCGGGGGGGGCAAATGGTGTCGATGGGCGGGGGGGGCTCATTTTCTCAACGCCCGAGCAACTCGCGGAGCACATGACCACGCTGGCAAAGGACGCACGCCTGCGGGCGACGATGGGCGAGGCCGCCCGGCGGACGGCGCTGGAGCGCTACACCTGGCGGACGGAGGAGTTCGTGCGGGAGGTGCTGTTCGGGGGGAAGGAGAACCGGGAATAGGGAATGGGCAATCGGCAATCGCAGAGGCGCATGGGCTTTTTTCTGCGATTGCCGATTCCCGATTCCCCATTGCCTGCCCCCCACCCCCCACCCTGTTCGCATCCCATCAGGCGACTTCCCGCCTGCGGCTTCGGAAACGACGATTTTCTCGCGGACCAAACCGATCGGCCGGAGCGGAAGGTCGACCGTCTGCTCTGGAAGGTCGAGGGAAAACTCCGGAGGGTCGACCTTCTGCTCCGGAAGGTCGAGGGGGAACTCCGCAGGCTCGTGCTTCTGCTGCGGACTTTGACATGTCGGCTTCGGACTTTGACATGTCCGCTGCGGACAGTCGAGGAAAAACTCTGGAAGCTCGAGTCTCGGCTCCGGATGGTCGACAAAGAACTTCGGCGTATGCACGCCGTGCCACCGATCGCGGCTTTGCGCGATCGGTGCTTGGGCGTTCACGCGCTCGACGATCGCCGTGCCCGCAATGAAAAACCACCGATCGTTCGAAGAACGATCGGTGGCACGGGTTTACTGCTTTGAGCTTTGAGCTTTGAGCTTTGAGCTTTGAGCTTTGAGCTTTGAGCTTTGAGCTTTGAGCTTTGAACTTTGAGCTTTGAACCTTACTCCGGCGTCACCGTGACGCGGAAGCGGTTCTGCGGCACCGCGTACTTCGCGAAGACCGTCTTGACCTGCTCCGGCGTGAGGGTCTTGTAGAACTCACGCAGCGTCAGCACGTCGTCGAGGTTGTTCCCGCGGTAGTCCAGCGACGACAGGCGGGCGGCCCAGAAGTCGGGCTCTTTCATCTGCTCTTCGAGGGCCTTGTCGAGCTGGAGCTGGGCGGTAACGAGTTCCTCGGGCGTGGGGCCGTTCTTGGCGAACTCGACGTACATCTCGTCGAGGGTCGCGGGCAGGGCCTCGGCCTTGCTCGGGTCGGTTGGGGCCTGCGCGGTGAAGAGGCCGTAGCCGGGGAAGGCGCCCGAGGGGCTGCTGCGGGCGCCGATGGAGTAGACGAGCTGGCGCTCTTCGCGGACGGTCTTGATCATGCGGGTGCTGAGGATGCGCGAGGCCATCTGCAGCGTGCGCACGTCGGCGACGTTGGTGTAATCCGCGGCGAAGAAGCCGTCGATCACCATCGCCTGCGGGGTTTTCGTGGCGACTTTCTTCGTCACCGCGATGGGGCCCTGCGGGCGCTTGATGTTCCGCAGCGGGGCGTACAGGTCGGACTTGATGCGCTCACGCTTGGGCAGTGAGCCGAGGTATTTTTCGACCATCGCGGTGGCCTGCGCGGGGTCGATATCGCCGACGACGGTGATCTCCATCGGGGCGGTGATGATCTTCTCTTTCAGCCAGGCCTGTGCGGCGTCGAGAGTCAAGGCGTCGATGTGCGCCTGCTCCAGCGGACGCGTGCGCAGCTCGCCGGCGGGGTAGAGCGCCTCGGCGATGGACTCGCCCATCACGCCTTGGGGCTCCTGCTTGCGGCGCTTGATCCCCTGGGCTTGTGCTTCCTTCCAGCGGCTGAAGACCGCGGGCTCGATCTTCGGGTCGGTCAGCAGCAGGTGGGCGAGCTGCAGGCCGGTCTCGAAGGCCTCGGGCGAGCCGGAGATACCCAGGCTCACGGCGTCGTCGCCCGCGGCACCGCCGCCGACACGGACCTTCTTGCCCGTCATGAACTCGCGGATCTGCGTGGAGCTGATGGTGCTGGAGGCCTGCCCGGGCCCGAAGGCGAGGGTCGCGGCGGCGGTGATGCCGCGGTTGGCGGGGGTTTCAAGGATCTCGCCGGTGGCGAGCAGGATCTGGATCGAGGCTTCGTTCTTGCGCTGATCGACCTTGCGGACATGCAGGCGGGCGCCGTTGCTCAGCCACGAGCTGGTGACCGAAGTGCCCGCGTGCGTGGTGGTCTGCTCGGCCTTGCCCGGCGTGGGCTCAGTCTTCAAGAGCGAAGTGATGCGGGCCTCGGCGGCCTGCGCTTCGGGCTTCACGCTGAAGGCCTGCTTGCCCAGCTCGACGAGTTCGGACTCGCTGGGGACCGAGGCGGTGGACGGCAGGTTGACCACGAAGGTGCCGGCGGAGGGGTCGAAGACCTTCGTGAAGGTTTCGGAGACTTCCTTCGCGGTGATCGTCGGCAGGAGGCCCTTGAGGATCTCCAGCCGCTGGCTCGCGGAGGGGATCGGCTCGCCGTCGTTGACGGCATTGGTGATCCGGCGGATGACGGCGGAGGCGGGGAGGGTTGACTCACGCTTGACGGATTCCTCGGCGTCGGAGATCAGGGCTTCGCGGGCGTCGGCGACTTCCTGATCGGTGAAGCCGTGCAGGCG
Source organism: Phycisphaerales bacterium (assembly GCA_016741915.1). Lineage (GTDB taxonomy): Bacteria > Planctomycetota > Phycisphaerae > Phycisphaerales > UBA1924 > JACVCS01. The sequence continues at coordinate 1,034 of JACVCS010000079.1, read as the reverse complement.
GGCCCGCTGGGCGGCGATGCCCAGGTCGGTGAGCATGTCGCGCCACTTCTCAGGCTGGCCCGAGGCGGAGATCTGCGCGTTCTTGGCTTCCTTCACCAGGTCGCTGACCCCGGCGCTGGCGGAGAGGAAGCGGCCCTTGCCCTTTTCCAGATCGGCGGCGATGCGGCGGTTGAAGGCCCACGTGCCGATGAGCTCCACCAGGTCGCGGCGCTCGTCGTTCAGCGTGGTGATCGTCGGGTCGGCGGGCCAGAAGCGCGAGAATTCAACGCGGGCGGACTTCAGGTCCGGGTCGGTGGCGACAATCGCCCGCAGGCCCTGGCTGGGCTTGATCCCCACGGGCAGGTCCTTCGGACGGTCGGCCTTCTTGAGGCTCCCGAAGGCCTTGGCAATCTGCGGCTTGATCGCCTCGGGGTCGACATCGCCGACGACCACCACGGTGGTGTTCGAGGGGACGTAGAAGGTGCTCCAGTAGTTGACGAAGTCCTCGCGCTTGACGGAGTTGATCGTCTCGACGGTGCCGATGGGCAGGCGACGCCCGAAGGTGCTCTCGGGGGCGAGGCGTTCGAGGACGTATTCCTGGATGCGCTGCTGCGAGCCCAGGCGTGTGCGGCGTTCTTCCTGGATGATGCCGCGTTCGCTGTCGATCTCTTCGATCTTCAGCAGCAGACGCCCGTTGACGTCGCTCATGAAGAGCATGGCCTTTTCGATGGTCTCGGGCTTGGTGTCGGGGAGGGCGAGCTGGTAGACGGTCTGGTCGAAGCTGGTGAAAGCGTTTTGGTCGCGGCCAAACTGCAGGCCCATGCTCTGGAAGAAGTTCACCACGGTGCCGGGGGCGAAGTTCTCTGAGCCGTTGAAGGCCATGTGCTCAAGGAAGTGGGCGATGCCGCGGGTGGACTCGATCTCGTTGAGCGAGCCGGAGGAGATGTGCATCCAGACGGAGACGCGGCCGTCGGGGTTGCCGTGCTTTTTGATGATGTAGGAGAGGCCGTTCTCGAGCGTGCCCTTCACGAGTGAGGGGTCGCTGGGGATGGGCT
>JACVCS010000078.1 GCA_016741915.1 Phycisphaerales bacterium | reverse complement strand
GCACTCAGCACTCAGCACTCAGCACTCAGCACTCAGCACTCAGCACTCAGCACTCAGCACTCAGCACTCAGCACTCAGCACTCAGCACTCAGCACTCAGCACTTTCTCTCGGCACACCACATGGCACAGACACCTTCCACCATGCTCCCGCTCGGCACCAAGGCCCCCGCCTTTGCACTCCCGGAGGTTGTCAGCGGCCGAACCGTCCGCCTCAGCGACTTTGCGCCCTGCGAGGCCCTCGTGGTCATGTTCATCTGCAACCACTGCCCCTTCGTCAAGCACGTCCGCGACGAACTGGGAAAGCTCGCCCGCGACTACATGCCCCGCGGCGTCGGATTCATCGGCATCAACAGCAACGACACGAACGCCTATCCGGATGACTCGCCGGAGAAGATGAAACTCGAAGCCATGGACGCGGGCTGGCCCTTCGCATATTGCTTCGATGAGTCGCAGGAGGTCGCGAAGGCCTATGCCGCCGCGTGCACGCCCGATTTTTACATCTTCGACAAGCAGCAGCGTCTGGTCTATCGAGGACAGCTTGACGACTCTCGCCCGCCCAGCAAACGTGGCGGCAACAACCTGCCCGTCACCGGGCGCGACCTTCGCTCCGCACTCGACCGATTGCTCAGCGGTCAGAGGCCCGATGAGAAGCAACTGCCCAGCATCGGGTGCAACATCAAGTGGAAGCCGGGAAACGAGCCGGCGTACTTCGCCCTGCCCAAAGCCTGAATCAACCGGCGCTCACGATCGTGCGTACAGACTCTCGGCTCGACAGTCGAACACCCCGCCCAAGCCATGCCGCAAGCGAATCCGACAATCAGCACGAAGTCCACACCGAAGCGACGGTATCACGTGCACGCGCCGCTGGTGATGTACATCGGTGTTTCACTGCTGGTGGCGGTGGGCGCGTTCCATAGCCAGAACAACCTGCTCTTCTGGCTCTTCGGGCTCTCGCTGGGGCTCATGCTCGTTTCGGGGATCATCAGCGGCACCATGATGATGGGCGTGCGTCTGGTTCGCCTGGGGATCGACGACAGCGTCGTTGGTCAACCTGTCCGCGTGCGTTACCGCGTGAGCAACACCAGCCGCGTGATGCCGCTGTTCGCGTTGTCGTTAAACGAGGTGATCACCGAAGGACCGGGTGTTGCCGCGGGGACCAAGGCCGTGCGCCTGGGCATGATGCTGCTCAGCGGCGAATCCAACGGACACGCCGGCGCGAACGGCAAGAACGGTTCCAACGGCAAGCCCGCGCTGCGCGAGCGGCTTGCGCGGGTCTTCATGCCGCCGATGGGCTTTGTGACCTTCGTGCCGCCGCGGGGTGAGGTTGAGATCGAGGGCTTCGCAGTCCCGACGGATTTCGGTCGTCTGAAGGTCAGCGCGGTGACGGTGTCAACGTCTTTTCCTTTCGGGATCATCCGCAAGTCGCTGCGGTTCGAGGGCTCGTCGGGGTGCATCATCCGCCCCGCGCCGGTGGAGGTGCCCATCACCCTGAACCCGCGCGGGCAGGGCACGCTGACACACTCGCTGGAAAGCTGGCGTCAGCCCGGCGCGGGCGATGAGTTCTTCGGCGTGCGCGAGTATTCGCCGGGCGACGCGCCCAAGACCATCGCTTGGAAACGCTCCGCCTCCGCGAGCAAACTGCTGGTGACGCAGACCGCCGGTGCCGCACCCGGGCGCGTGTGGATCGTGCTGCACGTTTCCCAGTCGAGCACGCAGGCGAACATCGACGCGATGCAGGCGTGCGCAGTGAGCGTGATCGAGCGGGCGACGCGGATGTCGCTGAGCGTCGGGCTGCTGATGCCGCAGGCGTCGATCGAGCGCGGGCCCAAGCAGGGCAAGGCTCAGGCCGAGACGCTGATGGACACCCTCTCGCTGCTTTCGCTCGAGCCCGCGAGCGTGAAGCCTCAGCCCCCGTCGGCGTATCTGCCCGCACGCCCGCAGGTCGGCGACACGGTCGTGGTGCTTCACGCGGGCCCGGCACGCGATGCCTTGGGCCCCGCGGGGTCGATCCAACTCAGCACGGGTGTGACGCCCGAAGGCTCGGCGTGGATGTCCCCGCGCGGCCGAGAGCCGGGGGCCGGCAGTTCAAACTCGCCGGGCGATAAGCCTGAATCGCACGCGAACGAAAGCGAGGCCGCCTGATGCTCATCAAGGGCCTGCGCACGTTCAACACGCTCACCGCGCTGATCGGGGCGTTGTCGTTCATCGTGGCCGAGGGTCGCCCGGTGCTGCTCATCGCGGCCCTCGGTGCGGCGGTGATCTCCACGCTGATGCTCAGGCCCGAGAAGCCCGTGGTCCTGCCTCGGCCCGCGCTCAACCTGATGGTGCTCATCGCCACCGGCAGCGTCGTGCTCCGCGTCATGGCCCGCAACAACGAGGTCGTCAGCGAACTGACCGAGTTCATCGTCTGGGTCCTCATCATCAAGATGCTCGACCGCAAGATCATGCGCGACGAGGCCCAGCTCCTGGGCCTTTCCGCCTTCGCGGTCATCGGTGCGGTGCTGACCAGCAACAGCCTGCTCCTGGGTGTGACGCTGCTGGTTTACACACCCACCGTGGTGATCTCGATGGTGCTGCTGCAACTGGGCCTGGGGGTTGAACGTGCCCGCACCGCCGCGATCGACGCGAAGCCCGTCTGGCCCAGGCCCGCGACCTCCGGCGCCGTTCGGCTTGTCCCCTCCGGGACCGCGACGCGATCGGTCATCAAACTCGCGATGCTCTCCACGGTCCTCTCGGGCATGCTCGCGGTGGGCGCGTTCATCGTTACGCCGCGGACGCTCGTCCGCGACGCCATGGGCGGCTGGGGCAGCTTCGGAGGCCCGCAGGTCGGCTTCAGCGATTCGATCCGGCTGGGCGACTCCGGACTTTTGCAATCCAGCGCCGAGCCCGTGCTCGATATCCGACTGATCGACAGCGAAGGTCAGCCCATCCGCGAGACGGCCCAAACGCTCTACCTCCGCGGCGCGGTGCTCGACAAGTACGACCCCACCACCGGCGCGTGGGAGAAGTACGCGCCCAGCGATCCGCGGCGCGAGAAAGAGAACGAGTACTCCGTCGTCGCACAGCCCGGCACCTCCGCTCCGGTTGTGCAGAACCCCGCCGGTCGGCTGCGCATCACGCAGATGGTCACGTTCCGTCGCCCGTTGGAATCTTCCACCCCGCTGTTCAGCATGTACCACCCCGTCGCGGTGAAGCTCGATCGGCAAAGCCGGGTCGACACTCCGCGAAACACCGGCATCCCGCTCCGCAACGGTCAATCGGGAATGCTGGGCTATACGGTTGAATCGCGCCCGGACTACACCGACCCGACCGACACATGGACGACGCCGTACGCGTTGCCGGGGATCGAGAACCCTTTCCGCACGGGCCCGATCGCCGAGGAAGCACGCCGGATTCTCGCCGAGGCGCGCGTCCCCGCCACCGAGGCGGAGCGCGCCCCGGGCGATGCGCGCCGGGCGGCACAGGCCTTCACGGATCATCTCCGCCGCAACTTCCGCTACTCGCTAGAGATGATCGCCCCGCCTTCGGGTGTTGATCCGATCGAGAACTTCCTCTTCACCACCCGCGCCGGGCACTGCGAGTACTTCGCCTCGTCGATGGCGGCTCTGTGCCTCTCGGTGGATATCCCCGCCCGCGTCGTCACGGGCTATGCCGGCGGCGAGTTCAACTCCGTCGCCGGGCACTTCACCATCCGCCGCTCCGACGCACACGCCTGGGTCGAACTGAAACTCAACCCCGAACGCTGGGAGACCTTCGACCCCACACCGCCGGGCGATCTGCCCCACGCCCTCCGCGCCAGCGGCGGGTTCTTCGGCTGGCTCAAGCAGATCTACGAAGCCGTCGAGTTCTCGTGGATCGAGAACGTCGTGACCTTCGATCAATCCCGCACCACACCGGGCGATGAGGCCCGCTCTCGCGAGTGGGACCGCTCAATCCGCTCGTTTGCGCAGAACCTCTTCTCCAAAGTCAAACAACTCATCCCTCAGCAGGGCATCGCCCGCTTCGTAGGCATCTTCATGCTCATCGGCGTGCTTGCCCTGCTGGCGATGGTTCTCGTGGCGATTTACCGCCGCGGGTCGGAACTGCTCAAACGCCACTTCGGCCTGCTGCGCTCGGGTGGTCAGAACGACCTTGACCCACGCCTGGTTCAGCTCACGCGCTTTTATGCGGAGCTTCTTGCGGAACTGCGCAGAGCGAACATCAATAAGCCGCGCTGGCAGACGCCGCTGGCCTTCGCACGCGCGCTGCAACACCCCCACCATCGCGTGGGCGAGATCACCCTGGCGCTCGTTGAACGCTATTACCTCATCCGTTTCGCGAATCACACCCCGGGTCCGAACCACGACCGCGAAGTCGCCGAACTGCTCAGCGAGCTGCGCACAATCCTCAATCAACGAGCGTTCTCACCGGAAAAGCCGCCCGCAGCGCCTCGGGCGTGATTGCGTTCGTGATCCCACGCGACGGTCCGCATCGCACGTCCCAGAACACCGCACTATCCCCGTTGCCGTCGGCACAGGCGGCGACCGCACGCGCACTTTCCGCCAAGTTCAGGGGAGCCCCTACCCCTGAAACGCAGGCACAACCTGCGCGGGCCGATGCTTGAACTATCCCACCGCTCGGCGTCGAGTGTGCTGGAGGCAACCGTTCGTTGTTTGGTTGAGCTTCGCAGGAGCGATCACGTGCCCGCAACCCGATCACGCACCGAGAACTGGCGTCAGAGCATCGCGCAGATCATCGAACGTCGCGGCTCGATCGAACTCGCCGTGCGCCCCCCCGCCGCGGATGCGCAGCAGGCCGACCTGCAGCACCCCAGCACCGATCTGGTCTGGCGCGTGCGCGTGCTGGAGATGACCGACTCGAAGATCCTCGTCGCGCCGCCCGCTGCTGCGGGTCAGCAGATTTCGCTGGCGGATCACCTGCCGCTGGTGGCTTCCTTCGTCGTGGGTCAGAACCGCTGGGCCTTCCGCACCAGCGTCCTGGGCAAGCACGCCGCCCCTTCCCGCAGCGGCGAGGAATGGTGCATCGCCATCAGCACGCCCGTCAGCGTTGACCGTTGCCCGCGCCGCTCGTCGCCGCGCGTCGGCACCACGAACTTCGCCCTCCCCGAGGTTTCCTGCTGGCCCATCATCGACCCGGGCAGCATCGCCGTTGCTGAAGAAGCCAATCGCGCCGCCCTCACCCGCGCCTGGACGAACCATCAGAACCCGCCTCAGGCCTTCGCGCCGGAAGCCACCAGCGTCATGCCCGTCGTCGGCCCGCGCGTCGCGGCGCACCTTCAGAACATCTCCGGCGGCGGCGTCGGTCTGCTCCTCACCCCCGATGCCGCGACCGCCCTCGACCGTCACCCGTTTATCTGGGTGCAGCTCAACCTGCCGCCGCACGTCCCCGCGCCGCTGTGCGTGACCGTCCGCAAGGCCCACAGCCATCTTGAGAGCAACCAGATGGTCTACTTCGGCTGCGCACTGGACTTCACCTGGAACCCGCAGGGCCAGCGCTTCGTCGCCGACCTCTTCGCCCGCTACATGGCGTGCATCCAGGGTCAGCAGAAGAAAACCACCGCCGGCACACTGCCGGGGCCGCAAGCCGAGGCCGCCTGAGTTCTCACGTCCCGCGCCGATGTTGATCGCTGATCACCCACGCGGCGCGGTGACCGCGATCAGCCCATCACCACATCGAGCAGTTCGGGGATCCCCGTCCCCATCGTCGCCACCGTCTCGACGATCGGCCTTTTCCCCGATCCGGCGGCATCGCGCAGGTTCCGCACCAGCTCGTTCTGCCCAGGGTAATCCGCCTTGTTGCACACGAACACGTCGGCGATCTCCAAGATCCCCGCCTTGTCCATCTGCACCGAGTCGCCCATCCCCGGGGTCATGACCACCAATGTGCGGTCCACGTGCTTGCGGATGCGCGTCTCGTTCTGACCCGCGCCGACGGTCTCGACGAAGACCGTATCAAAGACGTGCTCGCCGTTGACCGTGCACCCGCCGATGAGCTCGACGATGTCGTTCAGCGCGTGATAGTCCTCGCCGCTGATCGCCAGCGAGCGGTAGAAAACCGCGTCGCCCAGCGTGTTGAAGTCCACGCGAAGCCGATCGCCCAGCAGCGCCCCAGAAGTAATCGGGCTCATCGGGTCAAAGGCCACCACCGCCACGCGCGAGCCCTTCCCCACTTCCTTCGCACGCCTGGAAAACTCGCCGGCAAGCTGCGCCACGATCGTGCTCTTGCCGGCACCGGGGGAACCCGTCACACCCACCACCCGTGCCGGTCGGCGGCGTTTCGCGTTCCCGCGGATGGCCTTCCCCGCATGGATCAGCGAGATATCGCGGGCCAACTGCGCCACCGGGTCCACCCCTGCACCCGCAACCTCCGCAACCAGCGGCTTCGTCGCGCCCTTCACCGCGTTGACGATGTCCAGCAGGCCCGTCGCCGTCGTGAAACACTGCGCGATCCCCGCCTTCTTCAGCGGCTCAATATCCTCCGAGGGCAGAATCCCGCCCATGTACACCGGGATATCCCCACGCCCCAACTGCTTCAGATCCTCCACCAGCCGAGGCCCCAGCACCAAGTGGCTGTTGCTCATCATGCTCGCGGCGATCACGTCCACGTCCTCATCCCGCGCCGAGATCGCCAGGCTCCGGGGCGTCTGCCACAGCCCGCTGTAGATCACGTGCACCCCCGAATCCCGCAAGGCCCGCGCAATCACCTTCACCCCGCGGTCGTGCCCGTCCAAGCCCATCTTGCCCAGCAGCACCCGCGGGCGGTGATCCAGCCCTTCACAACGGTCGATCTTCTCGAACTCGGTCGTCGGTGCGCTCAGGGTCTGGCTCATATCCAGCAGGATATGGGCCTCTGGGCGGATCAGACCAGCCGACGCATCTGGTTCGTCATGCCCCCGCCATCCAACCGCCCACGCCGTCGCCTCATCGACCTTCACCCCGCCAGCAACACCTTTCAGGCCCTCTTCACCCTGACCTGCGGCATTCTGGGCGCATTCGTCCTGCACCGCACCGATTGGACCAAACACCTCTGGCTCATCGGCGAGCTCATCGCCCCCCACGCCTGGGCCCTCGGGCTCATCGCCGGCCTGCTGCTGGGATTGCTGTTTTCAGGGCTCGTGCTGCTGCTGGTGCGGAGCCAACGCCGCTGAGGCCCGCCGTCTCGGCCACGCTCAAAACCGCGCCGATCCTGTGGAAAACCTCACTTTTTTACCGATCTCCGGTCCCCCGTGCGGGGGAGGTCGCCGGCGACTGCGGCCTGAAAGTCACGGTTTTTGACCTGTCCGGAGGCAATTTCAGAAAAAAGTGGACAGAAACCAGTTGAAAAACCGCTAATTCACACCGCTCGACGACTTGAAGTTGACTTCAAAGGTCGCTAGAACAGAGCACAGTTCGCAGTGGAGCTGCGAAAAACAACCCATTTCTTACGGAGAAGAACCATGGCCGCCAAGACCTCATCGAAACCCGCCAAGATTGAGCCCGCGAAGAAGATCCGTGGCAAGAGCGACTTCTACAAGCTCGTTTCCGACCAGACCGGTCTGAAGCGCAAGGACATCGCCACCGTCTTCGAGATCATGGGCAAGGTCATCGCCGCCGACCTGTCCAAGAAGGGCCCCCGCGTCTTCAACGTCCCCGGCATGATGAAGATCATCGCCAAGGAGAAGCCCGCTGTGAAGGCCGGCATGTGGAAGAACCCCTTCACCGGTCAGGAAGAGATGCGCAAGGCCAAGCCCGCTTCCACCGTTGTCAAGATCCGCGCCCTCAAAGCCCTCAAGGCCATGGTCTGATTCTGACCAATCGCTCAACGGTTCTCGGCACGCTCAACGCGCCGATCGAACCCTCGGCGTGAAGCGCTCCCCAAAAGCCTCCACGCCGAAACAAGCAACCGTCGCGGCCCCGATCTCACCATCGGGGCCGCTTCGTTTTTGCCTACCCGCCTCTTCACGCACCCGCGACCGCACACCCCTCACTCCCCCATCGGCATCGTCACCTCGATCAGTTTCCCCTCAACCTCGTACACCGCGGCACCGTTCTCGCTCAGCCCCTTGAAGACGCCCTGCGTTTTCTTCCCCGTCGGGTCGGTCACGCTGACGGTCATCCCCACGCCGTACATCCGCCCGTGCAGACTCAGCACCACCGAGGCGGTGGATTCGTCGGTTTCGATCTCCGCCCGCAGATCGCTCACGAGCCGATCGCGCACCAGATCAAGATCCGATGTCTTTCCCGTCAGGTCCAGCAGCGTTGCGCACCGTCCAAGCAACGCGTGCGGCAGCAGACTCCCCTCGAAGTTCAGATTCATCCCAACGCCCACAAGCAGGAAAGGCCTCGACGCGCCGTGCACCACTTCCGTCAGGATCCCAGCCACCTTCCGCCCGCGGATCATGATGTCGTTGGGGAACTTCAGTTCCACCTCCGCCGCCCGCCCCCCGGCGCGGATAAACGCCCACTCCACCGTGCGGTGTACCCCACGCCCCAGCCGCAGCCCCAGCGCGTCCATCAACTTCACCGGCGAGAACTTCTTCTCCGAACGCGCCAAGGGCCACGCGAGCGTCATCCAAAGCCCGCCCTCAGGGCTCGCCCATGCCCGCCCCAACCGCCCAACCCCGCCCGTCTGCCGCCGAGCAACGAAAATCCGCGACGCATCCACCCGCCCGTCGGCCAGTTCGCGCCGCGCGAGCAGCGACGTCGAGTCGATCTCCTCAAAGTGTGATACCGGGATGCCGTGCGCTCGAAAGTGATCCACTCCGCCTCCATCATAAATGAACCGACACCCCAAACTCATACGCAGAGGTCCCCTGCAGCGTTTCAAACACGCGTTGTGGACAAGTTGCTTCGCTCCCCCACTGCTCATCCCTCCAAACCCGCCTTCCGCCCCCCATTTACCCCCCTCCCCTGGCCTACCGTCGGGGGTCATGCGAATCGCCGTCATCGGCACGGGCGTGGTCGGGCTTGCTTCCGCCATCCGCCTGCGTCAAGACCTCAACGCCGACGTTTCCGTGTACTTCCGCGACGACCTCCCGTCGACCACCTCCTCGCGCGCCGGGGCCGTCTTCACCCCCTTCGACGGCGGCTCAAACGAGCCCTGGATCCGTGAATCCCTCGCCCGCTTTCGCGATCTCGCCCAAACCACACCCACCTCAGGCGTATCCATCGGCACCGCCGTGGAATACCTCGCCCCCAACCAACCCCTCCCCCGCTGGCCCGCGCTTGTCGGCGATGTTCATCCCCTGCCGCCGCTGGAAGGCACGGGCGCAGGCTTCCGCGTGGACGTCCCTTTCATCGACATGACCGTCTATCTGCCCTGGCTGAAGGCCCACGCTCAGGCCTTGGGCGTCACCTTCATCCAACGCACCTTCACCTCCCTCGCCGAGCTTTGGTCACTCCCCGTCGACCTGATCGTCAACTGCGCAGGCCTCGGCGCTCGCGAGCTCGTCCCCGACGCGTCCGTCCGCCCCATGCGCGGCCAGCTCCTCCACGTCGAAAACACGCTCAACCTCCGCGAAGCCATCGCCGCCGCCGATCTTCACGGCGGCGTCACCTACATCTACCCCTTCCGCACGCACGTCGTCCTCGGCGGCACCTACGAGCCCGACATCTCCCTCTGCCAGACCGATCCCGCCACAATTGAGCACATCCTCGCCCGCTGCAAAGCCCTCCTCCGCGCCGCCGGTCATCCCGATTGGCAACGACTGGGCGAGCGTCCGATCCGCACCGTCGCGGGCCTTCGCCCCGCACGCATCATCGACAACCGCTGCGAGACCGTCCGCCTCGAGCTCGAACCCGAGCCCCCAACCGCGCCCTCCGCCCCAACGATCATCCACAACTACGGCCACGGCCGCGCAGGCGTCACCCTCAGTTGGGGCACCGCCGCGAACGTCCTCGAACTCGTACGAACGCTCTGAGCAAAAATCGTATCGATCCGTGCCCGCCCGCCGATCAGGTCTGCAGCACGCCAACCTTGAACGGCTTGGAGTAATCCCAGTTCACCGTCGAGCCCAACGCCGCGATCAGTTCCTCGCGCGTGCGGTGCGGCTCGATGAGGCGGTCGACCCACCCGCGGGCCGCACCGTGGCGGATGTCCTGCTGCTCGTTGTAGCTCGCTTTCACGGCCGCCAGAATCGCCGCGTGCGTCGCTTCGTCGATCTTCTCGCCCTTGCGCTCGCGTGAACGCTCCTCGATCATCGCCAGCGTCCCGCTCGCCTGGTTCGCGCCCATCACAGCACACTTACTCCCCGGCCAGGCCAGCGTCAGGTACGGATCGAACGCCCGCCCGCACATGGCATAGTTCCCCGCGCCGTAGCTCGACCCGGTGATCAGCACGATCTTGGGGACCACGCAGTTGCTCATCGCGTTGACCATCTTCGCGCCGGCGCGGATGATCCCGCCCTGCTCGCTCTCACGCCCGACCATGAACCCGCTCGTGTCGTGCATGAAGACGATCGGGATCTTCCGCTGGTTGCAGTCCATGATGAACCGCGCCGCCTTGTCGGCGCTGTCGTCATAGATCACCCCGCCCATCTGCACCTGTCCCTTACCGGACTTACTGACCTTCTTCTGGTTCGCCACAATGCCGCAGGCATGACCGCCGATCTGCGCGTAGCCGCAGACGATCGACTGCCCGTACTCCGCCTTGTACTCGTCGAAGTTGGCCTTGACCTTCGAGCCTTCGGCAACGACATCAACAAAGCACGCGATCAGGTCGCGCACGTCGTACTGCGTCCCGGGCTTGTCGGTGAAGACCTTGTAGACCTCCTCGCCAGGCTTGAATGCCGCACCGGCCAGGCGATTGACCGAAGAATCCGCACGGGGCCCACGGAACTTCTCATACAGTTCAATCGCCTCGGCAAGATCACGGCAAAATGCCTCAGCGGTCGCGACCTCAACATCCGGCTTCACCAGCCGCTTGAAGACCTCCTCGACGCTGCTTTCGAGGATCTGCTTCTTGAGCGTTTCCGGTGCGTTCTTGTGCTCAAGCCGTTTCTTCGCCAGACTCAGCAGCCCCTCGCGGAACTCGTCGCGCTCGGGTACGCCCGGCACCATGTGCGCCAGCATCCGCGACAACGCCAGCGCGTCCGAACGATCGGACTCCGGCGGGTACTTGCTCATCAAACTCCGCAGCCGCTCGATACAGCTCGGGTCGTCCTTCTCGCGGAAGTCGATCGTCCCGCTGATCGTCGCGTGCATCTTCGCGCCGCCCAGGTCCTCATCGCTCACGTCCTGCCCGATCGCGGCCTTCACCAACGCCTGCCCCGCCAGGTACAACCCGCTCCCCTCCGTCATCAGCAGCGTGTCGCACAGAACGGGCAGATACCCGCCACCCGCGACACAGAAGCCCATGATCGCCGCGATCTGCGGGATTCCCTCCGCGCTGATCACCGCGTTGTTGCGGAAGATCCGCCCGAAGTCGTCGGTATCCGGGAAGACGTCCTCCTGCATGGGCAGAAAGACCCCCGCGCTGTCCACCAGATACACCAGCGGCATCCGCGACATCATCGCCACCGTCTGCGCTCGGATAATCTTCTTGCACGTCATCGGGAAGAACGCACCGGCCTTCACCGTCGCGTCGTTGGCGATGATCATGCACGTGTGCCCGCTGACGCGCCCGATCCCCGTGACCACGCCCGCCGCCGGCGCGCCGCCCGCCTCGGGGTACATGCCGTACGCCGCCCACGTGCCCAGCTCCATGAACCGCTCGCACGCGAAGGGCGCGAAGGCGTTTTCCTGGCGCTCGCCGTCAACAAGCAGGTTGATCCGCTCGCGGGCCGTCAGTCGCCCTTTCTCATGCTGGCGGGCGATCGCCCCCGTGCCGCCGCCGCGGCGGATCGTCTGCTCCTGAACCATGAACAGATCGGTGACCTGACGCAGATTCAGATCCGCGCTCGGCGCGGAAGAGGCGGGGGGCGTAGGGGTGGTTTGCTTCGACGAGGCGGAACTGCTCATGCGCAGAGCGTAGCGTGCAATCGAGCAAAAATGAAAACCAAAAACAACAAGCCCCGACGTTCATCACGCCGGGGCTTGGTCGGTTCAGTCTGATTATGTACTCGATCGCTCAACGCGACCGAAGCCCGATCACTGCTTGCCGCCCTTGAGGATCGGCAGGATCGAATCGTTGGGCAGGTTCAGCGCCCCGATCAGGCCCGCGATCGCGGTCGCCTGCTCGTCGCTGCCCTTGCCCGCAAGGGCCGTGATCCGCGAGACCTGCCGCTCTTCCAGCAGGTTCCCGAACCGCTTCGCCGAGTCCGTCAGCTTCGCAACCATGAGCATCATCTCATCGCCCTCGGCCGACAGCGCCGCATCCGCCAGCGCCGTCTGCGCGTTCTTGCCGTTCAGGCGTGAGAGCACCTCCGCCACCTGCTCGCGGACCTTGCCCTTGGTGTTGCCCAAGGCCCCGATCAGCGGCAAGGCCGCATCGCCCGCGTTGAACACCGGGCTGTTGGCAATCGCCAGATCACGCAGCGCCGTCAGCGCCCGGGTCTGATACGCCGTCGCCTCGTCGGTGCTGATCGCCTCGCCGGCCGAACGCTGCAGGAGCTGCTTGGTCGCCTCGGCGATCTGCTGCGGGTTGCTCCCCTGACGCACCAGCGCCACGGTCTGATCACGCCCGAAGGCGCTGCGCAGTTCGTTCTCACCCGCGGGGCTCATGATCGCAACCACCGCGGTGGCGCTGAGCTTGCTCGAGGCCCGCGCCTGCGTGATCACTTCCGCCGTCGACGTGCCGGGCAGGCTTGTGACGATCAGATCGATCCCCGGCGCCGAGGCCAAGGGCTCGGCGATTTCGCCCAGCGACTTGCCCGGCGGCAGAACCGTGAACCCGTCCGCACGCAGCACGCCCGCGATCGAGTTCGCCACTTCCGCGTTCCCGCTGATCACCGCCGCGTACCGCGCGCCCGCGTTCCGCACCGCGCTGGCCAGGATCGGCACCACGCGATCCGAACCCTCAAAGGTGTTCTGAGGCTGAGCCCCGGCGAACGCCAGCGCCGCCTCGAACTGCACCCGCGTGTTGGCGTACCGCAGCGCGTCGATCAACGGGCGGCTTTGCTTCGCGTCGCTGAGCGCCGACGCCCCGCCGTTGCGCTGCAGCGCCGCGATGGCCTTCAGCGCCAGGGCCGAGTCCTTCGTCGAAAGCCCACGCGCCAGCACAAGCTGATCAATCGCCGGGCCCGCGCTCACGGCGTAGTACATCGCATCGCGGTACCCCTGCGTGTACAAGGGGTGCTGATACTCGCTGGGCGTATTCATCTCGCGCGACAGGTTCGAAGCCACCCACAGCGCCGTCGCTTCGCGGTTCCCCGCGTTCAGCGACATCGCCCGCTCCGCCATCCGCATCGCCATCGTCTGGAAGTAGATCTCGCTCCGCACGGGCGTCGCCGCCAGACCGGAGCCCTGCACATACGACCACACAAGCTGCATCTGCTCGCCCGGGAAGTTCACCAGGCTCTCCTGCTGCGAGGCGTACGACTCGCCCAGCAGGGTGTAGAGCGTCGAAGGCTCCATGTTCTTGTCGAAAGAACCGTCGATCTTCGCGATGGCGTTCTGTGCCGCCTTGCGAACGTTCTCGTTGACCTTCTCGTTCAGCGCCGCTTCATACAAGAACGGCAGCGACGCCTTGTACCGCACATCGCCCAGGATCGTCGCGATGGTCTCCTGCGTCTTCGCGTCCACGTTCGGCATCGTCGCCGTCAGCGGCATCACCGAGAACCGACCCATGTCCACCATGAGCTTGCGAACCTCAGCAGACAGCGCCGAGTCCGTGTTCCGCACCAACGCCTCGACCAACTGAGGCATCGCGTACTCCCCCGCCGCCATCAGCCGCTCACGCCCAACCAGCCGCTGCCGGCTCGTGCCCACCAGCAACTGGATGTTCTTCGTGATCGCCTCGGCGTTGCGGGCCTGCTCACGCTTGCCCTGCTCGTACGCACGCTGCAGCTTCGTGCTCACCTCTTCAACATCGCCCACACGCTGCCCGCGCGTGATGCTCTCCTCGAACCGCTGCATGTCCCCCTGCTCGACCAGCTTCACGAACGCCTCGAGCGTCAGCCCGCCCTTGTCCGCCTCCGTCTTACCAAACGGCGGCACAAGACGATCCAGCAGCGCCTGCGCGTTGCTCTGCGCCAGGTCGTACCGCGCGATCCGCACATAGTGCACGTAATCACGCAGCAACTCCGTGTCCTTCGGCGCATCCGCCGCCCCGAGCGCCATCGGGCTCAAGACCGACATCGCCACGCTCGCGGCCAAAACCGCCAGCTTGCCACTGAACTGCCCGCGAGCGCCGGTTGTCCGAGTTCCTGCCACGATCGTCTCCTTGATGCCCGAGCGCTCAACCTCTGCTTCTGCTTCGTTGAGCCAACCGCCCGGACGGTTCATGCCGCCCTGTCTGTTCACAAGTCCTTGTCACTGCGCAACTTCCGTTCGTTGAGGTCCTTCGCCTCATCCGCCCGAACGCTGACAACGACCCGGCGAGACCATCCCCGCCGGGAACCCCACACGGTACCGAATCGAACC
>JACVCS010000077.1 GCA_016741915.1 Phycisphaerales bacterium | reverse complement strand
CATGGCCGCCCCCGTAACCGGGAGTTCCCCCCGGCCGGGACCGAATCCGACGGGCGTCGCGGGGCGCGTCTCGACGCGGCTCAAGGACACCATATCGCCGGCGCCCGCACCGGCATTGGCGCGTTGCAGGCCGTCGAGGCGGATCACTTCCAGCCCTTCGTCCTCGGCATAGGGCGCGACGACGCGCGATGCGGTCTCGCGCTTGCCACTGATCTGGATGACGTCGCCCTCGGTCACGCCGAGCTCGGCCATCGCCGAGCGCGGGATGCGCGCGATGCCGCCGCCGCTTTCCTCGGCACGGGCATTGGCAACCTGCAGTTTGACCGTTTTTTCTTTTACCGCTGCATCGGCCAAGATCATTCTCCCGCAAAAAGGTCAGAATGCGGAAGATAGGATGGTCGTTCCCGATTTTCGACCCCCGCTTGGCGCAACAAATGATCGCTTTCATGTCGCACTGCACAAATTTCTGGAATGTCAGCAGGCGCCATGCCATCATCCATGACGAGACGATCATGGCACGCCTTCCCCCCCTCAGCAGCATGGAAGCCTTCTTGGAGGTCGCCCGCCACGGCACGGTCAAGGCGGCCGCGAGCGAGCTCGGCCTGTCGATGCCCGCGCTGTCACGGCGCATCCAGACGCTCGAGCCTTCCGTCGGGCGACCTCTCTTCCACCGCCCCCACCCCGGGCCGCCCCGTGCCCAACAGGGCCCGCCGCCGCGCGGGCTTGGGCCCTTTCCCCGCCCCTCCCCCCGCCCCCTCCCCCCCACCCCAAACGCAAACACCAACCACCCCCCCCACCACCCCCGCCCGGACCCCGATGGCCTGATCCCCGCACGCGCGCGCGCACGCAATCGCGTCTCACGCCCGCCACTTCCGCAATCAATCGCACCGCACCGCACCGCACAGCCCCAACCCGCGCCACGCCCAACCGCCCCGCAAGGACCCGCATGTACGTCTTCTACGACCTGTTCCTCCGCAAAGCGCTGCTCGAGACCTGGATCGACGCGCCCTTCGCGCTCCTCGATCAGCTCACCTTCCGCGTCCTCGCCGCCGCCATTGTCTCCTTCCTCTTCGTCCTCCTGCTGGGCAAGCGCACCATCGCCTGGCTCCGCATGAAGAAAATCGGCGACGCCGGCCTCACCGACGCCGCCGCACTCGAATCCGTCGCCACCGAGAAAAAGCACGTCCCCACCATGGGCGGCATCCTCATCGTCGGTTCCATCGTCTTCAGCACCCTCCTCCTCTCCGACTTCCGCATCAACTACGTCGTCCTCGCGCTGGTCACCCTCCTCTGGATGGCCGCCCTCGGCGGCGTCGACGACTGGCTCAAACTCACCGCCGCCACCCGCGCTACAGGCAGCCGCCAAGGCCTCTTCGCCTGGGAAAAACTCATCGGCCAGTTCGGCGGCGCCGTCCTCGTCGCCTTCTTCGCCTACCGCTACGGCATGCTCCCCGACGCGCCACTCGAGTCCCTCGCCTCCTCCGCAACCTCCGCCGCCGAATCCGCCGCCAAGAGCATGTCCCACGTCCTGAACATCCCCTTCCAGAAAACCTACATCGCCGAGAACACCCGCGGCATCTCCTACATCGTCAACCCCTCGCTCATCTACCTCTCCCTCCCCGTCTTCGTCATCATCGGCATGCTCGTCATCGCCGGCACCTCCAACGCCGTCAACATCGCCGACGGGATGGACGGCCTCGCCGCCGGCACCTCCGCCGCGGTCGCCATCGGTGTCACCATCCTCGCCCTCATCGCCGGACAGAAAGCCTGGGCCGAGTGGCTCCTTGTCCCATACGTCGCCCAGAGCGCCGAACTCGCCGTCATGGCCGGCGCAATGGCCGGCGCTTGCCTGGGCTTCCTCTGGTTCAACTGCTCACCCGCAACCGTCTTCATGGGCGACACCGGCGCCCTCGCCCTCGGCGGGCTCATCGGCTTCATCGCCATGGTCGTCCGTCAAGAGTTCGTCATCCTCTTCATGTGCGGCATCTTCCTCATCGAGATCGGCTCCGTCGTCCTCCAAGTCTCCTACTTCCGCCTCACGGGGGGCAAACGCATCTTCAAAGTCGCACCCTACCACCACCACCTCCACCTCCTCGGTTGGCGCGAACAGCAAGTCGTCGCACGCTTCTGGATCATCACCGTCCTGCTCGTCGCCGCGGGCCTCGTTTCGATCAAGATCCGCTAACCACAACCCCCAACCAGCCGTCCAAGTCCGAGAATGTCACCCTTCATCGGCTGGCATCCCCGCTGATTCCCCGCGCTTTTTTCCGTGAGGTCTGAAGCGTTTATGCCACCACACCCGCGCAGGGGTTCCCCGGTTGTTCCTCAGGTGAACAGCCGATACCTGACTGTGAGCCGCACAGGGTCGATGTGTTTGAAACACCCGGTTTCGCCCCGAGGCTCACGCGGAGATGTGCCATGCCACTGGTCGACCAAAGCCGAGAAAAGCTCCTCGCCAGCCGGCTCGAAGCCATCGCCGACCAGATGGAAATGCGCGAGGACAAGTCCCGTTCCGGCGGCTCCGGCTCACGCCCCGGCATGCACCGCTACCGAAGCAAGGGGCTGATGCTCCTCGCCCAGCACCCCGGCGGCGGCATCGCCCGCTTCCCCGCCGCCGTCCGTCACCTCAGCACCACCCACGTCACCGTCCTCTCCACCTGCTTCCTCTACAACCGCACCCCGTGCTCGATGGTGCTCCGCGAACTCTCCGGCGCGCCCGCACCCATCAAGGGCGAGGTCATCGCCTGCCGCCACATCCAGCACGCCATCCACGAAACCACCCTCAAGCTCGACACCGAACTCGATACCTCCGTCTTCATCGATCACGAGAAGAAACCCTCGGCGGCTTCACCCGCCGGTGCCCATTCGCCGCAGGCTCCCGCCGCACACGCCGCACCCGTCGAGACCAAGCCCACGCCCGAGGTCCACGCCTCCGTGCTTCTCGTTGAAGACAACGACGCCGAGCGCCGCCTCTACGAGTTTCTCCTCGCCAAGGCCAAGGCCAAGGTCACCGCCGTCACCACCGCGCAGGAAGCCATCGACGCCTGCAAGAAGGGCGGCTTCGACCTCATTCTCACCGATCTCAACCTCGCCTCCGGCTCGGGCGAAGACGTCGTCAAGTCCGTCCGCGAGCAGGGCTTCGCCGGGCCCATCCTCGTCATCACCGGCGAGCTCAGCGGCAAGCGTCTGGCCGGTCTCTCACAGCTCGGCGTCAGCGACGTGGTCTGCAAGCCCGCCACGCCCCCGGTCATGCTCCGCGCCATCGTCGACGCCCTCGCCGAAGGACGCGCCTCAGGCCAGCCGCTCCCCATCCGCAGCATCATGGACGACGACGCTGAGTCGCACGCCTTCATCCGCGAGTACGTCCAGCAGATCCCCGCGCTGCTCACCGAGCTCACCTCCGCCACGCAGGCCAACGACGTCGCCCGCGTCGCCAGCGCGCTCATCCAGCTCAAAGACGGCGCCGAGGTCCACGGCTTCGAACGCATCCACCGCGCCGTCCAACTCGCGATGGTCAACGTCGAAACCGCCGAACTCTCAACAGCCAAGGACGTGCTCGCCAAGCTCGACGCCCTCTGCCGCCGCGCAACCATCTCCGCCGCACCCGCGCAGTCGAGCCCGAACAGCGTCAAGCTCGCGGCCTGATCTTCCCCGTTTTCAAACCCACCCGCCCCGCACGCTCACGGCTTCGCTCGCCCCGTCTCTTTCACAGCGCCGCCGCCGCCACTCCCCGCGTCCGCGCCATCGCCCTTGCCGATCGCCGCCCCCGCCGGCTCCGTCAGCCCCGATTCCAAGATCACCGCTCCACGTCGGATGAACAGCTTCGAGTGCACCATCCCCGGCGCATCCGTGCGCGTGGTCACCCGTACGCTCTTCGTCTCCGCGCTCAAAGGCAGCCGAACCTCCGCAGCGGGGGTCACGCCGTTCAGCTTCGCCGTCACGGCCGCCCCAACCACCTCACCGCGCTCGTTCAACGCTTCCAGCAGCACCGAAAGATCCGCGTACGCCCGTGAATCGTCGGGCAGCACGAGCGTGCAACTCAACCTTCTCGCACCGCCGGGAAGCCCGAACCGCACACGCATCGCCCCGGGCAGATACACATCATCAAACCCAAGCACCCCGCCCACCGGCCAGACCCGCGCCCGCTCAAACCAACTCCGCCCCGGCGCACTCTGCTCAATCATCGCGCACGCGCTCAGCGCCCGCGCGCGATCGCCCTTGAACATCACCCCCCAAACCTGCGCCGCCGGCACGAGAAGATCCTTCCCGCCCCCATCCGCACCGATCACCCCCAGCCGCACCGTCTCGCCGTTCTCCTGCGTGAACCCGCCGCACACCACCCGGCTCCCATCAATCAGCCACACCCGCACCACGCCCGAGAGGTTCTCCGTCATCGGGTTCGACAGCACCACACACCGCACCCGCGAAAGCGGGATCGTCACAGGCGTCCGATCCACCTCGATCCGTACCCCCGCCGCCATCGCCCGCCCGTCCTTCACCGCCTGAAACCCCGCCACGAACCCGCGCATCACCTCGCCCGTCCGCAGCACCAGCCCATCACCGTCCTTCGCCGTGATGCTCTGCGCCAGCGATTCAACCGACGCCGAATCACTCGCCCGCACCCCCATATCCAGCCGGACTATCTGATCGAGCTTCAGCCGCCGAACCCCCAGCCCCGCGTGGATCCACCCGATCTCCTCGTCGGGCTTCTCCGCCTCGGGCCCCGCGATCACCGTGTCCAGATCGCCCACGATCACCGACCCGTCCGTCGTAGACACCCGCGGCCTCATCGCCTGCTCGCCGTCCACCATCGCCGTCGGCGGCGACGCCCCGCCCGCCCAATCCGTCGGCGCAATCGCCATCACCGACGCCCGAGCAATCTCCGCCGGCTTGCCGTCCACACCGATGTACTTGACCTCACCCTCACCCACCGCGCGAATCTCCCGCACCGCCAGCGTTTTCAGCCCGCTCAGCAGAATCACCGCCCCGGGCCGAACGCCTTCAACCGCCGAACCCCCCGCGTGCACGGGCAAGGACGGATCATCCGCAATCCCCGGCTGCACAACCCGCCCGCCCACCGCGAACTCGCTCAACCCAACCACAGCGATCATCGCCCACAACGCACCGCACGCCCGCGCACGCTGAAACCCCCGCGAAACGCCGCTCCCGTTCGTCACACGCCTCATCACGCAAAGCCTCACTTCTGAAAGATCGGCAAATACCGGTTGGGCATCTGCAGCACGATCAACGCCATCGACGTCCCATACGCCGGCCCGATCGACTGATCCAGCCACGCCCCGCTGCTGAGTTGCCGATCCAGCAGCTCGCGCCGAACCGCCGGCCACCACGTCTCCCAATGCCGCCCTCCCGCCAGGAACATCGCCTGCACACAGTAATACTGCCCGTACCAATAGTGCGGCTCAAGCCGGTTCGGATTCCCCGGCATCGCATTATCCAGCAGATACTGCAACCCCGGCTCGAGCGCCTTGTCGTCGTACACGCCCGCGTAGTAAAAACTCGCCACGCCCGCCGCCGAACGAGGCCACAGCGAAACACCCGCCGGCAACTGGTACATGAACCCGCCGTCGGGGTTCTGACACTTCCGCACATACTCAACCGCGCGGTCGATGGTCAGCTTGGGGATCTCGATCCCCGCGTTGCGCGCCGAACGCAGGGCCATGATCTGACAGATCGTCACCGAGATGTCCGCGTCGTTGGGCACCGGGTTGTACCGCCAGCCGCCCTCCTCATTCTGCGTCCGCTCGATCAATCGGCACGCCCGCACGAGCGCCGCGTGCACGCGTTTGCTCTGCGCCGTCTCGCCGCCCGAGGCCGTCATGCCGTAGATCTCGCCCAGAAAAAGCGCCGCGAACCCGTGCCCGTACATGGGCGAACTGGTCGAATCACCCGCGACCAGCCCCGTCTCGTTGCACGAGGCGAGGACCGACTCAAGCCCGCGCTCGACAATGCTGCCATAACGCCCGCGCCCGGGCAGGTTTCCGTCGGCCATGAACGCCAGGCACGCCAGACTCGTCACCGCCACATTCCGCCCGAACCGCCCCGTCCCGAACGATCCGTCGGCGTTCTGCATCGTCGCGAGCTGCGCCAGACCGCGATCGATCGCTTTGCGCATCTCCGGGGTGATCTCATCACGCAGAGCGTTGTTCGCCGCCGAGGGCGCAAGCCCAACCGGCCGCGTTGGCGCTTCGTCAATCACCGCGCGAGGCAAGTTCACCCCGGGAGCGCCGGGCTTCTCATCAGCTCCACCAGTACTCGTCGTTGCGGGCGCAACCGCCGCGGGCGAGCCCGAAGCACCGCCACCCACCGCCGGCTCAAGAGGCTGCGAAAGCCGAGCCGCCGCACTGAGCACCATGATCATCGGAAGTATCGCCATAGAAACTCACCAATCACCGATCACCACTGAAGACTCGCTTCTCGCGACTCGCGACTGTCTAT
This sequence comes from Phycisphaerales bacterium, assembly GCA_016741915.1. Classification (GTDB taxonomy): domain Bacteria; phylum Planctomycetota; class Phycisphaerae; order Phycisphaerales; family UBA1924; genus JACVCS01. The sequence continues at coordinate 8,131 of JACVCS010000077.1, read as the reverse complement.
TTGTTCTGCTCCGCCAATCGACGGTAGTACTCCTCGGTCAGCCGCTGGTACGTCGTTGAGAACTTCTCACCCGAGCCCTGCATGAGCGCCTCGCGGGCCCGTGCCGGCAGGCGTCCCCACGCCGCCCGCGCCGCGTCGAGCGCCGGGTTCAGCCGAGCTTCCTGACCCGCGGGCAGATCCGCCTTGTCGTTGCTGTCGCTCGACCGCTGCTCCCGGCTGGCGCTCTGCTGCTGCTGTTGTTGCTGTTGTTGCTGGTCTTGCTGCTGCTGATCCTGTTGCTGCTGCTGCTGTTGTTGCTGTTGCTGATCCTGCTGCTGTTGTTGCTGCTTCTGCTGGTTTCGACGTTTGCGCGCTTTGGAGATCTCCTGATCCAGCAAACGGATCGCTTCTTCCTGCAGACGTTGCGTCTCCAGCGAGCTGTCGCGCGAGTCCTGCAGCCGGTCCGCAGCCCGGCCCATCAGCGTCGCCGCGGCATCAAGCCCCGAGCCCTCTTCCTTCCCCGCGAGTTTGTCCTTCAGATCCTGAGCACTGGCGCTCTCGGGCTTCGCACCGCCCGCCGAAGCCGGGGCCTTGCCTTCGGGCTTGATTCCCAGCAGTTCATCGAGCGAAGGCTCGCCAGTCTTCTCCGCGGGCTTCGCAGGCTCGGCTGGCTTCGCAGGCGGTGCAACTGGCACCGGTGCCGGTGCGGGGCGTGGCGCCGGCGTTTGCGCGAACACGCTCGCGCAGCTCCCCGCCAAACCAACAACCAAAATACCACAAACCACCAACGCGCGTGCCTTCGCCTTCTTCGCGTTCCCGTTCATGTTCACGTTCCCGTTCATCGTCATCTCACCCACCTCTCCCACCGCCGCCACCACCGCCCGGCCCCTGCTGCTGGTTCATCTGCTCGATGATCTTGGCTGCTTCCTGCGACAGTCGCTTCTGGATCTCCGCCGCCTGATCGGTCAGCAACTTCGCCAGTTCGGGCGTCTCCGCCGCCGCCGCGGCTTTCCGCGTGAGGTTCAGCGCGCTCTGCTGCATCTGCCGAAGGCCCTTGAGCTGCGCCAGCGGCGGGATCAGCGGCTGCTGCCCGCCCTGCTGATTCCCTCCGCCCTGGTTCTGCTGATTGTCCCCCTCTTCGGGCGTGCGGAACTCATCGGGCGAAGACGCCTCGTCGAGCGCTTCGATGAGCGCCGTGAGCGTGTCGCTGATCGTCGCCTGCCGCAGCGGCAAAGCCCCGGCGAGCTTGTCCTCGCGCAGCAACTCCGCCGCCCCGGCGCTCGCCTCGTCCATCACCTGGTGCGCCAGCGAGAAGGGCGAAGTCTCGCCCAGCCCCTCGTTGGCCTTTAGCAGATCCGAAAGTGCCGTGCGCACGCGGTCCTGCTCCTGCGCGATCTCGCGCGTCAGCGCCCGTCGGCGTCGATCCGCGGGCGAAGCACCCGCCGCCTCGCTCCGCGTCGTGACGGCCTTCTGCTTCTCCAGCGTCTCCTGGTACGCCTTCCGCAACTCCGCGGCCTTCCGCTGCTGCTCCCTCGACTGCGCTTTCTTCGATTGCTCTTCCGCAAGCTTCAGCGCTTTCTGCAAGTTCGTCAGCGCATCGCGCTGTGCACTCAGGGCCGCCGCCGCGTCCACAATCTCGGTCCGCAGCAGCGTGATCGAAGCCACCTGTCGCGCACCGGCCGTTTGAAGGGCCTGCTCGATCTCGCTCCCTTCTTCGCCCATCGCGCCGGCTTCCTGAGCCGCCGCGAGCGTCGAGGTGTGCAGCGTGATCATCGCCGCCGCGAGCGTTTCGCCTGTTGACGCGTCGATCTTCTCGCCGGCCCTTTGCACCGCGTCGATCTGCTTGGTCTGCCCCGCGATCAGCGTGCGGATCGATTCCACGAGGCTGTCGAGCTTGCGGCGGAGCACCGCGTCGCGGTTCTTCTCCGCGTCGTTGAGTTCCTGCAGCATCTGCTTCAGCGTGTCGGCGGCTTGCTGCTGCTGCTCCTGCGCCGACTGCTGCTGATTGCGGCGTAGCGACGACGACGCGCGGCGCATCTGCTCGCTCAGCCCGTTGCGTTCGCCCTCGCCCGCGGCTTGCTTGAGCGCTTCGCTCGACGCGGGGTCGTCCTTCTTCAGTTGCTCGCCCTTCTCGCGCAGCGTGCGCAGCAGTTCTTCGGCACGGGCCGCGAGGTTCTCCTGCTCCTGCGCCGCCTGTTCCACGGCCGCCCTCTGCTGGGGCGAAAGCTGATCGAGCGACTTGCCCGCGGTCTCACGCGCACGCTGAGCCGCCTGCTCACGCTGAGCGTTCTGCTCTTCGAGCAAACGCTGCACGCGCAAACGCTGAGCGAAAGCGCCCTGCCCGCGGTCGAGCATGGCGTTCAGATCGTCGAGCCGATCCTTCGCACGCTGCTGGGCTTGCTGCGCCTGTTGCGATGCCTGCTGAGCCGCCTGCTGAAACGCTTGCTGACCTGTTTGTTGACCCGGCTGGCTTTGATTCTGCCCGGCCTGTGCGAGTTGCTTCTGAGCCTCCGCGGAGGCTTCGCTGGCGTCCTTCGCCGCCGCCTCGGCTTCTTTCAGCACGCGCGCCAGCTCGTTATCGAGCGACTTGATCGCGTCCTCGGCTTCGCGTTCACGCTGCGAGGCGTTCTGATTGTCGCTCGCGTTGGCACCGGACTTCGAAGCGTTCTGAGCCGCCCGCTCGCGCACTTCGCGGAGCTGCTGGCGGAGCTGGGCGATCTGCTCGCCGACCTGTGATTGCTGCTCGCTGGCGTTCTTGCCCTGCGCCTTGGTCGATTCGCTGGTGCGCTGCTGCTGCGTCGATGCCCGCTGCGCACCTCGGCGGACGCCCTCGAGCTGGTTGTACAAACGCTCGACGAGCTGCTCGCTGGAGATCACCCGCATCTTGCGGATCGTCGAGACCGTCGGCTGCCGGGGCTTGCCCGTCTCCGCGTCGGCGTAGATATCGCTCGCCACGCCCCAGATCCAGACTTCATCACCCGCGACGGCGCCGAGGTCTTTCAGGCTCACGCCCGCCTTGGCGCTCATGCGGGTCTGCACCGTGTCGGCCTGCTCGCTTTGCGAGGCGAGCGCGCTGTGCTCGCCGACGGGTTCGGGCGTGCCGCTGTTTGTGCCCGCCGGTCGACGGGCGAGCTGCGCGAGCAGGCGTGCTTCGCGGAGGGCCACGTCGTCGCGGGCTTCGATCTCGGCGTTGATGGTGCTGTTGATCAGGACTTCGTCGTCGCGCGCGGGGGAGACCACCGCGACCTCCGCGGGCTTGTCGGGCGTGACGGCGATGCGGAAGACGGCTTCCTCGCTGGAAAGCACGCCGCGTTCATCGCGCGGCATGATCGCGAAGCGGGCGGAGTCGACCGCGGTGCCGCGGATGGTCCACTGGTTGTCGAGATACGTCGCGCCGCCGCCGGGCGATTGCAGGAGCTTGATGGCATCATCGCCCAGGAGCTTTGCGGTCGTTGCTTCGGTGGGTTTGGGGACGGGCTTGTTGAAGCGGACGGAGAGTTCCACGGCGCTGCCCGCCAGCACGCCGGCGTAGGTGGCGCGCTGGTCGAGGCCGTTGCCCAGGTCGATCGACGTCAGGGGCTTGAACCCCCGGCTCAGGGCGTACTTGGGCGGCGTGACCTTCAAGGCCGCGTCTTCGACCGCGGGCGGGGTGATCAGCGCGATGCGTGCGGGGGCGGTTTCGTCGTCGCCGCTGATAAGCCAGTATTCGAGTTCAGCAGAGTCGGGGGGCAGACCGGTCAGGCCCGCGGTGAGCGCGCTGGTTTCGAGCAGGCGTTCGCTGAGGATCGCGGGGACGGTCTGGCGTTCGCCCTGCTCGGTGCTGATGGCGACTTGCACGGGCTTGTTCTGGCTGGTGAGCTCGGCGGATTTGGTTTCGCCCGTGCCTTGCGGGGTGATGAGGCGGTACTTGACCGTGACGGCTGCGGATGAAGCGCCGCCCGGCGCGCGGACCACGCCCGCGCGGATCGGTAGCGCCGAGTTCAGCGCGTGGAAGTTCACGCCGGTCGCGTCGGCGATCTGCGTGCGCTTGGGCCAGGCGGCGTCGCTCCAGGGCGTCAGCGTGCGGCGCAGGCCGGTGAACGTCATGGTGGGATAGACCGCGGCGATGCTCAGCGCGGCGATGAGCGCGACGGCGGCGACGGTGAACGCGGTGACGGCGGGACCGAGACGCAGTACCGACGCGGCGCGGACGGAGCGAAGCCGCTCCGCGGCGGCGGTGAGCAGGGGCGTCGCCAGCGCGCCCGAAAGGCCGGCGCGGGGGGCTTTGGAGATTTCCACCGCGCTGGTGAGCAGGTCGGTCAGGCCGGCCTTCTTGCCTTCTTCGGCGCGTTCCAGGCGCAGGGCGATCTGCCCAACGCTGGGCTTGAAACGCAGGGCGGGCAGCACGCGGACGAGCAGCGCACCGAGAAGGGTGGAGCCGCCGACGAGCAGGATGATCCCGCGCAGCCAGCCCGGGGAGCGGAGGACGAGATCGATGAGGATGAGCAGGGAGAGGGCCGCGACGGCGCCGGCGATGATCCACGCGAGGCGATGGACGATGAGCAGGAGTTTGGCGAGGAGTGCGAGTCGTTCGAGGCGCGCGATGCCGCGGGCCAGGTCGGGCGGCGGGGAGGTCGGGTTGGGCGTTGGCTCGGTCATGCTTGGTTCGCGGACGCGTGGTGGAAGTCGGTGATCCGTGAGTTGCCCGAGAGTTGAACGTACTTCGGGCGTGGGGAGTTCACTGTGGAGATGGGCAGAAGACCAGATGTGCACCCGCGGATTGGCCGTCGGTTGCGGGTGCGGGTTTGATGCTGGGTAGTATCGTCGAAATCGGGGGTTGCAGATACCCGGAAGTGGTCAGAACCCGGCAGAAAACCGACCAAAGATGGACATGTGGAAAGAAAGTCGACCGGGGATGGCCATTTGCGCGCACCGGCGGGCCCTTAGGGCAGGCGGATGAGGCGGCGGCCGACCCATTCGACGGTCAGCAGCAGGAGGATGAGCAGGAGGGCTGCGGGGGTATCCCAGAGGGTGTGTTCCTGGGCGATGCCGGTGGTGCGGAGTTCGCGCCGGGGGAGGAGGCGGTCGAGGTTCTTCAGGTCGGATTCGCTCAGGACGCTGCCGCCGGTGGAGGTGGAGAGTTGGGCGAGCAACGGATGGTCGGTCTCGGGCTGGCGTTGTTCGTCGTCGGCGACGAGGACCTCGGCCTCGGCGATGATGGGGTCGGTGGGGGTTGTGGGTGCGGTGCTTAGCAACGCGTCGGTGAGGGTCGCGGTGTATCGGCCTGTCGCGGGGGCGACGAAGGTGGCGACGTACGCCAGGCGTTGGTTGGTCGAGGCGGCGCCTTGCCATTCCGGGCGCAGGGTGAGGGTGATGGGCTCGACGGGTTCGTCGGTGGAGGTTGGGCCTTGGGCGCGGGTGATGCGGACGGTCAGCGAGGCGGGCGGGTTTTCGACCAGGACCTGGTCGACGATCTCGGCGGAGACGCGGGCGGGCTGGCCCAGGTCGATGTGTTCGGGGCTGATGGCGAGCACGGCGGGCTTACCCGAGCGGGAGACGGACTCTCGACCGAGCAAGCGGAGGAGTTGGAGGTAGAAACGCTCGGGGTATTGGTCGCCCCGGCCGTAGCGCCAACGCCAGATTTCGTCGGTGGCGACGTAGATGATGCGACCGGCGCCGAAGCGCATGGTGAGGACCGCGGGGGAGGGGCGGGGGCGTTCGGCCTCGCCGATCTCGATGGGCTGCGCGACGGCGAGGGTTTCGACGGCTGGTTTGAGGGTCGAGGGCTCGATTTTCTGCACCCAACGCAGGCGGGCCCAGGTGTTGATCGGGTCGCTGAGGGCCTGAGGCCAGAAGGGCGAGGATTGTGCGAGTGCGGCGGCGTCGGCGGAACTGGGGGAGTTCGCGGTTGCGGGGGTGTCTTCGAGGCGCATGACGCCCAGTGCGTCGGCGAGGGGTGTGGGGCGGATGAGCACGTCGCGTGAGAAGCTGCGGATGCTGGCTTCGCCTTGCGAGAAGCTCATGGGGAGCAGGTCGCCCAGCGGGGTGGTGCGCCATGCGGTGGGGACGGCCCCTTCGCCGGCGATCCAGAGGAGGCCTGCGCCGCCGCGGGCGACGCGGTCTTTGAGCTGTGTGAGCTGTTGATCGGTGAAAACGTCGGGGCGGACGTCGCCCAGCATGACCACGTCCCACTTGGCCCATTCCTGCGCGGTTGAGGGGATGGCGTCGAGGTCTTCGTCACCTTCTTGGAGATAGCGGCGGCCGACGGCGAGGAGTGTGGAGGCGAAGGAGACGGACTTTTCGCGGGCGAGGATGTTCTTGAGGAAGCGGTACTCCCAGCGTGGGTAGCCGTCGATGTAGAGCACGCGGAGTGGGCGATCAACGAGGGCAAGGGCGAGGCGGGCTTCGTTGTTTTGCGGAAGCAGATCGGGCCCGGTGGGCTCAAGGCGGACGGTCCAGGCGCGCGAGCCGGGGGTATCGGGGCGGGCGGAGAGGGTGACGGGTTGATCGGGGGTGGTTGAGCCGGGGGCGAAGCGGACGGTGCGCTCGTCGAGGGTGGCGTTGGTGGCGGAGTCGATGAGGCGGAGTTTGACCTCGGCGGCGGCGGCGGTTGCCCCGGCGCGTTGGAGGGCGACCTGAACCGGGACGATGTCGCTCAGGAATGCGGAGGGCGGGGCGATGACCTGGCGGATGAGGTAGTCGGTCTGGGGGAGTGGTGAGCCCAGCGGGAAGGAGAAGACGGGGATGCGGTCGCTGGCGAGTTTGCGGAGGGTGGCGCGGGAGAGTTGGTCGGTGGAGCGGCCGTCGGAGAGGATAACGACGCCCGCGACGGGGCGGGCGGCGGCGCGGGCGAGTGCGGAGTCGAGTGCGGCGCCAAGGGATGAGCGGTTGCCGACGGGCGCGGTGAGATTAACGGGGAGAGTGGGGGTGGAAGAGGCGGAGGGCGCGGCGGGTTTGAGTTCGTACGCGCCGGCGTCGAAGCCCATGAAGAGCACGACGCGGTCGCGGGTGAGGGCTTGAAGGGTGGGCGAGGCGGAGAGGAGCGCGGCGCGAAGCTGCTCGTCGCGGGTGCGCGGGGATGAGGGGGAAGAGGCGGGGTCGGTCGGTGCGTCGGCGATGGCGAGCGAGGCGGAGCGATCCACAAGGACGAGGACCCAGTCTTTTTCGACGGTCTCGCTGGGGCGGATCAGGCGCGGGCCCAGGAGAAGAAAGACCAGCAGGATGAGCAGCAGGGCGCGGGTGAAGCCCAGGAGGAGGCGCGCGGGCTTGGGGCCTTCGAGTCGGCGGTAGGTCCAATGAGCGGTGACGAGGGCGGCGGCGATGAGCAGCGCCCAGACCCACGGCGGCAACGTGTGCAGCAGCGACCACTGCACCCCGGGGTCGGAGGGTTTGAGCGCGTCCAGACGCAGGAGCCAGTTCAACGCGTCGTTCACGCGGCGGCCCCTTCGTTGCTGGTGGTGGTTGAGGATTGCGTGGAAGAGGCGGGCGTGTTCGAGGCGGGCTTTGTAGTGGGGGCTGGGGTGCCCACGGGCCCGAAGGTCACGGGGACGGAGGCCCAGCGTGCCAGCGCCAGTTCGATGAGGGCGAGGGCGAGGAGGGCGAGAAGCCAGATCGAGCCCAGCGGCGTGCCTTGGGTGCTGGTGGCGAGAAGCTCGGTGGGCGTGCGGGCGTCGGTTGGATCGAACCCGGGTGCGATCGCGTCGGCGGCGGGTTTGAGGTAGTTTGGTGGGGTGCCGGGGGCGTCGGCGCGGGCGGTCAGGGCGGTGAGCCAGGAGCGCAACGCGGCCGGGTCGGTGGCGTCGAGGCGGGCGGCTTGGGCGTCGGGGTTGATCGCAAGCAGGGCGATGGGCTGGTTGCGGGTGTCGGAAGCGCGGAGAAGGCCGGTGTTTCGCAGAGGGGTGGTGGGCTGGTTGGTGGTTGGGTCGATGGCGATGAGCGTGCTCGCGGGGAGGGCCCGCAGCTCGCTGGTGCGCGCGGGGATCGTCAAAGGCTGACCCGCCACGGTGATCAGCGGCGGGCGCGCGCGGGCGACGCCCTGACGGATCAACTCCTGCATCAGCGGCACCATCAGCGGCTTGGCGGGCAGATCGGTCCAGCGGCCGGAGAGTGCGGCGGTGATGATCACCACCGAGCCCGAGGTGGACGTTGACGCGGTGGTGGGGGAGGTGGGGGA
>JACVCS010000014.1 GCA_016741915.1 Phycisphaerales bacterium | reverse complement strand
ACCAAGTTCCTCCGCACCACAACCCGTCACCAACCCGCCACCAAACCACGCTCACGCCCGCGCACGCTCCGCCACGAACCGGATCCGCGGCATCTCCGCCCGCATCCCCGCCGTCGCCTCAGTCCGCCACAAACCCACCCAGTGCTCGGGCTCCACCTCCGCCAGCACGTACTCGCCGCGCTCGCCCGCATCACTCTTCAGCACCGGCGCCGCGTGCCCGGGCCACCACGGCCGCACCGCTTCCCCGCGCTCGTTCTTCAGCATCGTGAACTGCGCCTCGTCCGCGATGATCTCGCGGATCGACGTGAGGCGGTGCACCGTCCGATCCGTCCGCGGGATGCTCGCCAGCAGCCCGCGCGTGTACGGGTGCAGCGGGCGATCGAACAGGTCAAAGACCTTCGCGTACTCCACCACCCGCCCGGCGTACATCACGCACACCACGTCCGCCGATTCCGCCACCACCCCCATCGCGTGCGTGATGAGCATCACCCCCATCCCCCGCGCACGCTGCAACTCCCGCAGCAGATCGAGGATCTGCGCCTGGATCGTCACATCCAGCGCCGTCGTCGGCTCGTCGGCCAGCAGCAACTTCGGCTGGCACGCAAGCGCCATCGCGATCATCACCCGCTGACGCATCCCGCCGGAGAACTGGTGCGGGTACGCCCCCAGCCGCCCGTGCGGGTCGGTGATCCCCACGTCCGTCATCGCGCGCACGGCGATCCGCTCCGCCTCCGCTTTGCTGACGCGCTGGTGCAGCAGGACCGCCTCCATGATCTGCTCGCCCACGGTGTAGACCGGGTTGAGGCTCGTCATGGGCTCCTGAAAGATCATCGCGATCTCGTTGCCGCGGACCTCACGCATCGCGCGCTCGTCGAGCTTGAGCAGGTCCTTCGTCCCGTGGTCGGTCTGAAAGAGGATTTCCCCGCCGTCAACACGCGCGGGGGGCGTGGGCACCAGCCGCAGCGCCGACATCGCCGTCACGCTCTTGCCGCAGCCCGACTCCCCCACCACCGCCAGTGTCTGCCCGGGGAAGATGCTCATCCGCACGCCATCGACCGCGCGCACGCGCTCGCCGCGCTTTGCCGAGGCGCCGCGCTTCTCAAAGCTCACCGCCAGGTCGCGCACCTCGATCAACGGGCGCGTCGCATCCACCGCGCCGTGCAGCGCCGTACGACCCGCCGCCGGTTGATCATGCCCGCCCGCCGTGCTCATCGACCCCTCCCGCGCTTGGGGTCGAGCATCTCGCGCAGGGCCTCACCCATGAGGTTCAACGCCAGCAGCGTCAGCCCCAGCATCACGCACGGAAAGACCAGCAGCCACCAGTTGCTCTGCACCGTGTTCAGCTCGCTCAGCCCGTCCGCCGCCAAGTTCCCCCAGCTCGGCATCGGCGGCCTCACCCCGATCCCCAGAAAGCTCAGGAACGACTCCTGCAGAATCGCCTGCGGCACCGTCAGCGTCGCGTACACCACGATCGGCCCCGTCAGGTTCGGTAGCAAATGCACAAAGAAGACCCGCCACACCGGGCACCCAATCGCCCGCGCCGACTCAATAAACGGCTGCGCCTTCAGCGACAAAACCTGCCCCCGCACCACCCGCGCCAGCGTCAGCCAGCTCACCCCGCCGATAGCCACCAGCAGCGTGGCGATCTGCCACCGCGTTCGCGCACCCTCGCTCATGGGCGTGGGCTTCAGCTCGGGCCTCGCGTCCGCCTTGCTCTCAAGCTCCGCCCGCAGCTTTGCGTCACCGTCCAGCAGCGCCGTCACGCTCCGCGCGTCCTCGGCCCAGCCCCGCTCCCTCGCCACCAGCGTCGCCTCCTGCCTGATCCACCGTTCCCGCAGGCCCGACTTGCTGGTCATCTCCTCGATCAACGCATCGCTCGCCACCGCCAGCAGCACCACCAGCAGCACGTACGGCAACCCGTACAGCACATCGACGATCCGCATCATCACGTCGTCGACCTTCCCCCCCACATATCCCGAGATCGCCCCGTACATCGTCCCCAGCAGCACGCTGATCGTCGCCGCCGCCAGCCCGATCCCCAGCGAAATCGCCCCGCCCGCCAGCGTCCGAGCAAAGACATCACGCCCGAGCACATCCGTCCCCATGACGTACGTGGGCCTGGCGCTGTCGATCTGCGCCGCACTCGGCACGAACCCGGCGCTCCGCACCTTTTCCGCATCCACCCCCAGCCGGTCCGCCTCCATCCGCTCGGCGATCTGCTTCGCCAGCGTGTCGTACTTCGCTCGATCCTCCGCGTCGTAGGCAACCCACGTCGGCGGCAGCCGCAGGGCCGACCGCTCCTGATACTCGATCCGCGCGGGCAGTTGATCCGTTGGCATCTGCTTGTACGCCAGCCCCGGCGGCGTAAACGCCCCGAGCGTCCAGGGCAGCGTCACCACGCACGCCAGCGCCATCACCAGCAGCATCACCACACCCACCGCCCCGGGCGTGCTCCGCACCAACCCCGCCCACAACGCCGACCACCCGCGCACGCTCGCGCTCTCCTGCGTATGAACCGCCGCCGAGTTGGCCGCCTTCTCGCTCATGAACCGCACCAATCAAGCCAAGAACCAACGCAAACCAACGACCCAAGCCGGAGCATACCGCCGAAACGCCGAGAGCAAGCGTACACCCACCCCGGCCATGACCACCAGCGCCAAAGCCCACATGGCAAACCCATCACGCACCGCCGCACGCACCACCCGCGGGCCTCATACCGTCTTCTCAACCATGCCGATCACCAACGACATCCTCGACTACAACGCCGCCCAATCAAGCACCGATCGGCCCATCTGCGACACGCTCGCCCGCCTCATCGACAAAGGCCTGCCCAACGCCGAGTGCAAAGTCTGGCACCGCCACCCCGTCTGGTTCCTCGACGGCAACCCCATCGTCGGCTACTCCAAGGTCAAAGACACCATCCGCCTGATGTTCTGGAGTGGCCAGTCCTTCGAAGAGCCCAACCTGCCCCCCGAACCCCCCGAAACCAAGTTCAAATCCGCCGGCATCCGCTACACGAGCGAAACCGAGATCAACCCCAAAGACCTCAAACGCTGGCTGAAGAAAGCCGCGGAGATCCAGTGGGACTACAAGAACATCGTCAAACGCAAGGGCAAGCTGGTTCGGCTGAAGTGAATCACCCGGCGTGGTTCAGCCGCGTCACCCACTCGCCCGGGTCTTCCTCATCCGCCGCGCCCGCGCCGTCTACACTGCCCCGCACGGGCGGCGAGGTGTGCGGAGCATCCCCATGGGTTATTACGAAAGCTCGCTCCCCTACGACGCTTCCCGAATCCGCGCCGCCGCACTCTACTGCTCCGACGGGCGACTCGGCGAGCACTTCGACGACTTCCTCGTCACCGGTCTTTCTCTCCCCCGCTACGACCGCTTGTGCCTCCCCGGCGGGCCCGCCTGCGTCGCCGGGCATCCGCAGGCCCACCTTGAAGAGCAGGGCGTGGTCGATGAACTCCACTTCCTCGTAGAGGTCCACAAGCTCAACCGCATCGTCCTCATCGCCCACCAAGGGTGCGCTTTCTACGCCGCCCGACTGGAACTCAAAGAGCCCCGCATGGAACTGCTGCAGAAGGCCGACCTCGTGCGGGCCGCGGCCTTCGTCCACCGCGTCACCGGGCTGGGCAACATCGAGGCCTACTTCGCCCGCCACCACGAGCAGCGTCTGCGCTTCGAGCGCGTTGAAGCGTAATACCCGCACGCACCCCGCGTGCGCCGCGCGGTACCGGAGCTTCACCGTGCCCGACAAACCTCACACCCCGTCCTCGCACGACACGAGGCCGCCCTCCACCGGCAGCACGCCGTTCTGCCCCACCGACACCGCCGGGCCGTCCGGCGTGATCGTCCGCCCCACCGTGGAGGCCGACTTCCCCGCCATCGCCGAGATCACCAACCACTACATCCTCACCACCGCGATCCACTTTGGCTACGAGGCCGTCACCGCGGAGGAACTGTGCGCCGCGTGGCGCGAGGGGCTGGCGGTCTACCCGTGGTTCACCGCCGAAGAGGGCGCCGCGGTCATCGGCTACGCCAAAGCCGGTTTGTGGCGCGCGCGGGCGGCGTACCGCTGGACGGCCGAGGTCGGGCTCTACGTTCACCCGCAGCGCCGCGGCGGCGGCATCGGCACGCGGCTCTACACCGCCTTACTCGATGAACTCCGCGCTCGCGGCTTCCGCTCCGCCGTCGGCGGCGTCACCCTCCCCAACGAGGCGTCGGTCAAACTCCACGAGAAACTCGCCTTCACGTGCGTCGGGCGGTTCGCGCAGGCTGGCTACAAAATGGACCGCTGGCACGACGTGGCCTTCTTCCAACGCATGCTGCCGTGAGCCGATCGCCCGGGCGAGGCCGCGCGGGCGGGGGGTTTCTCCGCTACCCTGTGCATCGTTATGGCGCGTGTTGAACTGAAGAACGTGCAGAAGACTTACGCCGACGGCTCCAAAGCCGTGCACGATTTCAACCTTGAGATCGCCGACGGCGAGTTCATCGTCCTCGTCGGCCCCTCCGGCTGCGGCAAGAGCACCACGCTGCGGATGGTCGCGGGGCTCGAAGAAGTCACCGGAGGCAGCATCGCCATCGACGGGCGCGAGGTGAACAACCTGCACCCGAAAGACCGCGACATCGCCATGGTCTTCCAGAACTACGCCCTTTATCCGCACATGAGCGTCTATGAGAACATCGCCTTCTCGCTGCGCTTGCGCGGGGCCGATCGGGGCGAGATCGACCGCCGCGTCCGCCACGCCGCCGAACTGCTCGACCTGACCAAAGTCCTCGACAAGAAGCCCAAGGGCCTCAGCGGCGGGCAACGCCAACGCGTGGCCGTGGGGCGGGCGATCGTCCGCGAGCCCAAGGCCTTCCTCTTCGACGAGCCGCTGAGCAACCTCGACGCACGCCTCCGCGTCACCACGCGGGCCGAGATCAAGTCGCTGCAGATGCGCCTGAAGACCACCACCATCTACGTCACGCACGATCAGGAAGAGGCGATGACCATGGGCGACCGCATCGTGGTCATGCACCGCGGGATCGTCCAGCAGGCCGGCACGCCCATGGAGATCTACGCCAACCCCGCCAACCGCTTCGTCGCCGGCTTCCTGGGCACGCCGCCGATGAACTTCGTGCCCGGGCTGGTCACGACGGACGCCGCGGGCGGCGTGACCTTCACCGAGCACAACGGGCCGGGGAGCGCCGGCGGGTTCACCATCCCGCTGCCGGCGGCTTGGAAAGACAAACTCGTGAACCACATCAACACACCACTCGTGCTGGGCATCCGCCCGCAGGGGCTCGTTGAGTGCGAACGCTCCTCGGCGGAACTCGTGCTGAAGACCACCCTCGTCGAGCCGCTGGGGCACGAGACCGACATCACCGCGAAGTCGCCGATGGGCTCGTCGCTGGTGGCGAGATTGACCTCACGCCCCGGGATGAAGGCGGGCGAGGAACTGCCGGTACGGATCGAACCCTCCGCGTGCCACGTCTTCGAGCCGGGCGAGGTCGGGGTCAATCTCACCCGGCGGGCGTGATCCGCGAACCACGGGAAGGTGAAATCCGGTGCGTTTTCACTGGCGAGGCTGGTCCGCGGAGCGGTTCATGCGGGCGCGGGCGCCGTCGATGACCAGATCCCACTGCAGGGCCGGGCCAGGGTCGGACTTGTCGCTCTGGATGTGGTAGTGACCGAGCACGCCGCGGTAGGTTTTCAGTTGATCGTCGGGGAGTTTGCTCGTGATCAGGTTGCCCTGCGCATCGCGCGGGTAGTCGCACTCCAGCCTGGGGAAGACGGTGCAGAGGGCGGCGGTGAGTTTGATCAGCGAGTCGTACTGCTGCGGGGTGAGGTCGTACTGGGTGCGTTCTTTCCCCTGGACAACGCCGCGGACGGGGTCGTTGCGAATCGGGTGCCCGACGAAGTTCTTGGTGCGGACGCCGCCATCGCCGATGGCTTCGGGAATGGTGATGCGGGTGAGACCATCGGGCCCCTTGGCGTACCACTGCGCCAGCGGGCTCTTCTCGCCGTCGGCATAGGCGCCCATGTTGGCGATCTCGATGCCTATAGAACGGTCGTTGCTGGAGGTTGCGTGATAAGTCCGTTCCTTCAGGTCGCAGGTCTGGTAGATGGTGCCGTCGATGTCGAGCATGAAGTGAACAGAGAGGCCGCGAACGTCGTGGAGAATGCGAAAGCACTGCTTGCTGGTGCCGCAGACGTCATAGTGAAGGACGAACTGATCGACCTTCTGTCGAAGCAGCGGCAGGTCCCAGCCGCCACCGCGGACGCGGGCGATCTCTTCGGGCGTGAGCGGACCGTCGCCGAGGAACTCGGGTTGTTTGTCGGCGAAGCGGAAGAAGCGTGTGCCGAAGCGTGCGGGGTCGGTGGGGCCTTTACCCTCCTTCTGCAGGGCCGCCCAGCCGGAACGCTCGATGGGCCCGAAGCGGCGTTCGACGCGCGAGTGGTCGTAGCCGCCCGGGTCGGTCCAGAGGACGACGGGTGCGCCGGTGTGAAAGAGCTGACCGGCGACGACAATCTCATCGCCCGCGCGGGAGTAAGCGAGCTGCCCGGTTCGGTCGTTCTCCACACGCTGCGCACAGCCCCCGGTGGTCATCAACGCACCCAGGAAAACACCGAAGGTCAGCAGAAGTGCGAGTTTGTACACCGAATACCTCCGGAGGGGATTGACCTGGGTGACGACGGGGCGAATATCTGTGCACGTTCGCTCTCAAGGACCGGCATGAGCACGCACACGCCCCGAAAAGTCTATGTCGATGACGCGTGGCTGCTGAGCGTGCTCGGGCACGCCTCCCCGCGCGTCCGCCGCGCCGTTCAGAACGCCGAAGAGCACCGCCTGCAGATCCTCGTCAGCGCCTTCGACCGCCCACTGGTCGGCCACGCCGAGATGGTCGAACACGCCCACGACCGCGCTTGGCCCATGCTCTTCGCCGCCCGGCGCCCACACCAGCCGCCACCCAGCCGCAGCACCGCACGCTTCCGCTGCGACGCCGAGTACTTCTACCCCGCCAGCACCATCAAACTCTCCGCCGCGATCGTCGCGCTCCGCACCGTGCAAAGTCTCGCGGCCATCAACCCCGCGATCACCGTCCGCACCCCGCTGGCGATTCATCCCTGCTTCACCGATCAGTCCTTGGAAGATCACGACCCAACCAACACCGACGGCGGCACGCTCTGCGTCGAGCACGAGATCCGCAAAACCGTGATCGTCAGCGACAACCCCTCCTTCAACCGCCTCTACACCATCGCCGGTCACCGCGAACTCAACGAAACCCTCTGGAACATGGGGCTGAAGTCCACCCGGATCAACCACCGACTGGCCGACCCACGATCCCGCGAAGACCACCGCAAGACCGGCGAGGTCGAGTTCAAACTCTTCAGCGGCACCACGCTCCGCCTGCCCGCCCGCACCAGCGATCTGATCATCGACAACGCCGATCAACCGGGCCTGCTCATCGGCAAACAGCACAAAGACGCCGACAAACTCCTCGACGGGCCCATGAACTTTCATTGGCGGAACCGCACCAGCCTCGAAGACCTGCACAACCTTCTGGCGATGGTGCTCCTGCCCGATCTGCACGACCTCCCCGGCTCCACAGGCCTTTCCGAACAGCACCGTCTGCTGCTCTGCCGGGCGATGTGGCCCCTCCCGCGTCAGAGCGAGAACCCCAAGTACGACCCACGCAACTTCCCCGACATCTACGTGAAGTACGCACTCCCGGGCGTTCGTCGCCTCGTCAACGACGAAGACATCGCCATCTTCAGCAAAGTCGGGCAGGCCTACGGCTTCACCATCGAGAACGCCCTGATCACCGACCGCAAGACCGGCCGAGGATTCATGCTCAGCGCCACGATCTACTCCAACTCCTCGGGCGTCATCGGCGCCGATTCCTACGACTACGCCACCGTCAGCATCCCCTTCATGGCCGACCTGGCCGAGGCCCTCGCCCGCGAACTTCTTTAGCGCCTCTCTCAATCCACGACGCCTGCACGAGAACCGTCAACTCGCCGCTTCAAGCAGAAACGCCTTGACCCGATCGAGCGTGCGCGAAGTCTCAGGCCACAGCCCGCACTGCAGAAATCCGTGCGGCACGTCCGGCACATCGATCAGCTCATGCTCGACGCTCGCCGCCCGCAACGCCGCGCCGTACGCCAGCGATTGCCCACGCAGCGCATCCTCACCCGCCGCAACCACCACCGTCGGCGGCATCGTCCGAGCGTGCATCACCGGGCTCGCCTGCTCGATCACCCCGCGATCGCCGCACCGCCCCTCACCCAGGTACCAGTCGCGCATCCGCCGGATGCCATGCAACTCGGGCGTTTCAAGCGAGCGCAAATCCGCCACTGCGTACAACACCGCCGCAGCGCGAATATCTCCGGCCTCATTGCTCTCGTCACTCTTCGCAGCCAACCGCGCAATCACGCCCGCGCAGATCTGCGCCCCGGCGCTATCACCCGCAAGCACCATTCGGGCGGCATCACCCCCGAAGCTCGCCGCGTGCTGCTGAGCAAAGCGAACGCAGCTCAGCACATCAAGCTCAGCCGCCGGATACACGTGCTCGGGCGCAAGCCGATACGCCGGCGCGAGCGTCAAAAACCCGCGCGCCGCGAACGACGAGATCAGCGCCGCGTACGAACGAAGTGACCCGGTCACCCACCCGCCGCCGTGCACGAAGATCAGCACAGGCCAAGGCCGCCGAAACCGCTCCGAATCCGGTTCCACAACGCGAACAACAGGCCGCGCCGGGCACATCAACGCCAGTTCCGGACGATCCGCCGCAGCGGCCATCATCAACGCCGCCCGCATCGACGCGCCCGCGTCCTCAACCCCGCGCCCATGAACCGTCACCCCGGAACCCAAAGGCTGAAGCCGAATGTGCTCATGCACACGCCCGACCGGGCCCGGCAAAGCGCAGTTCACCACCGGCTCAAAGTCGATCGTCGCGGCCCGATGTTCAAGCACCGTACTCGCGGGCGGATACGCCTCGATCACAGCGCGCAGCTGTCCCGTATTTGCAGGGATCGGCAAAGTTCGCTTCGGTGGCGGCTGCATGCAACGCTCGATTCAATCCCCGGAACTACACCTTGATGAAGATCTTTTTCCGCCATAACACCCACGCCACGGTGAAGTAGACCATCACATACACCGCGGTCGACGCCCACGGCGCCAAACCCGCCGCCAGCGCCTTCACGCTCGCCTCATCCGCGAACGGTGCCATCAACCCGTTCAACCCCGCCTCCAACCACAGCCGTAGCGCCGTGAACGCGTGCTGCCCACCCCACGAGCCCGGACCAACCACCCGCATGTGCAGCCACACCAGCGTCCACGTCAGCTCCGCCAGAACATAGATCGCGATGGCGTTCGAGCCGTAGATCGTCAGAAACTTCGCCTCGGCCTTTGCGTGTGGATCCTTCAACCGCTGCCACACCGCACCGATCAGCAGCACCGTCATCACCAGGCACAGCGCGATGACCGTGGCGTTCAAAGCCGACGGCGTCGCGTTCGCCCCGGCCCCGCCCGTCACGGTCAGCGCGATGCACAGAAGCAAAAACCCCCCCACCGCCGCCGCAGTGATCAGCGATCCCTGCCACCGCAGAACCTTCCACGCATCAAGCACCAGATAGAACGAACCCAGCAGCGCCGCCGCACTCCCCGCAGAGAACAGCACGTAACTCGAAGTCAGGAAATCCTTGCTCATGGGCATCTTGCCAGCACTCGCCCACAGCATCGAGAGCCCCGTCGCCACCAGCCCCAAGCCCACAAGCACGAACCCGCGCCGGACCATGCTGAACGTCGAAGCACGCAGGAACTCGCCGACGATCAGCCCCGCGATGCAGCACGCGCTCGCGGGCAATCCCTGCGTAATGCCCGTACCAACAAACCCCAGCGCACGCGTTGCGTGGTCAAGGTCGGTCCGCGACTTCATCCAATCGCCGCGGACCAACCCCTCCGTCACCGTCAGGTCCGGCATCGAAACATGCTTGTACGCAAGAATCCCAAACAGCACAACCCACCACACCCACCGCGGCGCGTGCCACACAACCACCGCCACCAAGTACCCCATCGCAATCAGCGGCAGAATATCCCAGTGCAGAAACGTCTCGAACGCAATCGCCGTGCCGGGCTTGCCCGCACCCTTGCCGTCCAGACCATCCTTCGCGGTCTTCGCGATAAAGATCAGGATCCCCAACGCGTAGATCGTCAGCGCCCGCTTGGCCGCCGCGCCGATCCGCTGCGCAGTCGTCTGACCTTTGCCCCGCCCGGAGGTCATCGACCAAGGCACCGCCGCCCCGACGATGAACAAGAACCACGGAAAGACCAGATCAGCGAGCCACAGCCCGTGCTTGCCGTTGTTCCACCCCGCGTGCTGGAACCACTTCGGAAACGCGGCGCTCGCGGCCGACAGATTCACCACGAACATCAGCACGATGTCGAACCCGCGAAACGCGTCCAGCGACAACAGACGCGCCCGCGGCGGCGCAGGCGTATCAGCCGCAGTCCCCGCCGATGAACCAACGGCTTCGCTCGCGGTACTCACTTGCGCGGTCCTTGTTGTTGGGTGTTCGGAGGTGAAACTGAGTCAGGAACCGCACCGCTCAGCAGGTACGCAGTCCCATCCGATCCTTGCAGCCAGACCTTCGCCATGTCCTTCGCCGGGTACACACGCCGCCCCTGCGCCGCGTCGCCCACCGCCGGGTCGAGCACAAGCAAATCACCCGCCGCCGTCATCCCCTCGATCACAATCAAGTGCCCATCGGTCGAGGCGTACGGTGCCGCGGGCAACTCGCCCTTCTCCACGCGAATACTCGCGATGATCGGCACCCCCGCTTGAAGCACCGCGCGGGCCTGCGCGAAATCATCGAACCGCACAAGCATCCCCGGCACCCCCATCCCCCACGCCGCCTGCACGTTCCTCGGCCAGTTGCCAAACAGATCAAACCGCTTGTCATAGACAAGCTCGCTGACACCCTGAACCGTGCACGCCGCCCCGGCATGATTCAGCACCATCGTCACGCTCGTCGGGCTGCACAACCGCCCCGAGAGCTTCTCGTCGCGCGTCTTCTGACTGAAAAACGGCAACCCCAGCCGCGGGATCTCCGCACCGACCACGGCAGGAGCCAGCGGCCGACTTCCTCCGATCTGTCCGATGTCGCTCAACGTGATCGAAATACTGCGCACCGCAACAGCCGACGTGCCAAAGGCACGCACGCGGTACCGCATGCGATCAAAGGTGTGCTTGGAGGTAAAGACATCCACCTCCACCTTGCCCACAACTCCCACAGTCGCGTCGGTGAAAGTCTGCACAAACTCACCTTCCGGCAGCGCGCCACCACCCACCGTGCCCAGCGCCAGCCAGGGCGACCAGAAGCCCTTCGTCGAATCGCCAACCTGCAACTCGATCAACGCCACGCTCGCCGGGTCCTCCGCGTTCACGTCGATGTTCCAACTCACCAGCGCTTCATTGAAACGCTTCCCACCGCCCGCGGTGATCTCCGGGCTGACATACCACGCACCCCGCGGCAGATTCGACCCGATGGGCAACAACGCACACCACGGCGCATCGATCGGATCAGCCGCAGCAAAGGGAATCAACCCGCCTCGGCTCGGTGGCGGCGCGCCGTTGGACGTACTGAACAGCACGCGCTCGGCATCCGCGGGAAGTTTCCAGCCGTGGACAATCAGTGTGCGATCCGGGCGATTCTGAAAGATCGGTGCCAGTGAGGCAAGTCGTGTCGCGCCCGAGACCGTTGACCTTCGCGCAGAAGGAGTGGTGGCCGAGACAGAATCGCCGCCCGACACGCCACCGCGATCCACACTTGTCCTCGTCCCCGCGCACGCGTGCAGCAGAAAGCTCATCCCGGCGAGGGCGGCGAGCATCAACTTCACACCCCCGTGCGCTTGGCTGTTCATACGCAGCAGTGTACAGCGCGGCGAGATGCGGTGATGACCAACAGCGTAATCGGGCAAGCCATGATCGCAGCGGGCAAGGCAGCCATAAGGACTACCATCGCGCCGCATGATCGCGGGAACGCTCAGCACGGTGCCGACGACGATGGGCGAGCTGATCAGCCCGGAGCTGAGCGCCCAGCTCGACGCGCTGGACATCCTCAGCCGTCGGCTGCTCTCGGGCAAGATGCAGGGCGAACGCCGCAGCAAACGCCGAGGCCGAAGCGTCGAGTTCGACGACTACCGCGAGTACGTCGCGGGGGATGACCTTCGCCATATCGATTGGAACGTCCTCGCACGCCTCGACAAGTTCTTCATCAAGGTCTTCCAGGAAGAAGAAGACCTCGCCCTGCACGTGGTCCTCGACGCGTCATCGTCCATGAACGCCGGCACGCCCGAGTCGTGCAATAAGCTCCTCTTCGCCTCGCGCCTCGCCACGGCCCTGGGCTACATCGGGCTCGTCAACAACAACCGCGTGGTGATGTCGATCATCACTGACCGCGGCACAGTCGGGCTCGAACCCCTCCGAGGCCGGCGCAACACCGAACGCCTCGGACAGTTCATCCTCAAAAACGCCTTCGACAACGAGTCACGCCAAACCGGCCGCGGAACCACCGTTCAGAACGACCCGGGCATGGGCTTCGCCGACGCCATGCGCGCCGTGGTCACCAGCCGCGCCGGTCGCGGTGTGACGGCCGTCATCTCCGACCTGCTCTTCCCACCGCCAACGGGCTATCAAGCCGGCTTGCAAATCCTCGCCGCCGCGGCCATGGGCGGTGCGGGCGGAAAGTCCGGCGCGGGCGGGCGCGGCGGTGCCTCCGCCGGCGGCATGGACGTCTTCCTCATCCAAACCCTCGCACCCACCGAGATCGACCCCCTCGGCCCCATCGGCGTCAACGGTTCCACCAGCGCCGCAGCCAACGCCGACCTGCTCGGGGACCTGCGCCTGACCGACATCGAAACCAACCGCGCGGCGGAGGTGACCATCACCCCCGAACTCGCCGCCGCGTACCGACTCGCGATCAAACGCTACAACGACGACCTCGCGGCGTACGCCACGGCCCGGGGTCTCAACCATGAGTTGGTGCTCACAAACACCGATCTCAGCTCCCTGCTCGTGCAAACCCTGCGCCGACGCGGGCTCTTGAAGTGAGGACACGTTTGGGCGCAGTCTTCTGAAAGACCCACTTTCGGTCGAAATCGTTCAGCGTTGAATGCTGAACGCGGGCTCGGCGGGTTGGTGATCCGGGATCACGGCACGATCGATGTGGGTGATGTTGCGCTGCATGGTGGTGTGCAGTTGGCTCAAAAAGGCCTCCACCTGCTCAGGGGGTCCTTGCACCTCGACCAAAACCTGCCCAGAGGGCTCGTTTCTGACAAAGCCACTCAAGATGGGGTAGTTCGAGGCGACAGAGCGGGTGGTGGCGCGGAAGCCGACCCCTTGGACGCGACCGGTGTAGAGGATGCGGGTGCGCATGATTCCGGAGGATACGGGCGGGGTCGGATTGGTCGGGAGCGGAGAGACCCGGGTTTTTCCGGCTTTCGGGGGAAGGGGGTGGCACTCCCCCGGGTTGGGGGTAGGTTTAGAGGGTGGGAGGGCTGGGTCAGCCGGGCAATGATGTCGGGTGTGGCGGTCGGTCGAGCCGAGTTGGGCTCGGGATCGCGGCAGGGAACGCCAAGGTGTCATCGACGCTTCGTGGGAACTTTTCGGACGACAAGGATCGCGTCTTGCACGCGACGGACATCGTTCGTCTGATCTCGGAGCACGTGACGTTGAACAAGAAGGGGCGCGAGTGGGCGTGCGTGTGCCCGTTCCATGACGACCACAACCCGTCGATGTACGTGGTGCCCAGTAAGCAGATTTACCACTGCTTTGTGTGCGGGGCGGGGGGCGACGCGATCAAGTTCGTGCGCGACTACCACAAGATGTCGTTCGTGGAGGCGTTGCAGTTTTTAGCGGATCGGGCGGGGATCAAGTTGACGCCGCGGGCACCGCGGAGTGGCGGGGGATTGGAGCTTCCCGAAGGGGTGGAGGTCGGGCCCGAGGTTTCGCGCGAGGACCTGGCGCGGGCGAATCGCTTGGCGCTGGATTTCTATCGGGCGATCCTGAAGCACCCGGACCATGGGAAGGCCGGCCGGGCGATCCTCGAGAAACGCGGCGTGAGCGCCGAGACCTGCGAGCGGTTTCAGATCGGCGTCGCGCCGGACCGCTGGGACGGGCTGGCGATGTTCCTGAGCGCCAAGCGCGTGGATGTGCGGCCGTTTCTTGCCGCGGGGCTCATCCGCAATCGCGAGAACGGCGGCGGGGCCTTCGACATGCAGCGGAATCGGCTGATCTTCCCAATCTTCGATCAGCTCGGGCGCGTGATCGCCTTCGGCGGGCGGCGGATTAACGACCAGGACGAGCCGAAGTACATCAACTCGACGGACTCGGCACTCTTCAGCAAGTCCAGCACGCTCTACGCGCTGCACCTTGCGGGCGAGACGATCCGCGCGGAAAAGACCGCGATCGTCGTCGAGGGGTACATGGACGTGATCGCCTGTCATCAGGCGGGCGTGCGGAACGTGGTGGCAACGCTCGGCACCGCGTTGACAGCGCAGTCTGCGCGGATCCTCTCGCGCCTGTGCGACAAGGTCGTGCTGTTCTTTGATGGTGACGATGCCGGTCAACGGGCGGCGGACCGCGCGGTGGAGGTGCTCTTCGCCAGCACGCTCGAGGTGCGGATCGCCACGATGGCGGGCGCTCGGCAGGCGGGGCTTACGAATGCGAAAGACCCGGACGAACTCGTCAAGCAGGAAGGCGGCGTCGCGCTGCTGAAGCGGATCATCAACGAGGCGACCGACGCGCTGGAGTATCGCTTCGCCCGGCTGAAATCCCGCCTCGTCGGCGCGTCGATGTCACAGCGCTCAACGGTGGTTGAGGAAGAGGTTCGGCGCCTGGCGGAGCTTGGGCTCAGCGCCATCAGCCCCGTGAAGAAGCAGATGATCGTCAAACGCGTGGGCGAACTGGCGGGTGTGGGTGAAGAGGCGATTCGAAGGGCGCTCGCGGAGACTCGGCTCGGCGTACGCAGTGCGCGGGCGGCGGAGGGGATCGAAACCAGCGGCGGCGCGGCGAACGGGAGCGCGGGGGCCGCGGTCTTTCAGCCGACGAGCGAAGCGGAGAAACTGCTGCGGTTCGTCGTCGCAGAGCCCGGGCTTTTCAAACAACTCTCCGCGACGCAGCGAGCGGCGGTCTGCGGCGTGGGTATCGGGAGCAACCTTGGCGGAAGCGTGGGGCGACTGGTCGGCGCGATGGCGGCGGTGCTGGCGGACCTGCCCCGCGACAGCGACGGCGGGATGGTCGACCGGGCGCTGCGATCGATGGACGAGGACGGTGCGGAGGAGCTGCGCTCCGGGATGATCGGGGCGATCAACCGCGACTACTCGGGCGATGAAGCGCGGATGCTGGCGGATTTCCAGACCACGGCGCTTCGCGCCGAGGCTGAGCATTTGAAGACGCTGGCGAAGGATCCGACGCTGCCGCTGATGCGAAAAGTTCAGCACGAACGCGAGGCGCGGGCGGTGGAAGCGAAGATCAAGGGGCTCGGTCAGGTCGGCGTTGTGGCTTCGGGCGGTGGCGTCGGGGGCGGGATGGGCGGCGGCAGTTTGGGCGGCGGGGCGGTGGCACCGGGGCGGGGGCCCGACTAGTGTTCAGATGGTCAAGAAGCCACGTTTTCCCGCATCGCGGGCAGAGCGGGCGGGTGGGTCGCGGAGTTGGACGGTACACGGCTCGGGCGGGTGTTGAGTTCGGATCAAGGCGAAGCAAGCGGGCGGCTGGCGATCGGCCGACCTGTCGTGGATGAATGAGGAGTTCCCGCGTGTTGCACGGTGTTCCCGAAGCGTTGCTCGAACTGCTCGATCAGTGTCAGTCACGCGGGTGGCTCAGCTATGAAGAGCTGAACAACGCGCTGCCCGACGAGTGGGTCGATCCGGAGCGGCTGCACGAGTTGCTGGTCATGCTCGACCAGCGCGGGCTGGAAGTTGTCGATGAGATGGAGTACCGCGCCAGACAGTGGCGCGAGTCGCGCAAGCGCGGCGAGGCCGGGGGCAACGCCGGGACGACCACCGGCGGAATGATCGAGAACAAACCCACGCGGGCGATGACCGTGGTGGGCGGCGAACGCACTTCGGGCGACGGCTGGCGGGTGATGAACTGGAACGTGCGCGGCGGCGCATCGGGCGGGAAGCACGCCGGCTCCTCGGCGGCGACGAACGGGAACGCCGCGTCGGCCGGCGCATCGAGCAACGGCGCGGTTTCGGGCGAGGGTGGAAGCGAAGGGAAGAACGGGGTCAGCGGCAACGGTTCACCCGCGGCGCAGTACAAAGGCAGCGGAGCCAGCGCGAACGCGAGTTCGACCGCGGCGCCGGAGGAGATCGACGACGATTTCATCGACGATGAGGAACTCGCGCAGCTCCGCAAGGAACTGGCGGCCGAGATCGCCGCACGGGGTGATGACGGCTCGAAGCGGATCGACGACCCGGTGCGGATGTACCTGACGCAGATGGGCTCGATCCCGCTGCTGGTGCGTGACGAAGAGATCCGCCTGGCGAAGAAGATCGAGACCACGCGGATGATCTTCCGGCGGCGCTGCCTTGAGAGCGATTACATCCTCAACCACGCGGTGACGATCCTTCGCCAGGTGCACAAGGGCGAGCTGCCCTTCGACCGGACGATGCGGCTGAGCACGCTGGAGGCGAACGCGCGGGAGAAGATCGCCAAGCGCATCCCCTACAACCTCGCGACGATCGAGAAGCTGCTCGAACTGAACAAGCTGGATTGGACGGCGCTCCAGCAGGCGCGGCGCGAACGCGACGCGGAAGCGACGGCGGAGCTTCGCGAGCGGCTGACTTCCCGGCGGCGGCGCCTCGCGGTTTTGGCGGAGGAACTGTGCCTGCGAACGGGGCGGATCATCCCGCTGATGAAGAAACTGCGGTCGATCAGCCGGAAGATGAGCGATCTTCGGCACGATCTGAACAAGCCCGAGAAGCTCAAGCGTCTGGACGCGGACGACATCCAGGCGATGCGCGACGAGCTTGACGGCTTGCGGCGTGAGGTGTGCGAGGAGCCGGGCGAGCTGAGCGCGCGGATCAAGGCGATCGATACGGTCTTCTGGGAGTACGAGCAGGCGAAGCGCGATCTTTCGGGCGGCAACCTGCGCCTGGTGGTGAGCATCGCGAAGAAGTACCGCAACCGCGGGCTGGGGTTCCTGGACATCATCCAGGAGGGCAACACGGGCCTGATGCGTGCGGTGGACAAATACGAGTACAAGCGCGGGTTCAAGTTCAGCACGTACGCCACGTGGTGGATCCGCCAGGCGATCACGCGGGCGATCGCGGACCATGCGCGGACGATCCGCATCCCGGTGCACATGATCGAGACGATGACCAAGCTTCGGAACATGCAGAAGATCATGTTCCAGGAGATGGGGCGCGAGCCGACGATGGACGAGCTTTCGAGCAAGGCGGGGATGCCGCCGGCGGAGGTTCGGCGCGTGATGAAGATCAGCCGCCAGCCGGTCAGCCTCGACCGCCCGGTGGGCGAGACGGAAGACTCAGCCTTCGGCGACTTCATCGAGGACACGCGGAGCGAATCGCCCGTCGCCAGCGCGACGAACGACACGCTCAAGCAGCGGATCGAGCAGGTGCTCAAGAGCCTCACGTACCGTGAGCGCGAGATCATCAAGCTGCGGTACGGCATCGGCGACGGGTACACCTACACGCTGGAAGAGGTCGGCCGAATCTTCAAGGTCACACGCGAGCGCGTTCGGCAGGTTGAGGCGAAGGCGATCCGCAAGCTGCAGCACCCGGTGCGGTCACGCAAGCTGGCGGGATTCCTGGATCGCGGGCCGGGCAGCGAGGACGGCGCGTTGGAACTGCCGGGCACGGGCGGCGGCTCAACCAATGGCGCAGAACGCGGCGGATCGGATCGAACCGGCGCGGGCGAATCACACCGTCGACGCGTGCAGGCGAGCGCCGGCGAACCAGCGGTGGAGCAGATCCACGCGAGCGCGGGCGATGTGGCGCTCGCCGATGACCAGCCGAGCGAGATCGACGAGCTGGCGTGAACGTCTTGATCCGACGGGCGATTGTGGACCGGCGCTGAAGCGCTGGGCTGTGCTTACGCTTTGCACCTATGCAGGCGTTGCACCTCTGGGGCCTCTTCGGGGCCCTGGTCATGGCTTTGATTGTGCTTGATCTCACGCTGCTCACGCGGCGGCAGTCGGCGATCGGGCAGCGCGAGGCCGGTGCTTCGCTGCTTGCCTGGTGCGCTATCACGTACGCGGTGGCGCTGGGGGTTTTTCTGGTTTATGAGCAGAACTGGCTGAACCTGCACGGGGCGATCGTTGATCCGTTCGGGGTGGTCCCGCCGATTGACGGGCGGCAGGCGCGGCTGGCGGGGCTCGCGGCGCACGACCAGTTTCTGGCGGTGTACGCCACCGAGATGGCGTTGAGTTTGGACAACGTGGCGGTATTGACGCTCGTCTTCGCGGTGTTCAGGGTGCCTCGGCAATCGCTGCCACGGGCGTTGTTCTGGGGTGTGTTGATTGCGCTGCTGATCAGGCTGGGGTTGGTGCTGTTTGGGTGGGAGATGATCCGGGCGTGGGGGTACGGGGTTGTGGGGTGGGTCTTCGCGGGTTTGCTGGTGGTGGCGATGGTGCGGATGCTGCTGCTGTCGGACTCGACAGAACGCGCAAAGAAAATGTGGGCGGTGCGGATCGGCAAGCGGGTGTGCGATCGTGATGAGCCGTATGAGGGGCAGAGGCTGATCGAGCGGGACGCGGGGGGAAAGTGGGTCATCACGCCGCTGGCGGGGGCGGTGGTGGCGGCGGCTCTGGCGGATCTGGCGTTCACGACGGATTCGATCCCCGCGGCGTTCGCGATCACGCGCGAGCCGTTCATCGCTTTCGCGGGCAGCGTGATGGCGATCCTCTCGCTCCGGTCGCTGTTCTTCTCGCTCAGCGGGGTGATCCTGAGGCTGAGGTACACGAAGCCCGCGTTGGTGGTGGTGCTGGCGTTCCTGGCGGTGAAGGCGATCTGGTACATCCACAAGCCCGATGCGCTGCTGCCGACGGAGATCACGCTGGGGGCGGTGGTGGTGCTGGTGGGCGGAGCGGTGCTGCTTTCGCTGCGGCGCGGGCGGCTGGAGGGGTGGCGGGTGGATTCGGCTCAGACACAACTCACCGGTGTCTCCGGCGCGGATCGCCCCGCGGCGTACGAGGATCTGGCCCTCGCGGTGGCGTCAACCCGCCGACACGCACGCAAGATCGCGATCTTTATCGCCGGGTTTGTGGTGATCTGCTTCGGGATCGCCATCGGGCCCTTGCCCGGGCCCGGCGCGTCGATTGTCGTGCCCATCGGCGTGGCGATCCTTGCTACCGAGTTTGCCTGGGCCAGGACACTCATGCAGCGCCTGAAAGACCTCTTCAACCTCTTCACCCGCATCTCGGACGAATCGACGCGGTGGTTCCCGTTCTGGAGCGTGCCGTTCTTGATTCTTGGGTACGCAGGGTTTTTTACGGGTTTATGGTTCCTGTGCGCGGGGTATGAGAAGCTGCAGTGGTTCATCACCGCGACGGGTTTCGGGCTTGCCTTCCCGTTCAGCGTCTTCATTTTCCGCGTGGTGAAGACGCACCTGGCGAAAAAGAAAGCCATGAGCGGCGACGCTCAGACGCCGACCGCGACAGCGACGGATGGAAAGACCGATGGTGCCGCGATGAGCACGCCGGCTGATTCAAGCACGCCGGAAGGTTCGAACACGCGTGAGGGGCGGTCTGTATGATGCACACGGCAGAGCCTGGAGCGTGTATGCGGCAAGGAACATCGATGGAATCAGATCGTCGGATGGTTGATCGCTTGGGGGCGGGCGCATTTGTGCGCACGGCGTGGTTGCTCGCGTGCGCCGGTGTGTGTGTCGGCGCCACACTCACGCTCGGCGCCTGCGGCACGCGCGGGGGCTCTGGAAACTCGAACAACGAAGCACTCATCGACAGCGGCGAGGGCGGGGACTTTGTCGCCGCGGCGGAGGCGGCAGTTCGCGCGGGCGATAAGCGTCGGGCGCTGCTGGAGTTCTCGAAAGCGATTGAAAAGAACCCGCGCCTGACCACCGCCCACATGGGCATGGCGGACATTTACCGCCTCGACGGCGACTACGGCAAGGCCGAGCAGGGCTACCGCAAGGCGGCGGAGATCGAGCCGCGGTCGTTCGACGCGCAGTATTACCACGGCCTGATGCTGCACGTGCTGAACCGCGTTTCAGAGGCCATCGGGGCGTACCTCCGGGCACTGTCGATCCGGCCCGACGACCAGAAGGCCAACCTGAACCTCGGTGCGGCGTATTACCAGCTCGCGGAGTATGCACAGGCCCTGCCCTATGCGAGCAAGGCCGTGGCGCTGGATCCCAAGAGCGGGCCCGCGCGGTTCTCGCTCGGGGCGGTCTATGCGGGGCTCGGGCGGCACAGCGAGGCGATCGCGGAGTACGAACAGGCCCTCGACAGCAGCGACTCCGACATGCCGTCGCAGTTGCTCATGAACCTCTCGGCCAGCTACGGGGCCACCTCACGCTTCGCGGAGATGCGCAACACCCTGCAACGGCTGATCAAGCTCCAGCCCACGCCCGCGGCGTTTGAGCGGCTGGGTTTCGCGGAGTTCAGGATGGAGAACATCCCCGCGGCGCTCTCGGCCTACCGCGAAGCGCTGAAGCTCGATCCGGATTACTTCCCCGCGCTCAACGGCGTGGGCGTCTGCGAGCTCAACACGTACCTCTGGTCGGACAAGACAGACATCGCCGCACGTGACCGCGCTTTCGAGGCGCTGCGACGCTCGCTGCGCCTCAAGCCCAACCAGCCCAAGGTGCAGGACCTGCTCACGCGGTACGCGATGTGAAGCTGGTGCGTTTGCCGCGGCGTTTGGCGTGATTGCGAAGCACGCATACCCTGCCGGTCTATGCCCGATCCGAAACTGCTTGTGTTGTTCCCCACGCCCGCGAACGCCGGCGGCTCCGGTGCCGTGCCTTCGATTGTGATTGAACACGTGAACGAAGAGTTCACGTCGGTCTGCCCTGTGACGGGTCATCCGGACTTCGGGACCATCACGCTGCGTTACGCGCCGGGCGCGGGCGGGTGTGTGGAGCTGAAGAGCCTGAAGCTGTACTACCAGAGCTTCCGCAACGAGGGGATCTACTACGAGGCCGTGACGGGGCGGATCCGCGCCGATCTGGCCGAGGCGTTGAAGCCCGCGTGGATGCAGGTCATCACGAACTGGCGAGGTCGCGGGGGCATCCGCTCGGTGGTTCGGGCGGACTTTGGTCCGGTGCCGACGAACTACCTCGGGCAGTGAGCTTGCACAGCGTTGACTTTGCTCACCCGGCGCGTTTGCTGCCCTCACGCACGCGCACACGGAGGCAGAGCCCGATGAGCATGCGGACGCTGCGCATCCACTCACGCTCGTTGTTCGGGTTGTTCAGGGCTGTTGCGGCGGTATCGGCCGCGGTACCGACGACCTGGAAACCCAGCCCCTTCGCGGCGCTGCGCACCTGCACGACGATCCGCCGCAGGCTGGGGAGGTCTTTCTTCTCAATCGCGGCGTTGAGCTTCTGCACCGTCTGACGAAGTTCTTCAACGAACTCGGGCACGAACGAGTACGCCGGATCGGACTCCTTCAAGCCGCTGTAGACCGAGCCGCCCGAGTCGCTGTCAACGGACTCGGTGAGCATGAACTCACCCAGCGCCCGCAGGACCTGGTCCTGCGAGAAGGGCTTGATGAGGTACGCGCTGGCGCGTGCGGTCTCTTCGTTCTGCTGGCGAACGATGACGCTCGCGTCGCTGGTGGTCAGGATGATCGGGGTCTGCACGCCTTTAGCGCGCAGAGCCTCGATGAGCTTCGTCCCCGGCGCGTCTGGAAGGTCGTGCTCGCAGATGATCATGTCGAAGCCCTCGTTGGATCGTGCGAGGGCCTGCTCGACAGTCTCCGCGTTGACGACGTTGAGGTTCGTATCGCGGAGATGGTGGCGTACGAGGCGACGGTCCATCGAGGAATCATCGACGTGCAGCACCGAGCCGTTGAGCTTCTCGGGGTTGACGTGTTCCATGGTGAACGCGCCGCCCATCGGGTCGAGGCGGAGAAAATCACGGATGTTGATCGGACGGTCGAAGCGGATGCCGACCTCGTGGATTACGCCTCGGTAGTGGCTGCAGCGGACAACCTTCGCGGGGGTGAGGTGGATGTTGTCATCAAGGTCGGGCAGGTGGACGATGACCCTGGTGCCCGTGTGCACAAACGACGAATGGAGAATGCCCATCCCGGTGGTGGAGAGATTTCGGCACGCATAACGGAGCTGCGAGGTTGTGCCGCTGGGCTGGGTGACTTCGACGAGGACCGCCTGCTTGGGGAATGACCAACGCAGGAAGCCGCGCTTGGGGGAGCCCTGTCCGGTTTTCGCGGCCATCTCCTGCTCGAGTTTCAGCAGTTCCACGGCGCTGATCCGCACGGTGTTCACAACGTCACGCTTCGGATCGTTCGGATTGGGCTTCATCAAGAACCTCGGTTCAACAGGAAATCGACGCGAAGAGGCGGCCATCTCACGTGCCCGAACAGCGCACGATCCCACGCTCCGCGCCGAAAAGCCGGGAAACGCGTGTACCAGAAAGCATCGACAAGCCGGGCGGAAACCTCCGCAGGGTGCACCGCATCCGACAATCTGCACGTCCCCCAGACCAATCGCCCGGCAGCGTTCACCCACGTGGACGCGTTCTCGGACCTCTTCCGTCCGCGAGTATCGGGACGAAACCGAACGAACAGCCCGCGGTTTCAAGCGTCCGCGGCGCGGGGAAGTTCGATCAACCGGCCTTCGGCACAAAGCACCACCCGCTCGCATCGCTCAGACCAACCCGACGGAACCTGCGCCCCGCCCGTCAGCGAGCCGAATGCCGGGACAATCAACCCTGTCGAACGCTGCGTGATCTGCGAATCAAACACGTGAAAACAAGGACTGCGACCCGCGGATATCCCGCCGCGGCGGAGGTTGAACACCGGATGAACGTGACCGGCCAGGAATCGCTCGACACCGCGCTGATTGATCGGCGGTACGTGCCAAAGCGACCACGACGCGCTCGAACCGGGGATCGGCAACGCCTCGCCCTCGTCAACGCAGCGGATGCGCCAGTCACTGGGTGGGTCGCCCGATGAGCGATCGTGATTGCCGCGGACAAGGGTGATCTCGATCGGTGCGATCTCGCTCGAATCGCGCCACGCTCGCACGAGCGTCAAGAGCGCCTCGTCTCGTCCTTGTCGAGCGTGAATCAGGTCGCCGAGGATCACCAGATTGCTCGCGTTGGTCTGCGAGAGCAGCCGAACGATGCGTGAAAGGTCCTGCTCCGCCGCGGCGCGGCACACGCCCGGCGCCACCGGGAGCATGCCGGCACGCATGGTGCTCGCTTTGCCCAGGTGCAGATCCGCGATGAACACCGTGGACGATGCCTCGCACCACGCGGCCTTGTCGCTGAGCAGCCACAGCGGTGTGCCCGCAATCTCAACGCGCAGGCGATCACCCCCGGTCGTCGGTTGTACAACCACCGGTGACGAGACGTCGCGGGTTTTGGGAGTCTGGGGCATCTTCAGTAGAGAATGTACGTCGTTCTTCACGGCGCGTGCAAGAGCGCTGCGGCAAATGTTGAAAAATGTGATCTACAGGCGCGGTCGCCGCCCGAACCCGCCGCGACGCCGACGACGGATGATCGGCTCGCTCCCGTCCGTACGCACGACCGACCCGCCAACATCGATCATTTCTCGGGAAGCGGGGTCGGGGATCTCCGGCACCGGCGGAGTGTTGCTGATTGCGTCGCGTTCCAGGCTCGCCAACATGCGTTCCACGCGGTCGTGCCAGCGCTCGCTGGTGAGCTGCTCGCGAAGCCTGTCGGCCCACAAACCAAACGACATCGGCGTGAGCCGCCCGGGGCTGGTCAGCGTGAGCTCGCACGCCTGCATGACCTGCAAGGCCGAGCGGAGGCGCGTGAACTGGAGCTGCTTGCTGAGGACCTCGCGCCGGGCCTGATCGAGCAAGAGGTTCGACGGATCGAACTGCTGGAAGACGTCGAAGAAGAGCTCGCTTGAGGCCTGCAAGTGCCGAGCGCTCGGGCCTGTACGCCGGCCGGCGCGCGCAGGAAACCCGGTGCTGATCAGCCCCGCAATCCGGGCGATCTCGCGGAACTGCCGGCGTGCGAGCCCGCCGGCGTTGATGCACGCGGTGAGGTCTTCCTCAAGCCCCGCGGTTTGCAGCAGCGACTGCCAGCTCTGCGGATCGGTCGGCAGAGGCGTGGTGCTGACAAGCTCAAAGCCATAGTCATTCACCGCCATCGCGATCGTCCGCGGCTCGGCCTGGGCCAATCGGTGCGCCAGCAGGTTCGCCAGCCCCTCGTGCACAAGCCGCCCTTGCAGCGGATAGACGAACGCGTGCCAGCCTTCGACGGTGGTGACGAGTTCAATGACCAAACGCGAGGGGCATGGCAGCGTGCTCCATGAGCGTTGCAGCGAAAGCAGATTCGAAACCGCGTGCAGTTCCTCGCCGCGGAGCTCGCCGCGATCGGCTTCACCCAACCGACTTTGCACGCTCTGGGCGAGTTCGGTGGAGAGGGCCATGCGCCCGCCGGGCCAGGTGACCACGCGGGCGGTGCGCTTGCGTGCCGGCCGCACGGTCGCGACCATTTCACGCAGCGAGATCAGTTCCAATCTTCGGCCAGCGAAGACAAAGACCGACCCCGGCGTGAGGGAACCGATGAAGCCTTCTTCAACAGTCCCGAGCATGCCGCCGTTCTGATACTTCACGGCGATGGATTGCTCCGAAACGATCGTGCCGATGGCGGGCCTGTGGAAACGTCGGACGGTATCCGAAACCGCGATGACGCGCCCGTGCTCATCGCGAGAAAGCCGGGCGAAGCGGTCGTAGGCACCCAGCGCCGGCCCGCCGCCGAACGCGAAGGTGAGGGCCCATTGCCACTGCTGATCGGTCAGTTCGCAAAACGCGTGCGTGGAGCGGACCTCTCGGATCAGTTCGCTCTCGCTGAAACCCTCGCCGCAGGCGAGCGTGAGCATGTGCTGGCAGAGCACGTCGAGCGAGAGTGTCATCGGTTCACGCGATTCAATCCGCCCCTGCTCGATGGCGTCGCGGGCGGAGGCGAACTCGATAAGCTCCAGCGCGTTCGTGGGCACGCAGACAATCCGCGAAACCTGCCCCGGCGCGTGCCCCGCGCGACCGGCACGCTGAAGCAGGCGCGCCACGCCCTTGGGGCTTCCGATCTGGATCACCTGATCCACCGGCGGAAAATCCACGCCCAGATCCAGACTGCTCGTACACACCACCGCGCGGATCAGCCCGCTCTTGAGCAACTCTTCGATTCGTAAACGAAGTGTGCGGTCGAGCGAGCCGTGGTGCAGCGCCAGCGGGATCGTCGAACTCGGGGGTTTGATCGGCGGCTTGCTCGTCGGCGTCTCACCTCCCGCTTCCCCCCCACTCGCGCCTTCGTTTTCGAACTCAGTCGCCGCGGCCGCCTCCTCCTCCAGCCCCGCGATCCACTCCGGGCGGGCCTTCAGCATCGACTGGTACCACAGCTCCGCCTGCCCCCGCGTGTTGCAGAAGACCAGCGTGCTTCGTGCGCTCTCAATGGCCTGCAGCACGCCCGGAAGCTGCCGCAGCCCCAGATGCCCCGCCCACGGGAATCGCTCCATCTGCTGGGGGATCATCGTGCGCACGTCGTAGCGTTTGCCCTTGATCCCGGTGATCAGTTCGCCCTTCGCCGCGTCGCGTGCGCCGAGCAGCACCTCCATCGCCTGCCGGGTGTTGCCCATGGTTGCCGAGACGCCCCACGTCACGACCTTCGGGCTCAGCGTGCGCACGCGTGCGAGCGCCAGCTCGGTCTGCACGCCGCGTTTACTGCCCATCAGTTCGTGCCACTCGTCGGCGACGATCAACTCCACCCCGCGGAGCAACGGCGAACTGCCCGGATAGCTCAGCAGCACACACACGCTCTCGGGCGTGGTCACCAGCACCTCCGGCGGCTTCTCCCGTTGACGCTTCTTCGCCGCCCACGCGGTATCACCCGTCCGCAGCTCCACGCGCCACCTCAGCCCAACCCCTTCGCACGCCTCCTGCAAACTCTTGCACGTATCGCCGGCCAGCGCCCGCAGCGGCGTGATCCACAGCAGCCGCAACCGGTGTGATTCATCTTCGCTTTGACCATCAACCCGCCGCTGCTTGGCGCGATCGAGCAGCCCACAACACGCCGCGAGCGTCTTTCCCGTGCCGGTGGCGCTGTGAATCAGCCCGCTGCGTCCCTCGCTCTGCGCGCGCCAAGCCTGCAACTGGAAGTCGAAGGGCTCCCAGCCCTTTTTCGCGAACCACGACCGAACATGGTGAAAGTCGCCCGCCTGCACAACCGATCATTGCCTGCCCGAACGATTCCCTCTCGCCCTGAGCGTTTCACCGACCAATAATCATCCCTTCGCACATCGGGCGGGGGGCGAGCGAGCCCTGTCGGCTTTGCCCGCCCCGGTCCCCGGAGTTTTCATCATGGCCAACGAGTCCACCGAACGTCCCAACAAGGTTGAAGTCGTCGACGCGGGCCCCAGCCGCAAGACCGTCAAGATCCTAATCCCCAAGGAGACCGTCGACGAGTCGCTCACGACTTCGATGGGCTCCCTGGCGCTCGAGGCCGAGCTCCCCGGCTTCCGTCGCGGGCGCGTGCCGCAGCGGTTACTGGAGAAAAAGTTTGGCTCCGCCGTGCGCAAGCAGGCGAAGGAAACCCTCATCGCTCAGGCCTTCTCCAAGGCCCTGGAAGAGACCAAGCTCCGCGTCGTCGGTCAGCCCCAGGCCTCCGAGTTCGACAAGATCGAGGTCGTCCCGGGCAAGGACCTCTCCTTCCAGATCGACGTTGAAGTCTCCCCCGATTTCACCCTCCCCGATCTCTCCGGCATCGCTATCAAGCGTCCCACCGCCGAGGTCACCGACGAGCTCGTCGCCACCGAACTGCAGCGCCTGCTCGTTCAGGAAGGTTCACTCGAAGACGTCACCAGCGCCACCCCGGGCGACTACCTCACCGGTCACGCCAAGGTCATCGGCCCGGACGGCAAGGTCTACTTCGAGCAGGACGGCATCGTCGTCCAGGCTCCCCCCGCCGATAAGAACGGCAAGGGCATGATCGTCGGCCTCAACGTCGACGACCTGACCAAGCAGCTCGGCTCGCCCAAAGCCGGCGACGTCATCACCGTCAAGGCCAAGGGCCCGGAGAACTACGAGTTCGAGCAGCTCCGCGGCAAGGACATCAAGATCGAGTACAAGCCCGCCCGCATCGACCGCATCATCCCCGCGAAGATCGAGGACGTCATCGCCCGCTTCGGTTTCAGCGACGAGGCCGCCCTCAAGGAAGCCATCAAGTCGCGCCTGACCCAGCGCGTCGCGGTCGAGCAGCAGTCGGCCATGCGTGCGCAGGTCAGCAAGTTCCTCATGGACAAGGTCGAGATGCAGCTCCCCGAGCGTCTGACCACCAGCCAGGCGGCCCGCAACCTTGAACGCCGCCGCCTCGAGCTGATGTACCGCGGGATGGAGCCGCAGAAGATCGAGGAATCCCTTGCCGATCTGCGCAACGCCTCCAGCGCCGACGCCGCCCGCGAACTGAAGCTCTTCTTCATCCTCGATCGTGCGGCCGAATCGCTGCAGGTCCGCGTGACCGAGGGCGAGGTCAACGCCCGCATCGTGCAGATGGCCGCCGAACGCGGCGAGCGCCCCGACCGCCTGCGTCAGGCCCTGATCAACTCGAACCAGATCAACGGCATCTTCCAGCAGATCCGCGAGCACAAGACCATCGACGCCATCCTCGCCAAGGCCCAGATCACCGAGATCTCCAACGAGGACTACGTCAAGGAACTGCAGGCCGAGAACAAAGCCAAGAAGAAGTAATCAGCCCCGCGACGGTTCGGTGCTGGCGAATCTGATTCAACCACCAAGCCCCTCCCGCGCGGAGGGGCTTTTTTCTTTTCGTGCTGATACGCTGCTGCACCTATGCACGCACTGAAGCTCTTCCGTCTGCCGCCGGGTAAGAAGGTCAACCTCGCCCGCATCGACCCGGACTTCACGGGCGAGTTCGTCGACAAGATCGGCGCCGAGGCGATCGTCGAAGCGAACACGCAGAAGCTCGCGGACCTTCAGGCGAAGCTCTACGCCGAGAACAAGCGCTCGCTGCTGGTGGTGCTGCAGGGGATGGACACCTCGGGTAAAGACGGCACGATCCGCCACGTCATGTCCGGGATGAACCCGCTGGGCGTCAGCGTGCACTCGTTCAAGTCGCCCACGCACCTGGAACTGGATCACGATTATCTCTGGCGTGTGCACCAGGTCTGCCCGCGCCGGGGTGAGGTGGCCGTCTTCAACCGCAGCCACTACGAGGACGTCCTCATCGCCCGCGTGCGCAAGCTCGCGCCGCCGGACGAAATCGAGAAACGCTACCGCCAGATCAACGACTTCGAACGCCATCTCACCGAGAACGGCACCGTCATCCTCAAGTGCTTCCTGCACATCAGCAAGCAGGAACAGAAGCAGCGCCTCGTCTCACGACTGAAAGACCCGATGAAGAACTGGAAGTTCGAGGAGGGCGACCTCCGCGAACGCACCATGTGGAACCAGTACCAGCACGCCTACGAACTCGCTCTGCAACGCTGCGGCACCGCGCACGCCCCGTGGCTGGTCATCCCCGCGAACAAAAAGTGGTTCCGCAACCTCACCGTCTCACAGGCGATGGTGCTGACGCTGGAGGCGATGAACCCGAAGATCCCCAAGCCTCGCCTGGATTTGAAGGGCATCGTCGTCAGATAAGCGCTTTTCAATCCACTCGGCGAACCGGGCACACCCGCAGGCCGGATCAACCCGCGTTACTGCCCGTCAACCTTGACGTTGTACTCAATCGGCGGCGCAAGCCCCATCTTCGAAATGAAGTCTTTCAAAGCCGAGAGGTTCTGGCTGTTGCTCACCGAACCGAACACCGTGATGACCTCTTTGTCGTCCTTCTTGATCATGTCCACGGCAACGCGGTTGAAGCGTCGGTCGTTCTTCTCTTGAAGTTTGAAAAGCTCGCCGCGGAGTTTGTCCATCTCCAGTATGGCCGAAGAGGCCTGCACCGTGGGCATCACGCTCGGGGTGCTGAACACGAAGGTGTAGAGCAGAACGCAGACCGCCGCGACGCCGAAGACGCCAGCGATGACGAGCTTCTTCCGCTGCGAAGGGTCTTGCAGCAGTTCCTTGAAGTTGCTCGACGACCCGCCTCCCCCACCACCGCCGAATCCGCCGCCACCACCGCCGCCGAAGCGGTACTTGAGGTCTTCGATCTTGTCCTTGATCCGATCGCCCAGAAAACTCATCGCACACACTCCCGCCGGCGGTTCACACATGCCCGGCGTCTGGTTCAAGCATCGGTCGTTCAGTGCCGACGCATCAGCCACCCGCCCGCCCAGAGGACCCCCGCAGTGTACAGAAAAACACCGACCGGGCGTGCAAGCCCGGTCGGTGCGATTTGAACCACGGAATGAACCACCGAACGGTCACCCCCACCCACCTCGCACCGCCCCGACCACCCGACCTGAACGAAATCAGGCGATGCCGTCCTTCGAGGCCATCAGCTTGATCAGGTCCACGCACCGCGCGGCATACCCCGCCTCGTTGTCGTACCAGCTCACGACCTTGAAGAACCGCTTGTTCAGCTCGATACCCGCCTTCGCGTCGAAGATGCTGCTGCGGCGGTCGCCGATGAAGTCGCTGCTGACGACCTCTTCCTCGGTATAGCCCAGGAAGCCCTTCATCGACCCCTCGCTGGCCTTCTTCATCGCGGCGTTGATCTCCGCCAGGCTCGTGTCCTTCGCGGTCTTGAAGGTCAGGTCCACCGCCGACACGTCAGCCGTCGGAACACGGAAGCTCATGCCCGTCAGCTTGCCCTTCAGCGCCGGGATCGCCAGCGTCACAGCCTTCGCAGCGCCGGTGCTCGCGGGGATGATGTTCTGGTAGGCGTTCCGTCCGCCGCGCCAGTCCTTCTTGCTCGGGCCGTCCTGCGTCGGCTGCGTCGCGGTGGCGGCGTGCACCGTGGTCATCAGGCCCTCTTCAAGCCCGAAGTTGTCGTTGATGACCTTGGCGATGGGCGCCAGGCAGTTGGTGGTACACGAGGCGTTGCTGACCACCGTGTGCTTGCTGGGGTCGAAAGTCTCGTGGTTCACACCCAGCACCAGCGTGGGGACCTGGGCCGGCTCGCTCTTCGTCGGGGCGCTGATCACCACGCGCTTCGCGCCGGCGTTCACGTGCAGGTTGGCCTTCTCAAAGTCCGTGAAGAGCCCGGTGGACTCAAGGACATAGTTGACCCCCATGTCCTTCCACGGGAGCTGGGCGGGGTCCTTGATGGCGGTGGTCTTGGTGACCTTGCCGTTGACGGTGAACGAGCCGCCAGTCTCGGAGGCAACCGCGGAAATCTCCGCTGGTTTCCCGCCGAGATTGAAGCGCCCGTGCATGGTGTCGTACTTCAGCAGGTACGCCAGATTGTCCGCCGGGACCAGGTCGTTGACGGCCACGATCTCAATGCCGTGCTCAGAGGCAATGCGGTAGACCAAACGACCGATACGTCCGAAACCATTGATACCGACGCGAATAGCCATGCTTTGCCCCTTTCCGGAGGGAGAAAATTGTCGATAGAAGCCTCACGAGCACGCAATGCCGTGCTCCGGTCAAGCGTAGAGCTTTCCCCGGGGGGTTTCTAGCGCCCGGGTCTTGTTCTGTATTTGTTGGATTGATGAGACTACGTATTTCCCCTCAAGTTCCATTTGAGGGGACCCTCGGTTTGCGATTGATGTATGCTCAGGTGAATCTCTCGCCAAAGACTGTTCGTACTGTGAACGATATCTCAAACGCACGATTCAAACAACCGTTCACAGCCTGCTTGATCCATGAATACCCCCGGTCCGAACAGTTACGATCTTTCCTGCCCAAGCCTGCTCGCGAGGCTGACTGAGCGGTTGTCCGCTCCCGCCACGCCCGAGCACTTTGCGCTCGTACCGGCTCGGGCTCGGCTGGGGGTCGTCGTCGCGTGGGGGGCGAGCAAACCCCGGATGATCGCGGTTTCAGAGGCCATCAAGCCCAGTTCCGCCTCGTCGATGGACGAGGGGATCCCGATGCAGCGGTCGAGCGTGGCGTTGCTGCCCAAGCCCCGGTTGTTGCAGGGGACAATGGCGAAGGCCGTGCACAATGTCGTGAACACCGGCTGGCCTGAGGTGGTCTTTCAGCTCAAGAAGGGCCGGCGGATGTGGACGCTGGTTTGGCCCTTGACCTCGTCGTGGATGCCCCAGGCGGTGATGTGCATCTCGGCATGGGCGACGGCGAGCGACTGGTCACCCGAGGCGACGCGCGGGCTGGTGGTCACCACCAGCGACCGGGCGACACTGGGCGACCTGGAAGTTCTGACCATCCGCGAGCTGGACGTGCTGCGGCAGCTCGGCTTAGCGCGGGGGATGAACGAGATTGCCAAGGTGCTGGGGCTGCGTCCGGGGCGGGTGAAGGCCCTGACCGAATCGATCGTGCAGAAGCTGCACCTTGAGGACCGGTTCCAAGCGTCGCTGCTGGCGATCTGGAGCGGGCTGGTGTACTTCTCCGACGAGGAGTGGGAGCGGCTGGAGTTCATCCGTGCGTGTCAGGAACCGGGTTCAGGCCTGAGCGAAGGCGAGGCCGCGGGTTCGGGCGAGCTTGATCTGGCCGGCGACAACCACCGCGACGGCCCGGCCGCGAACTGATCGACCCATGAACGGCGTGTTGAAGGACTGACCGGCAAGGGTCTTGCGGGTAACTGTCCATTCCGCATCCGGGTCGATGACCGTTACGTCCGCCGGCCCCCCCACTTTCAGCATGCCCAGACCCATCGCATCCAGACCGCAGAGACGCGCCGGCTCGATGGTCATCATGGCGATCATGCGGGGCCAGTCGATGACGTTGCCGTGCACCAGCGCCTCGGCGTAGAGCGGTACGGCGGTCTCAAGGCCCACCAGCCCGAAGCTCGCGGAATCGAACGGGACTTCCTTGGTCTCCGCGGGGTGCGGGGCGTGGTCGGTCCCCAGCACCGTGATGGTTTTGTCGGCGATCCCGTGCTTGATCGCCTCGATGTCGGACTTTTCACGCAGGGGCGGGTTCATTTTGTAGCGTGGGTCGTAGCCGCTGGTCTCGATCAGGTCGCAGGTCAGCAGCAGGTGGTGCGGGGTGGCCTCGCCCGAGACGGGCTGACCCTCGGCGCGTGCCCGGCGGATGATGTTGACGCTTTCACCCGAGGAGATGTGCTGCACGTGGTACTTGCACCCGATGTTGCGGTTGAGGCGCACGTCGCGGTCGATGATGATCTCTTCCGCCGCTCGGGGCCAACCTCCCAAGTCGAGGCGTGTGGAGACGATGCCGGCGTGCATGACCCCGCCGCGGGTCATGGTGGGCTCCTGACAGTGCTGCATGATGGCCTTGCCGGTGGGTTTGACGGTGGCGAGGGCTCGGCTCATGAGCCCGGCGGAGGCGACGCAGTCGCCGTCGTCGGAGAAGCCGCTGGCGCCGGCGCGGGCCATGAGGGCGATCTCGGCGAGCTCATCGCCCTTGCGCCCCTTGCTGATGGCGCAGACGGGGAAAACGCGGCAGGAGCCGGTGGTCTCGGTGCGGGCGCGGACGAAGTGGACCATCGCGTCGTTGTCGAGCGCGGGCGTGGTGTTGGGCATGCAGCAGACGGTGGTGAAGCCGCCCTCGACCGCGGCGCGGGTGCCCGAGGCGATGGTCTCGGCACGCTCGTTGCCCGGCTCACGCAGGTGCACGTGCGGGTCGATCAGCCCGGGGGTGACCAGGCAGCCCTCGGCATCGATGATTTCGTCGGCGGGCAGTCGGCTGAGCTTCGGACCCATCTCGACGATCCGGCCCTGGTCGATCGCCAGGTCGGCGTGGGTATCGAGGCCCGAGACGGGGTCGAGCAG
Organism: Phycisphaerales bacterium; assembly: GCA_016741915.1. Classification (GTDB taxonomy): domain Bacteria; phylum Planctomycetota; class Phycisphaerae; order Phycisphaerales; family UBA1924; genus JACVCS01. The sequence goes on along the minus strand of JACVCS010000014.1, from coordinate 27,224 downwards.
ACGCCCGTTGACGATGAGGATGCGTGCCATGATGGGCGGAGGGTATCGCAGAGGAGGGTGGTTTGGGTAAGGTGGATCGACGATTCGGCGGTTGTGTGCGACGGTGCGTGAAGGCACGGGGTGGACTTTCCTCGGGGGCTGAACCGGCCTAACCTCAAGACTCAAAGCCACGGGCTGTAGCGCAGCTTGGTTAGCGCGTCTGACTGGGGGTCAGAAGGTCGGCGGTTCGAATCCGCCCAGCCCGATTCCGTTGAATGACCGAATGATAAATGCCCTCGGCAGGTGCCGGGGGCATGCGTGTTTTTGGCGATCTGTCTGCATACGCGTTCACCTTGGAGGTTAATGTATGCCTCCGGCTCACTGAAGCTGCCCGACGAGGATCACGTAGCCATCTGGGTCGGTGATGCGCAGTTCGCCCGCGGGCATGTAGGGTGGATGGGCGACCGTATGCACGGCGGATGGTCCGTCATCGGCAGTTCGATGGCCGGTGTACTCGCCCGCGTCGCGGAGGCCTTGCTGCAGCAGGTGCGCGCGCAGGCCTTGAACGTCCTTGCTGTGCATGTAGAGCAGGATGGCCTGTACGTCGGCATCGACGGGACCCGAGGCCGCGGCGAGCATCAGTTCTGCGCGGTCATTGCGGAGAAAAGCCCAGAAGATGCGTGCGTGGGGGTCGGCCTTTGAGTCTACGAGTTCGAAGCCCAGTTTGACGTAGAACGCGATCGATCGGGCCACGTCATAGACGTGCACGAAGGGGACGAGTGTATTGACCGCTTGAGCGAGAGTTGGTCGCTGCGGCGGGCGGTTCGGTACCGTTGCGGTGGTCGTCGAGCGATCGGCGCGGGTCAGCAGCATGTGCGTGCAGGCCGGATCGGCGACGGCTGAGAGTGAAGGCGGGCGTTGGCGGCCGGTGGCGTCGACGACGAGTTCGAGTTGGTCGCTGGTAAACGAGAAGAGGCCCGGGCAGGTGAGGCCCGACATCGGCCCGTCGGCGAAGTCGATATCGATGTGGTGCGGCGAGGTGGAGACGTCGATGGTGAAGAGGCCTTGCGATGTGCCGGCGGTTGAGCGGATGAGGAGTTGATCGCCGTCGATGATGAGGCGCGAGGAGGTAAGGTGCTGGTCGTTTGCCAATCGACCGGCGACAAAGAGCCGGCTGAAATGCCAGGTGCCTTCGAGCGCGCGGAGCTGTTCGACGTGACGCGCCAGATCGGGCCAGCGGTCGAAGCCCGATGAACGGGCGATGACCGATTGAGCGTCCGCGAGGCGGTACCCGGCGGCGCGGATCTGGGCAGCGGAGAGCGAACCCGCGGCGGGGAGATGGGTCTTGAAGAGATCGGCGGCGGCGGCATCACCCGCGCGCAGACGCGCAAGCAACGCCTTCGCCAGGCGGCGGAGGTGATCGAGGTTCGGTCGGTGTGGCAGAGGGTTGGTCACGATGGTTTCTCCGTGCGATACATCCCGGTCCGCAGTGGGATGGCACGAGAAACGTGCGTGATTCACAGTTTGGAACAACGGTGAAGCAGGGCTGTGCCCTTCGCGCGGACCCGCGGGCGTGCTTCTCGCCGAGGGTCGATCATAGACTGTGCTCCCCTAACGGACGGGGGCGACCTTGCGGGCTTGGCGGAACCGGTCGGGCCCGCACCGAGAGGAGGAGCGTCATGGCGATCGAACTGATCCGCGCGAAAACCGAGCACACCGAAACCCTCGCTCGCATCTGCCACCTGGCCTTTGACACGCTGCACCAGCGGCACAACGTGCACCGCGACGTACCCGACGAGCACGTCGGCGGGCTCATCATCGGCGGGGTGATCAACCGCCCGGACTACACGGGCGTGGTCGCCATCGAGAACGGGCGCGTGGTTGGATCGAACTTCCTGCTGCACGCCGACGATGTCTGCGGCGTCGGGCCTATCACCGTTGACCCGAGCGTACAAACCCGCGGCATCGGGCGGCTGCTCATGCAATGGGTCATCGACGAAGCGCGAAGGCAACGCGGCGCGAACGTGCGCGTGCGGCTGTTCCAGGAGGCGGTCAACACCACGTCGCTCTCGCTCTACACCAACCTGGGGTTCCGATGGTGCGACGCTGCGGCGATGATGAACCCCAAACCGGCGGAGCGTGATCACCCGGGGATCAGCGCGATGAGCGAGGCTGATCTGCCCGAGGTCGGGCGGCTCTCTCGCGAACGCGGCGGCTTCTCGCGTGAGCGGGATGCGGCGCAGTTGCTGAAGTTGGGCCTGCCGGGCTTTGTGCTGAGGCGCGATGGACGCGTGGTTGGGTACCAGATCGCGTCGCTCTTCGGACATGCCGCGGCGGAGACGACCGAGGATTTGCTGGCGTTGTGCGCGCACACCGCCCGGCACATGCCGCCGCCGATGGCGGTGGTGATCGTGCCGATGAGTCAATCGGCGGTGTTCAGTGCGGCGCTCAAGGAAGGTTACCGCGTGGCGAAGGTCGTCAACGCGATGAGCATCGGCGCGTACGAAGTTTCGAAGGGCCCGGCTTTGCCGTCGATTCAGTGTTGATTGAGCGGTGTGAAACTGGGGAGCTTCACTGGTGAATGTACCCAGACACCGAGGAAAGCCCCGGACAACGAGGGCGATGCGCGATCTCATGTGTTTCCCTGAAGTTGCGTTCTCGGCGATTGTTCAGGCGATTTCACGCGCAAATGGTTGGCTTTGACGGTTCATGTGGTGTACCAATATGGGTGTGCCGCGGTGTGAGCCGGGGCAACATGGCAGAGTTTGGATAACCACGAGGAGAGAGAACCGTGCGTACCCGCACCGCTTGGATTGCATTGTCGCTGTTGACGTTGCCCGCCGCCGCTCAGGCCGGGATGAACTTTCAGTTCCAGCACAACCTCTTTGTCGCGGGGAATATGACTTCCAGCGGCAGCGATGTCGAGGGCAGCCTCGCGGTTGGTGGCAATCTGAACGTTTCCAACTATTCGGTCGGTCTGCTGCTGCCGAACTCCAACGGGGCGTCGAACTCGCTCGTCGTCGGCGGGAACCTCTCGTTCAACAGCGGCACCGTCTGGGGTGGCAACACACGCTACGGCGGCACCGCGAACTTGGCGAACTTTTCCTCGCCCAACGGCACCGCGGCCCAGGGCACGCCCCTGAACTTCAACGCGGTGCAGAGCTCGTACCAGACGTCTTCGCAGTATCTCTCGACGCTCTCGAGCGTCGGCACCGTGCAGAGCCAGTTCAGCACGCTCACAATGACCGGCACGAACCCCACACTTAACGTGTTCAACCTCGGTGCCAACGCCTTCAACGGCATCTCCACCATCCAGATTTCCGCCCCGTCGTCGTCCACCGTGCTTGTTAACGTCGCCGGAACCAGCAACACGCTCCAGTTCCTGGGCATGTCGCTCAGCGGCGGCATTACCGAGAGCCGCGTTCTCTACAACTTCCACCAGTCCACCAGCCTGACCCTGCAGGGCATCGGCTTCCTGGGCAGCATTCTGGCGCCCAATGCCCAGGCGAACTTCAACAGCGGCGTGGTGCTGGGCAATGCCGCCATCGGCAACCTCTCGGGTAATGGGCAGTGGAACAGCGTGCCCTTCACCGGTGACCTTCCCGTGCCGACACCCGCAGCGGGTGTGATGACGCTCGCGGCGCTGGGCTTGGTCGGCGCCCGCCGTCGTCGGGCCTGAGGCGTTCGTCGCTTCGGATCGATGATCACTGAAAAACGCAAGGGCACCCGAAACATCGGGTGCCCTTGTTTGTTTGTCGCACGCAGCGAGCGATCAGTCCGTGCGGAACGAGGTGACAGAAACTTTGTCGAGCGGCAGCCTCACGGAGAACTTGGACGGACCGAAGGGGTCTCTCCCGGACGCTCCGCCACACGGGCGGCCCAAATCGCGGCTTGGTCCGCGGCGTTGAGTTTGGTGTGGATGATCTGCAAATCCCGTGCGATCAGCCGGCAGGCGAGAGATCGCTCTCCAAGATCTCGCGCGAAGACACCCCATGCACGTTCGAGTTTCTCCGCGGCGAGAGCTAAATCCTCCGAACGAAGAGCCCGGCCGATCTCCCAACGGATCACGGCGATATCGCGTGAGTCCGGGCCGAAGATACTTGCCTGATCGTTCTCGAGTGCGGTTGCAATCACCCGGGCTTCTTCGGTCTTGCCAAGCGCGACAAGCACTTCGATCAGCAAGAGCTTTGCCCGCCACGCCCGCCCTCCCGACTGACCTTCGGTGCTCGCGATTTTGTCGGCGATCTGTGCCGCTCTTTCGGCGGCGTCGGGGGCGGATCGCTTCATGCGGGCTTGAATGAGCAGTTGATACTGCTGCAGCGATAGCGTGTTCACGTGCTCGGGCCCGAGTGTCTGCTGAGCGATCTGCAGAACTTCCTGAACAACCTCGCCGGCGCGCGGAGTGTTGTCGGCATCGATCAGCGTTCGCACCAGCTTCATTCCGAGCATGACCGTAAACGCCCGGCTGTTGTCCCGCCCGGTGGTGCGTAGCCCGAACGACGATTCCCCGATCCGCACCGCTTCTTCGTACCGCTGCGCTCGCGACAATACCCCGGACAGCGCCCCGTCGAGCAATGCCAGAAACCGTTCGTTCGCCCCGCGAGATTTCGCGTCGGCTTTGGCTTGCTCGATCACCGAAAGGGCCCGATCAAGATCACCGCGCGCGGCGAGAACATCCGCGAACGAAGCCGCGGCTGCCAGCAGTTCGTTCGGTGCCACACCGTCGAGCGAACGACCGAGCTTCAGCGCGCTCTCCCAGAGCTTCTCAGCCTTGCTGTCGCTCCCCTCGGCACGCTCAATGCCCGCGAGCATCGTGTAGCTGGTGAACAACATCGAGTCGCGTACGGGTGAGTTCTCCACGTCGAACTCGGGGCTGATCAGGTCGTCAACCGCTCGGGTGAGCAGACGCTTGGCGAGCGCTCGATCGCCCGCCTGGTTCAGCGCCTGCCCCAACGAGAATCCCACGCGGGCCCGGACCGGGATGGAACTCGCGGCGGAGGCAAGAAAGTCGTTGGCCCCCCGACGGAGAACCTCGATGTACGGCGCATTGATGCCCATACGCGGCGTCAGCACCAGCGTGCGGATTGTCAGCGCAACTTCATCAAAGACCTTCGCGGCCCGCTCGGCACGCGCCTGCTGCTGGTTCGAGAAGATACGCGCTTTCTCCGCGTTGTCGCGCTCGATGATCGCCCGGCGCAGACCAAAGGTCAGGCCCGCGATTCCTACAATCAGCGCGAGCACCACCGCGGCGATCGCGGCCGTCAGAAGACGGTTGCGTCGGATGAATCTTCGGAGATTCTGCGCGGTGGTGGGCGGGCGTGCGCGGATCGCTTCGCCGCGAAGGAACCGCTCAACGTCATCGGCCAGTTCACCGGCCGAGGGATATCGGGAGTCCGGATCGATCTCCATTGCCTTGAGCGCGACACAGTCAATATCTCGCGCCCGCACACCCGCGACCCGGCTCGGCGGATCGATCGTTCGCGTGCGCAGCAGTCGGTGGATCTCGACTCCCGACTTGCCCGAAAAGTCGAGTGCGTGCGACGGGTTCCGATCCGCGACGAGTTCGTACAGCAGCACGCCCAGCGAATAGACATCTGATCGCACATCGGCATCAGGGCGGAGCGGGTCAGCCTGCTCGGGGCTCATGTACGCCACGGTGCCGACGATCTGACCCTGGACAGTTCGGCGAACGTCGTTCTCGGGTTCGAGCAGCCGAGCCACGCCGAAGTCGATGACCTTCGCAACCGGGCCCGACTGTTCCTCGGCGATGAGGATGTTCGAAGGCTTGATGTCGCGGTGCAGAATCCCGCGGTTGTGCGCGTGCTGAACCCCTCGGCACGCTTGCACAAAGAGTTTCAATCGCGCCTGAAGGTCGAGCCTGTGAAGCCGTGCATAGTCGGTGATCGTCGGCCCGTCGATCAGGTCCATCGCAATATAGGGCAGACCCTGCTCGTCGCTCCCGACGGAGATCAGGCGCGCGATGTTCGGGTGATCGAGCCTTCCGATGACCTGCGCCTCGGCCTCGAATCTTCCCAGCAGTTCTGATCCGCCGCGACCGGGGCGAAGGACCTTGACCGCGACCGCACGGCGCGCGGGCACGTCCTGGTACGCGCGGTAGACGTTCGACATCCCACCCTGCCCCAGCAGGCCTTCGATAACGAACGGCCCGATGCGAGCGGGATGAACCGGATCGACCCCGATCGACGGTGGCTGCACCAGCGAATCAAGAAGATGCTCATCCGCACGCGTGCCCGCCTCAACCAGCGAACGTACCTCGCGCTGCAGTTCGACGTCGTCGGCCAGTCGCTTGCTGATCCAATCGCGTTGTTCCGCGGGTTCCAGACCCTCGAGAATCAGCAGCACTTCCTTCAACCGTTCGCGCTGTTGCTCGTTCATGTTTCCCGGTCCGGTGGCGGGGGTTCGTCGGCGGGTGCGGTTGAGGATGCGGAAGACAGTTCGCGCTGCAGCCAGTGTTTGGCAAAGATCCAGTCGCGACGGACCGTGCGGTCCGTTACGCCCAGAACGTGGGCGATCTGGACTTCGCTCAGCCCGAGATAGAAACGCAGTATCACCACCTGAGCGGACCGTGGATCGACAGATTCGAGCTTCGTCAGGGCAACATCGATCGCGAGCACCTCTTCAGGGGGGCGGTTGATGTCGATCTCCAGCCCCTCCAGCGGGACGCGGTATCGGTCGCCGCCGCGTTTGATGGCGTTCTGCGCACGCGCACGGTCGACCAGCACGCTCCGCATCGCCAACGCGGCGGCGGCGATGAAATGCCGCCGGGTTTCGAACGAGGCGTCGTCTTTGCGAACCAGGCGCGCGTACGCCTCGTGCAGGAGCTCGGTGGGTTGGATCGACGACCCGGGGGCGATGGTCCGCAACCGCTGTTCCGCGATCATCCGAAGTTCTTGATAAACCACCGGCAGCAGCACCGACGCTCTTCCGCCAATGTCGGAGGCCGAGTTCGCAACAGTCGACTGCTGGGCTGGATCGGGTCCGGTCATGACGCAGCAAGTGTACCCGCCAGCGCCAAAGGACCATTCCTTGGGCCATGTCCGGGGCACGTTGCCAAATCCGTTTTGATGGATGTTGTCAAGGGTCAGCGGAGCGTTCTCAGCAGCAATACCTATCGACTCCCCTGCCCAAATCACCCTGATTGATGTCGCATTCGGATTCAAAGCGTGACGCGGGTAACTGAAAGAGCGTACTGGGCTCGGTCGGTTGTGACTTCAGCATCGCGTAGGCACTTTCACCCACGCATCACATTCCAGGAGTCCTTCTGGATGTGTGTTCGACGTCGGAATCGGTGATTGACCTGTCCACTCTCCGCGGCGGGCTCGTGAGAATGAGCACGCTGCTCTCGGGCTCAAGTTCAACCGGCAGCAAGAACTTGAAGCCGGTCGAGACGTCAGATTGAAGTGTTCGCTGTGTAGATCTCAAAATCCGGAGCCAGAATCCATGATGTCAACCACCGCCTTTCGACCCGAAGACACGGCTCTGCTGCTGATCGACCACCAGATCGGCACGATGAAGCTGATCAAGAACATCCCGCTCGAAACGGTGACGCGGAACACCATCGCGTTGGCGAAGGCCGCGAAGATTCTTGGGATGCCGGTGCTGCTGACAACTTCACAGGAAGAGCGGGTGCAAGGCCCGTTGATCCAGCAACTCGCAGAACTGCTGCCCGACGCGTATCAACGCCGCGTCCGCCGAGCGGGGATCGTCAACGCGTGGAACGACGCGCGCTTCCGCGAGGCGGTGATCTCGACCGGAAGACGCAACCTCATCATGGCGGGCGTGACCACCGACGTGTGTCTGGTCTTCCCCGCGATCAGCGCCGTGCAGGAAGGCTTCCGAGTGCAGGCGGTTCTTGACGCATCGGGCTCGCCTTTCAATCAGTCCGAGGATTTCTCGCAGCGCCGCATGGAAAACGCCGGCGTGATCCTCACCGCGACCAACACCGCTATCGCGGAACTGGCGCAGGACTGGAGCACGCCCAGCGGCGGCCAGTTGATCCAAGTGCTCTTTGCGGAAGTGTTGCCGCGAATCGCGGAGTAACCGCGAAAGCCGGTTGGTCTTGACCGACGGCCGAACCGCAGAGATCGATCTCAAGCGTCGTTATCGCAGCGTGAATCAACGGAGGCTTTGCCATGAACACCGGTCGAAACGTGTATCTCGAGCGATTAACACCCGACAACTGCGCGATGCTGCTGATCGATCATCAGACCGGCACGATGCTGGGTGTTCAAGACATCCGTCTGGACCAGTTCAAGAGCAACGTCTTGGCTCTTGCGAAAACAGCCAAGGCGAACAGACTGCCGACGGTCCTGACCGCGAGCTATCCAGAAGGGCCGAACGGGCCTTTGATGCCCGAACTGCTGGCGATGTTCCCAAGCAGCGAAGTGATCAATCGCCCGGGTCCGATCAGCGCGTTCGACGATCCGCGATTCGTCGAGGCGGTGAAGCGGACGGGAAGAAAGAAGCTGATCATGGCGGGCGTCACCAGCGACGTGTGCCTCATGTTCCCGGTTCAACAGGCGCTGGCGTTGGGCTACGAGGTCTACGCGGTCTACGACGCCTCGGGCTGTTGGGACACCGTCAGCGAGATGGTGAGCATTCTTCGTCTGTCACAGATGGGTGCGGTGGTGTGCAACTGGGTGGCCGTCTGCGCTGACCTTCAGGCCGACTGGCGAAACGCACCCGAACGAACGCTGCCGATTTTCGCCGAGCATCTGCCCTTCTACGGCATGCTCGCGAACAACCAGTCCTTCACGCGCGTACAAGCCGGCACGAAGTCTTCCTGAACACCAACCGCCCGTGGAGTCGACGAACGCGCGGCTCTGCGGCCTGTCCGTTCGATCGTCCGTTCCTTTCGGGCGTGAATCTCAAACAGTTGGAGGTACTCGATGAATCTCTCACGACGTGATGTGCTCGTCATCGGTGCGGGCGCGGCGGCGGCCGCCATCTTGCCGGGGTGCGTGCGGACAGTGGCCTCAGGCGACGGGGGTTTGGCCGCGGGCGATGGTGCTCCGGACCTGATCGTGCACAACGCCAAGATCACCACGCTCGACGCTTCACGCCCCTCGGCGCGAGCGCTCGCGGTCAAGGGCGGCAAGATCGTCGCGGTGGGCGATGATGACGCCGTGCTGCGATTGCGAACGACCGCAACCAACGTCATCAACGCCCAGGGACGGCGCATCATCCCCGGACTGAACGACACGCACACCCACACCGTTCGCGGCGGGCTGAACTACGCCCTCGAACTCCGCTGGGACGGCGTGACCAGCCTGAAGCAAGGCTTGCAGATGCTGCGCGAGCAGGTGAAGCGCACGCCGCCGGGGCAGTGGGTCCGCGTCGTCGGCGGCTGGTCGTACGCCCAGTTCGAAGAGAAGCGACTGCCCACGCTCGATGAGCTGAACGCCGCGGCCCCCGATACGCCGGTGTTTGTGCTCTACGTGTACACCTCGGCGCTGCTGAACAAAGCGTGTCTGAAGTACCTCGGCATCGACAAGAACTTTCCCGGAAATAAGTACCCCGGCGGCACAATCGTGCGCGACGCCTCGGGCGAGCCGACGGGGCTGCTGCTCGCCGATCCCTCAGCGCTGATCCTCTACTCAACGCTCAACGACGGTCCGAAGCTGGACATGGAGCAGCAGATGCTCTCCAGCCGCCACTTCATGCAGGAACTCAACCGCCTGGGCATCACGAGTTCCTTGGATTGTGGCGGCGGCTTTCAGAACTGGCCCGACGATTACCTCGTCATCAAGGAACTGCACAAACGCGGCCAACTGACCATGCGCATCGGCGTCTCGACCTTCATTCAACGCCCGGGCAAAGAGCTCGAAGACTTCCGCACGTGGACCGAGCAGTACACCCCGCGGTTCAACGGCAAGGGCGAGGGCGACGACATGTTCTACCTGCTGGGCGGCGGCGAGATGCTCGTGCGCTCGGCGTACGACTTTGAAGTCTTCAATATGCCGCGGGTCGTGCCGCCGGCCAACGCGGAACGCGATCTCGAAGCGGTCGTTCGTCTGCTTGCGGAGAAGAAGTGGCCCTTCCGCTTCCACGCGACGTATGACGAAACCGTCGGCCGCCACCTCGACGTCTTGGAACGGGTGCACCGCGATACGCCGATCTCGGACCTGCACTGGATCGTCGATCACGCCGAGTCGCTCAGCGACCGCAACATCGAGCGCATCGCCGCCATGCGCGGCGGCGTGGCGATCCAGAACCGCATCGCCTTCCAGGAGCTGCCGTTCCTGGAGCGCTACGGCCCGCAGGCCGCGGACGAGGCACCGCCCGTGAAGCGGATCATGAAAGCGGGCGTGCCCGTCGGTGCGGGCACCGACATGTCGCGGGTCAGCAGCTACAACCCGTGGGCGTGCATTCGGTGGCTCGTGACGGGCAAGGGTGAGGGCGGCGCGACGCTGCTTTCCAGCCGAACCCGCCTCGATCGCGAAACCGCCCTGCGGATCTGGTGCGACAACGGGTGGTTCAGCCGCGAGGAGAAGACAAAGGGCCGGTTGTCGCCGGGACTTCTGGCCGACTTCTCGCTGCTGAGCGAAGACTACTTCTCGGTTGACGAGGACCGCATCGCGGATATCGAAAGCGTGCTGACCATCGTGAACGGTCGCGTCGTCTACGGCGGCTCTGAGTTCACAGCACTCAACCCGAAACTGCCGGAACTGAAGGCCGATTGGTCCCCCGTGAAGCACTACACCTCATGGCGCGGCATTCGGAGGTCCTCGTGATGCACGCCCGTCAACGCTCCAGCACGCTTCGGCTGCTGATGACTTCCGTTGCCGCCTTTGGTGCTGTTGCCGAATGCGCATTCGGTCATCAAGCTCAGCCCACGACCAACGCGCCCACATCAACATCAAACTCGGCGGCAAGACCGGTAGACAAAGCGCCGGACGCTCCGCCCGCCAACCCAACTCCAACCGACACTTCGCACGGTGCGAGCATCAAACCCTCAACGCCCGCACCCGCACCGCCCGGCTCACCCTTCAAGCCATTCCGCTACGACGACGACTTCTTCTTTCTCTCCGATCCAACGAAACGCACCGACTTCTTCGACCCCATCAAGTACATTCCCCTCTTTGAGGACGATCCCAACACCTTTCTCTCCTTCGGGGGCGAGATCCGCTCCCGCTACGAGTACGTCTCCGATCCCGCGTTCGGGCTCCGCACAAATCAGCACGACGACTACCTGCTGCAACGGTTCCTCTTCCACGGCGACTTTCAGACCGGCCCACGTGACGGCTTCCACACCCGCGTCTTCGCTCAGTTTGTCTCCGGCTGGGCCTGGGGCGAGGAACTCGTCAAGCCCGCGAATCAAGAGAACAAGCTCGACCTGCAACAAGGCTTCGGCGAGCTCGCGTGGGGCGATGAACGCAACCAAGCCGTGGACTCGTTCCGCCTCCGCATCGGACGTCAGGAGATGGGCTACGGCTCGTTGCGCCTGGTTGCCACGCGCGATCCGACGAACGTGCGAATCTCTTTCGACGCCGTTCGAGCCACGGCCGTGCTCGACGGGATCTCCATCGACGCCTTCCTCGCGCGACCGGTGACGATCGAGAAACAGATCTTCGACGACGGTGAGGACGACAACACGACCTTCTGGGGCGTGTACGCCGTGCTGCCGCTGATGCCAAAGAAACAGCTCGGGCTTGATCTGTACTACTTCGGGCTCGACCGCCGCTCCGCTCGGTTCCAGGCCGGCACGGGCGATGAACTCCGCCACACGTTGGGCACGCGCCTCTGGGGTCGCAGCGAAGGCTGGGACCACGATACCGAAGCGGTCTTTCAGTTCGGCCGCTTCGATCGACCGAACGGCAGCGGCGACGACATCCTCGCATGGACGGTCGCCAGCAACACCGGTTACACCTTTGAAGGCGCGCCATGGTCGCCGCGCCTGGGGCTGAAGTTGAACATCGCCAGCGGCGATACCGACCCGACCGACGGCAAACTCGAGACGTTTAACCCGCTCTTCCCGCGCAACAACTACTTCAGCGAGGCGGTGCTGCTTGCACCGTACAACTTCTTCGACGTGCACCCCTCGGTGCAAGTTCGCCCGCACCGCGACTGGCTCGTGACTGTCGCGTGGGACGTCTTCTTCCGCACCAGCACGCGCGACGCCGTCTACTCCCCCACCGGCATCGTCATTCCGGCAGGCGCGAACCGCGATCGCTTCGTCGGCAGCACGCTCTCAGCACAGGCCGACTGGAACATCTCGCGCAACGTCTCGTGGTCGATCACGTACGTGCACTTCTTCCCCGGGAGCGTCGTCACCAGCGCAGGCGGCAGAGATGTCGACTTCGTCGGCACATGGTTGACGTTCAGGTTCTGACTTCTCCGCCAAGCCGATCACCGCGCAACACACCGACTCGCATCACGCCGGCCATGCGAAGCGGACCGACTTCGCCGCATCGGCGCTGCCGTCGGCCTTGCGAAGCTGCACAAAGATCTCGATCTCACTCGGCTTGCCGTCCTTCACGTGCACCCGATACTGAACACTCCGCGGATCGCCGGCGGATGGATCGATGCAGTTCCCCCAGGTGAAGAACGGTTTGCCCTGCGCACCAGCGCTGCGTGCGTTCAGCCTCATCGCCTCGTGCTCAAAGACCACGCCGGTGAGATGGCGGGCCTTGATGCGCACTCGCCACTCACCACCCGAGGTATCGATCTCCTTGTACGCAACAAACGCGTAGTCGTCGTTGAGCACCGCGTCGTACGCGTCGAGCTCGGCAAGCACCGTGATGGTGTGCGAACCGCTGCTGGTCGGGGCTTCGATGAGTTTGGTCGGCACGAGAATACTCCTTGTTTGAATGCGTGGGATCGTGTCTCGTCAATGCGACAAAGCCGTCGCGATCGGCTGAAACTTTCCGCAGATTCAACCTCATCCCTCTACAGCCACGCTTCATCAACAGCGCCGCCCGCCCACCTCTCCGAGCAGTTCTTGAAGCAGCACCAACCCGCCGCACATCAACTACAGAAAACGGATCAGCACCGCAAGCAACACAAACGTCAGCACGCCACCAACCACGAACCACACCGGGTTCGACGACGTTTGCATGCGCAGAAATGCCCGCTCCGGCAACTCGGGATTCACATACGCGCGAACGCTCGACCCGGCGACAAACTCCCGCACCTCCTCCGTCGCGCTCTCTTTGCTCGCATACCCCGTCACGATCACCGTGGGATAAATCATGTCGCTCTCATACCGCTTGCCATCAACCATGTACTCAAACCGAACCTCCGGCGTGTGCGAAGTCGTGCTGTTATCCCGCAGCGGACGATGGTCCGAGTCGTACGACCGGCTGGACTTCACCTCCACACTGAGAATCACCGCATCCACCGGCACCGCGTTCGACACAACCCGCTTCTGCAGCACATGCTCCCGAACTCCCACGACGATGAGCATCACTCCGAGCCCGCCGAGAAAGACCACGAACACAACGAGCATCACCATGTCCATAAACGTGCGCTTCCGTGGGCGTATTCCGATCAGCCGTGCGATCCCCATGGGCATTCACTCCGGCGTATATCCAAGAATCGCAGCGATCTCGGATCGATCCTCGTCCATGCCCGCGTTGTACCGATCGGCCTCATCCTGCGTGTGCGGATCCGGATACGTGCTCAGTCGGTGGCTGAGCGCCAGGCGGTAAAGCACCAACGCCCGCTCAGAGGCGGGCTTTCGTTGTCCGTCCTTCTTCACCTGCTCACGAAGCGCCGAGACAAACAGCTCCGAGAGTGCCGCTCGCCCCTGCCCGCTGTCGTCCGCGCTCAGCACCACCCGTGCGGCTTCATCAAACCGATCCGCCGCGATCATCGGTCGAGCAAACTCAAGCGCCGATTCACGCGTACGTGCGACCTTCCGCCGATAGACCTCCGCCTCATCCTCCGGCGGCGGGCGGTCCGCCTCATGCTGGATGATCTCGATCTCGTACTTCGCCCCGTTGTTGTCCAGGTTCACCGTCGGGCCCTTGTGGTGCAGGAGCTCGATCGAAAAGATGCACTGCTCAAGCGTCTTCATGTAGCTCGGTTCAAGCTCGCGCGGACACATCGCGTGCGCCGTAACGAATCGCCCGCCGTCTTCAAAGGCCACAAAGCTCATCACCAACTCGGTGCCGTCCTGATGCTGGAGCCCCGTCGCGATGATCGCAGGATGGTTCTTGTGCAACCCCCCGACATACGCCGGTCCGATGCTCAGCAGCGTGATCCCGAAGTGTCGGCAGAGATACTCGAACCAGTCGCGAACAGTGCCGTCGCTATACGCGGGCCGACCCGCCACCGCGATCACCGCCAGCGCCACGGGCGACGCCAGCACCAACAGCGGCGCCGAAACGTGCGGCTGCTCAAAGTCCCGCTGCTCATCAGGGATCGGCGCTTCAACAAACCCCACCGGGGTCTTCATCGTGAAATCAAGCTGCGCCAACCGATTCTTGAACGTGCCACGCGGCAAAGTCATTCGCCTCTCCATTCATCGTGCGCTACCACTCGATCTTCACCAGAACGATCAGCAGCACCACCACCGCAACCAGCGGGAAAATCCCAACCGCACTCGCGAGCCACGGCCGATCCTCAACCATCAGCCACACCGCGCCCGCAAGGGCCGCAACCTCCATCACCGCAATCGCCAGCATCATCCGCTTCCCCTGACGGAGCTGCCGCTCCTTCGCGTTCGCCATCCCGGCCATCAACATCACGATCATGCCCAGCGAACTGAGCAGCCCAATGAACGAAGCCGAAATAGCCGGGAGAATCTGGAGCATGTCCCCACCCATGCGACGAAACCGCGTGCAACGGCTGATGATTCCTGCCATCGCTCGTCTACAGGCTCCAACATCCGTTCAGCAGTTCTCTCGCCGAACGATTGTCCACACGGCCTGCCTCAACCAGAACCCGCGGAGCAAGTCCACGCCAATCACACCGCGGCCGCACGAATCCCTCGCGTTTCACGCCGGTTTTCACCGCCGCAATCTTCCCGTCTCCGCGTCGACACATGGCGTAACCGTCCAAGCAACCAAACATCTCCCTGAAATCGCCAGTGCCTCCGCGTACTGCGGTCAATCCGAATCACCAATCTCGAAAAATCTCAATCCTCTTGTCGAAATGCCCGCTCCCCGCTCGTCTCCACTGTGTCGAAGGAGCAACTCGGTCAGCCCACGTGGGCCAAACGCCGAGCCAACCATCCTCGCACAGGAGTTCACCATGAAGTACGCCCTGATCATCCACGAGAACCCCGCCAACCACTCGCGCCGCAACAGCCCGGAGGCCGCCGCATACTGGGCGGGTTGGATCGCCTACGGCAAAGCCCTCACCGACGCCGGCGTCATGACCGGCGGCGCCGGTCTGCAAGGCCCCGAGACCGCCACCACCGTTCGCCTTTCCACCAACGGCCACAAAGTTCAAGACGGCCCGCACGCGTCCAGCAAAGAGATCCTCGGCGGGTTCTACCTCATCGACGTCCCCGATCTCGACGCCGCACTCAAGTGGGCCGCCCGCGTCCCCGCGCCCGAAGGCGTCGTTGAAGTCCGCCCGCTGCTTCAAATGTAAACCAGATGCAGCACGCTTCACCGAGCGCACACCACGCCGCCGAACGTGCGGCAAGAACGGCGTACGGCAAGCTCGTCGCCGTTCTTGCCGTGCGCGCTCGCGACATCCACACCGCCGAAGACGCCCTCAGCGAAGCCTTCGCCGAGGCCCTGCTCACCTGGCCCCGCGACGGCGTTCCCGATTCACCCGAAGCCTGGCTCCTCACCGCCGCCCGCAACAACCTCACCGACACGCAGCGCAAGCACACCCGCGCACGCACCACCGCCATGAACGATGCCGATCCAATCCGTTCACTGCTGTGGTCTGTCGATCCAACGAGCAGCCCCGACGAACGCCTGACCATGCTCTTCGTCTGTGCTCACCCAGCCATCGATCCCGCCGTGCGCACGCCGCTGATGCTCCAGGCCGTGATGGGTCTGAACGCCGAACAGATCGCCGGCGCGTTCATCACCAGCCCCTCGACGATGAGCCAGCGACTCGTCCGCGCCAAACGCAAACTCGCCGATTCCGCCGTGCGCTTCGATCGCCCCGACACCGACGACCTTCCCTCTCGCCTCAACGACGTACTCGAAGCGATCTACGGCGCCTTCGCCGTCGCGTACGACCAGTTCGACGCCTCCGACGGCCCGGGCACAACCCTCGCCGCCGAGTCCCTCGACCTCGTCGCCATCGTCACGCACCAGTTGCCCGACCACGCCGAGGCCTGGGGACTCCGCGCCCTCATGCTCCTCTGCCACGCACGCCGCCTGACCCGCCGTGACCCACACGGCCGCTACGTCCCGCTCGCGGAGCAAGACGCCACCATGTGGGATCACGCGCTGATCGAAGCCGGAAACCAGGCCCTTGAGAACGCCGCGGCACTCAAATCTCCCGGGCGATTTCAGACCGAAGCGGCAATCCAATCGATCCACACCGACGCCAAGATCCGCGGCGTCGATCTCTCGATCCACCTCGCACGCATGCACGACGTGCTCGTCACCCAATCGCCGACCATCGGAAGCCAAATCGCCCGCGCAGCCGCGTGGACACACGCCGGTCACGCTCACGAAGCCCTCCGCATGCTCGACGCCCTGCACGCCGAGAGCATCGAATCGCACCAGCCGTACTGGGCCGTCCGCGCCGCCGTCATGCGTTCGCTGGGCAACCACACCGCCGCGGCGACCTGCTACCAACGCGCCGCCGGCCTGACCACCGACCAGGCCGTTCGCCGTTGGCTCCTCGATCAGATCCCCGCTCACGGCTGATCACCCGCTCAATCCGCGTGCCCTCAACCGCCAAAGGCAGAACAACCGCCGGGGGAGCCGCGAGCGGCACACGTCTTCCGCGTGCGGCACGAGCTTCACCCGGCGGCCGTCCATGCTCTCACCGTTCACAACAAGCACACACATCGCCAACCAAGAGCACGCCCTCAGCCCGCTCCGTGCTGCCGATCACCGATGGCGTCGATCTTGCCGACGCCCGAGTTCGGGTCAACCCCGCACACGGACTGTCCATTCGGGCGGACCGAATCGACATACTCCATCTCGCCAGCGATGTACTGACCGATGACCCGCAGCGCGAGCGTCCGGATCCGCTGCTCCTGCTTCGAGAGCTCGCGCCCCTCGCTGAAGAACGACTTGGTCTCCGTCGAGTTCAGATGCTGCAAAACCTCAAAGGCCATCTCAACGCGCTTCGGCGTCGCATCCTCGCTGTCGGTGGATTTTTGCTTCTTGTCGTCATCATCACTGCACATAATGCACCGTTTGTAATAACCACACGTGCAGCAGATCGACCGCGAACTTCATTCCGGTCCGGGCATCGAGAACGATGAACACCGAACGGAGAGAAGCCGATTCGATCCAACAGCCGCAACACGAGGCGTGGTTGCTGATCGCTTCGAACAGACAGATTGTTTCAGGGAACGACTTAACTGATTTCGTTGGAACGCCCCGTTGTCATCCGCTTTTCAGGCTGTTTCAGCCGATCAGCAGGGGTCGGGCGTTCAGCCACGATCCGCACAAATGTGCGTCCCGTAGCTTTCCAATCGAGATGGCACGTTCGACAGTCGCATGCCTCAACCTTTCACACCAAACCAACTGCGCTGGAACAGTCCAAACGCACACCAAATGCCGCAGTGCGCACACCCGGCAAAAACATTCTAACCGCTGATCACCACCGCGTCAATCACAACGCTCAATATTCTTCGATTTCAGCGCAGTTCCGGATTCAACCGCAACAAACATTCTTTCAATGCCGCTCCGTCTGATGGAATCAAGTCCACCTCTCCACCGACCACACGCAACCCCGCCATTCACGAAGCGTGCGCAGGCGCCGGCACCTCCGCCGACTTCGCATCCTTCGCCTCCCCCTCACGCCGCGGCCTGATCCACTCCGCCACCGTCTGCACCGCCACATACAGCGCCGGCGTGAAGATCAGCCCCAGCACCGTGTTGCCGATCATCCCGCCGAAGACCGCCGTACCCAGCGCCTGCCGACTCGCCGCGCCCGCGCCGGTTGCGGTCAAAAGAGGCACAACACCCAGGATGAACGCCAGCGACGTCATGACGATGGGCCTGAACCGCAGCCGCGCCGCATCGATCGCCGCCTTGCGGATCGGCACCCCCGCCGCCCGGTTCTCTCGCGCGAACTCAACAATCAGAATCGCGTTCTTCGCGCCCAATCCCACCAGCAGCACCAGCCCGATCTGCGTGAAAACGTTGTTGTCCAGATCGCGGTACCACAACGCCGCCATCGCACCAATCACCACCAGCGGCACCGACAGCACCACCGCGATCGGCGTGGCAAAGCTCTCGTACTGCGCCGCCAGAATCAGGTACACCAGCAGAATCGCCAGCGCGAAGACCATCAGCCCCTGGTTCCCCACGCGCGATTCCTGATACGACAGCCCCGACCATTCGATCCCCATCTCGGGCGGCAGCGCGTTCTTCGCCGCCGCCTGCATCGTCGCCATCGCCTCGCCCGTCGCCACACCCGGGATCGGAATCCCGTTCACCGTCGCGGCGGTGTACAAGTTGTACCGGTTCACACGCTCCGGCCCGTACGAATCGCGCACCGTCAAAACCGCGCCCAGCGGCACCATCTCGCCCGTCCGGCTTCGCACCTGCAGCCGCGTCACGTCCGCCGGCGACAACCTATACGGCGCATCGGCCTGCAGCGTCACCTGCCACGTCCGCCCGAACTGGTTGAAGTCGTTCACATACGCCGAACCCAACGCCGTCTGCAACGTGTCGAAGACCGCCTGCAAAGAAACGTCCATCTTCAGCACCCGCTCGCGGTCAATATCCAACGCCAACTGCGGCACGCCCGCTCGATACGAACTGAACGCAAAGGCAATCTTCGGCGGCGACTGCCCCATCATCGCCCCGATGCTCTCGTTTACACCCTGCTGCAACGCCGACCGACCAAGGTTCCCGCGATCCAACACCCGCATGTCGATCGCCGACGCGTTGCCCAACCCCGGGATCGGCGGCAGCGAGAAGACCAGGAACTGCGCTTCCTGAATCGACGAAACCCGCTGGTTGATCTCCGCGATGATCTGCGGCACACCCCGCTTCACCTTCGCCCGCTCATCCCACGGATCCAGAACAATCCACGCATTCGCCAGATTCGTGCCGTTGCCGTCAAGAACACTGAACCCTGACAGCGTCACCACGTCCGCCACGCCCTGCACAGGCTTGGTGTCCTTGCCATCGCCCCGCAAAAGTACATTCACACGATCGATCACCTGCTTCGATCGCTCCAGCGACGCGCCGTCGGGCAACTGCGCCGCAACGACCACAAAGCCCAGGTCCTCCGCCGGAACAAACCCCGTCGGCACGCGCGTGTACACCCAACTCGTCAGCGCGTACAAACCGACCAGCCCCAGCACCATCACCACCGCGATCCGCGTCGTCAACGTCACCACCGCGGTGTACACCCTCGTGATCAGATCGAAAACAGTGTTGAAGATCGCCCCCGCCCACGACAGCGGCCGCAGCAACAGCCAGGGCTTCTTCCCCGCCTCGGTGTGCTTGAGCAGCAGCGCGCACAGCGCCGGACTGAGCGTCAGCGCGCACACCGCCGACAGCAGCGTGCTCGCCGCGATGGTCAGCGCGAACTGCCGGTACATCTGCCCCGTGATCCCGGGCAGCGTCGCGGTGGGCACAAAGACCGCCACCAGCACGAGCGTGATGGCGATGATCGCCCCCGAGATCTCCTTCATCGCCTTCACCGTCGCCTCAAACGCCGGCAGGTGATGCTCGGTCATGTTGCGCTCGACGTTCTCGACCACCACGATCGCGTCGTCAACGACGATGCCGATGGCCAGCACGAGCCCGAACATCGTCAGCATGTTGATGCTGAACCCGAAGAGGGCCATGAGCATGAACGTGCCAATGAGCGAGACGGGGATCGTCAGCGCCGGGATCAGCGTGGTCCGCAGACTCTGCAGGAAGATCAGCACGACCACAAAGACCAGCACGAACGCCTCGATGAGCGTGATCACCACCTCTTCCAGCGAGGCCTTGATGAACATCGACGAGTCGTAGAAGAACTTCGCCTTCACACCGGCGGGCAACCGCGGTTTGAGTTCCTCCAGTTTCTGCTCCAGCGCATCGGTGAGCTGAACCAGGTTCGCCCCAGGAAGCTGATAGCACACGAGCACCGCGTTGGGGCTGCCGTTGAAGGTCGCGAGCGTGCTGTAGTCGCGGGCGCCCAGCTCCGTCCGCGCGATGTCCTTGATGCGCACGATCCGCCCCTGATCGCTCTTGACGATGATCTCTTCGAACTCCTTCGGGTCCGTGAGCCGACCGCGCGTCGTCAGCGTGAGTTCAAAGTCCGTCCCCGCCGGCGCGGGCTGCGAGCCCAGCTTGCCCGCGGCGACCTGCACGTTCTGCTCGCGGATCGCCGCCGTCACGTCGTTCACCGACATGTTCCGGGCTTTGAGCTTCGCCGGATCGAGCCAGATCCGCATCCCGTAGTCTTTCGAAGGCAGGATGTTGATCGCCCCCACGCCGGGCACGCGTGCAAACTCGTCGCGCCAGTTGATCGAGACGTAGTTCGCCAGATACAAATCGTCGTAGATCGGCTTGCCATCGGGCCCAACCTCGGAGGAAAGACTCACCACGCCCGCGAGGTTTGTCGACTGCTTGCGCGTGGTGACGCCCTGCCGCCGGGCCTCATCAGGCAGCTTCGCCTGCGCGATGTTCACGCGGTTCTGCACAAGCACCGCCGCGAGATCGACGTTCGTGCCCACCTCGAAGGTCACGTCGAGCGAATACCGCCCGTCGCTCGATGTCGATGACATGTAAATCATGTTGTCGACGCCGTTGACTTCCTGCTCGATCGGCGCCGCCAGCGTGTCCGCCACGGTCTGGGCGTTCGCACCGGGATACACCGCCTCAACCCGGACCACCGGCGGTGCCAGTTCCGGATACTGCGCAATGGGCAAACGGAACGCCGCCACCGCGCCCAGGAGCACCAGCACAATCGAAAGCACACACGCAAAGACCGGGCGCTTGATAAAGAACTGACTGATCATGCTTGCTCTCGCGGCCAAACAACCCCGTGCCCCGCACCACGCAACAGAATCATCCTACTTCCGCCAAATCACCCGCCCAAACCCAGTTCCACCACACCCGCAACAACCGAACATCCAGCCCATCAGCCCGCCGCGGGCTTCGGCTCATCCGCCTTCGCCGGCGTGGGCGACGCTGGCGGTGTCGGCGCACTCACCCGAACCTCCGCGCCCGGCCTTGCCCGCTGCAAGCCGTTGACGATCACACTCGCCGATTCCTCCAACCCTTCGACGATGATCCGCTGGCGATCCACCACCTCACCCACGCGAACATCGCGCCGCTCGACCTTGTTCCCCGCACCAACCACCAGCACATACCGCCCGCGCTGATCCAGCAGCACCGCAACGTCGGGCACGGTCATCGCCTCACGCTCGCCATAAACCGGCTGCACACGCACGTACGCACCGGGCAGGATGGTGCCATCTTTATTCTCGAAGATCGATTCGACGCGGATCGTGCCCGTCTGCGGGTTCACCGCGTTGTCCGCACGGTCAAAGTACCCCTCGTGCGGGAAGCCCACCTCGTTACTCATGCCCAATCGCACCACCAGATTCGGCCGCCCGTCTTCACCCGGGCGGCGGTTCTGGTTCGCCTTGCGCGATTCCAGCACCGTCCGCTCTTCCATGTCGTACGTCGCGTAGACCTTCTCGTCGTTGATCAGCCGCGCCAGCAGCGTCGGCTCCGTCGCGCCCACCAGATCCCCCACTTCCACCGGCACAAAGCCGATCCGCCCGCTGATCGGCGCCTTGATCTGCGTGAACTCCAGATCAAGCTCCGCCGAGCGCACCACGGCTTTCGCCTGCTCAACCTGCGCCAGCGCCGCGTCGCGTTGCGCCTGCGCACGATCGACCTCAATCTTCGACACCGCGTTGGACGCGCCCGCCTGCTGCGTCCGCTCCAGCGTGACCTCCGCCAAACGAAGATCCGCCTCTCGCGCCGACTGGTCCGCCTTCGCCCGCGAAAGCGTCGCCTCGAACGTCCGCGGATCGATCGAGAAGAGCAGTTCGCCCTTGGTCACGCGCTTGCCGTCCTGCACGTGTTTCTTCTCCAGGAACCCGCGCACGCGCGCACGCACCTCCACCTCTTCATACCCGCGCACCGTCCCGGTGTATTCCAACGCGATCGGGACCATCCGCTTCGCGGGCTTCGCAACCGTCACCTCCGCCGGCGGCGGCGGAGTGAAGGCCGTCGGCGGGCGCTTGCACCCGCCGATCACCCCCGTCAACACCACCGCCGGAACGATCAACAACCACGCCGCTCGTGCACCGTTCATACGCATACATCTTCTCCGTGACGACAGCAGCATACCTCAAACAACCATCACTCAGCAAAGACCCACAATGCGCGCAAACTCCTGCCCATTGAAGCGCCCTCGGATTTACCCCGGACGCTCTTGCGCGAAGATCGCGCACACCGCGGCCATCGCCGCGATGGGCAAGAGCAGGCTGACCGCTCCGCCAAATCGCAGCCCAAGCCCCGCGCACGCGGCCCCGAGTGCGAAAGCGCCGACCAGCAGCACTCCCGCACGCAGACCTTCTGTGCTTTTCTTGCCCTCGACGATCATCCCCAGCGCCTCGGTGGTGGTCTGCGTGACATTCCCGGTCATCACGGTGGTCATGGGCAACTTGCCCACGCGACCCAGCATCGCCTGCACGCCCATCGCCAGCACGCCGCTGGTGATCAGCACCCAACGCGTGATCGCACTTCCCCCGGCGTTGCGTTCCATCACCGCCGCAGCGCCGAGAGCGCCGACAAGCAGCGCGGTCTCCAGCACCGCCAGCGAGAACGCCGCACGAGATGTGAATCTTCGTTGAAGAAACCACGCCAGCGCGACGCCAACAACAAAGATCGGCAGCACCGAGAGTTTCTCAACCACGTCTTCGCCGCCGCGACCTTGAAGCTGCGCACCGAGCACAACAAAGTTACCCGTCACGTGCGCGAGGAACAACCCGCCCAGCACCACGAACCCCGCGGTGTCGACAAACCCAGCGACGAAGGCCAGCAGCGGCGCGAGCCAGGAGGAAGCCGCGGGCTTCGCACCGGGTTTCGACGTTCTTCCGCTGTCGGTGGTGACACCGCTGTGCGCCGAGAGATTCTGATCGGTCATGGCGTCACGAACTCCTCACGAGCAACACCCCATCCACCGACCACCGCCCAGCCCCGGTCGCCATCAGGATCACCAACCCGCCCGACATCGTCAGGTTCTGGAAGAACCCGGTGACATGGTGGGCCCGCGCCGCACCGGTGTAGCGCCAGAAGCCGTGCGCGATGAACGTCGTGGGAATCATGAACGCCAGCAGCGCCGCCGCACACCAGAATGTCAACGCGCCGGCGATCAACCCAGCCGCGCCGATCCACTGCACCGCGAGCGCCGGCAGCAGCACCACCCGCGACCGCGGCAGGCCGAAGCTCTTGACTTCATCGAGCGCCTCAACCGAGTTCATCGACTTCGTCACCGCGCTCTGCAGAAACAAACTCGCCATGAGGCAGCGCCCGATCAGCAGCGCCGCGTCCATATTCACATCCGGAGTCCACACCATCGTGCACGCTCACTTCTTCAGCAACCCGCTCCCGCTCATCACACGCTTTCAGAACGCCCAGCACGAACACCCAAGCCCCGTCATCAACCCGTCACGCCCCAGCGGCGCGCTCATGAGCCCGTGCGGGCAGCACACCGGGCTCGGCGGCAGCGCCGCGTCCGCGCTCACGCGCCAATGCCCGCCGAACTTCGCCACCGGCGACCACTCGGGCAGAACCGGGATCGGTGCCGGCGCGTGCTTTGCGAACGCCCCCGCGGCGTACACGACCTTGCCGTCCACAAGCGTGAGCAAACTCTCGATCCCGCGGATGCGTTCCGCGGGCACCTCGAAGTAATCCTCGCTCAGCACGATCAGATCGCCCATGCACCCCGGCGCAATCCGGCCCTTCACGTCCTCCTCCCGGCTGAACCACGCGCTGCCGCGTGTGAACATTCGCAGCGCCTGCATCCGCGAGATCAGGTTCGCCTCCGGGTACATCGACAAGCCGCCGACCGTCCTTCCCGTCACCAGCCACCACAGGCTCGTCCACGGGTTGTAACTCGCTACGCGTGTCGCGTCCGTCCCCGCGCCCACCGACACACCCATCTCCAACATCCGCTTGACCGGCGGCGTGCGCTCCGCCGCCTTCGCGCCGTACCGGTGGACGAACTCGTCGCCCTGAAACGCCATCCGGTGCTGCACCGCGATGCCCCCGCCCAACGCTTTCACGCGCTCGATGTTCCGATCGCTGATGGTCTCGCAGTGATCAAAGAACCACCGCAGGTCCCCGATCGGCACCTCGCGATTGACCCGCTCAAAGACATCCAGCGCCCGCGAGATCGTCTCGTCGTACGTCGCGTGCAATCGAAACGCCCAGCGATTGCGCGCCAGCAACCCCACCACCGCCTCCAGATCGCTCTCCATGTTCGACGGCATGTCAGGGCGGGCGACCTTGAAATCCTCGAAGTCCGCCGCCGAGTAGACGAGCATCTCCCCCGCGCCGTTGAGGCGAAGGAACTCATCACCCTGGTACATCGTGTTCGCCGCCGCCCAGTTGGCAAAGTCCTCGCGCTCCTGCTTGGGCCTCTGCGTGAAGAGGTTGTACGCGATCCGTACGCTCAACTCGCCGCGGCGTTGCAGTTCCTGGATCACCGCGTAATCGTCCGGGTAGTTCTGAAACCCCCCGCCGGCGTCGCAGACGCTCGTCACGCCTAGCCGGTTCAACTCGCGCATGAAGTGCCGCGTCGAGTTGATCTGCTGCTCCATCGGCAGCTTGGGCCCGAGCGACAGCGTCTTGTACAGAATCCACGCGTTCGGGTTCGCCACCAGCAACCCGGTCGGGTTCCCGCTCTTGTCCCGCTGGATCACCCCGCCCGGCGGCTCGGGTGTCTCTCGCGAATACCCAACCGCACGCAACGCCGCCCGATTCAAAAGCGCCCGGTCGTACAGATGCAGAATGAACACCGGCGTATCCGGCGCCGCCTCGTTCAACTCTTCAAGCGTCGGCAGCCGCCGCTCCGCAAACTGCAGCTCCGCGAACCCGCCCACCACCCGCACCCACTGCCCCGTCGGCGTCCTTGCCACCTGCTCACGCAGCATCCGCATCGCGTCCGCCAAACTCGGCACCCCGTCCCACCGAAGCTCCAGGTTGTAGTTCAACCCGCCGCGGATCACGTGCAGGTGCGAGTCGTACAAGCCCGGCATCACCCGCCTTCCGCCCGCGTCGATCATCACCGTCGCGGGCCCGCGGCGTTTCATCACCTCCGCATCATCACCCACCGAAACAAACCGGCCGCGCGATACCGCGCACGCGCTCGCCTCCGGGCGCGCGTCGTCCACCGTAGAGATCCGCGCGTTGCGGACAATCACATCCGCGTGCGCCGCGTCGCCGCCCAGATCCGGTCGCGTTCCCGCCCGCTCACGGCTCGTCATGCGCTCACTCCCGCGCCGAGCCGTGCGCACTTCCGCGACACGCCCCGGCGTTACTCAACAACCGTCAACGTCACCGGCACATTGCCGCGGATGGCGTTGGAGTACGGGCAGATCGTGTGGGCTTTCTCAACGATCGCCCGCGCATCCGCCGCCGACACGCCGCTGAGCTTGATCCGCAGTTCGACCTCAAGCCCGAACCCGCCGTCGTCGCGCGTGCCGATGGTCACGTCGCCCGTCACCTCGATCCGCTCCACCGCTTTCTTCTGCAACTTCGCGACATAGTCGATGGCGCTGCCGAAACACGCCGAGTACCCGGTGGCGAACAGATGCTCCGGCGTCGTCGTGCCCGGCTTCCCGGGCCCGCCCATCGCCTTCGGCACCGAAAGGTCCACCGACACCGTGCCGTCACTCGCCTCCGAGTGACCGTTGCGCCCACCGACCGCCGTCGCCGTTGCCGTGAACAAACGCTTCATGATGCTGCTCCTGTGTACACCCGCCCGGAGACCAGCAGAGCCTATCACCACTCGCGCCGTTCAAGCTCAAGATTCTCAGTGCTTTCCGCCCTCGCTGGCGTGCTCGCCCAGGGCCCACTTGCTGAACCGCACCTGGATCCCATACGGCGTGTGCGCCCGCAAGATATTCATGACACCTTCATACGTCTCGCCCCGCGCCCAGTCCTGCTGCAGCTCAAAGCACACCTGCAGCGAGGTCATGGGCACCGCACCCGCCTGCACCAGGCGCTGCGCCGCACGCTCGTGCGCTTCCTTCGAGACGTCGCCGCACGCATCGAACGGGATGTACACCTCGTACCCGGCCTTCAGCAGGTCCAGCGACGGGAACATCACGCACGCCTCGGTCCAAAGCCCCGCGAGAATGATCTTCTTCCGCTTCGTCGCCTCGACTGCCTTGCGGAAGTTCGCGTCCAGATACGAGTTGATGCTCGTGCGATCAACGATCTGCTGCCCCGGGAACAGGTCCGTCACCTCAGGCATGAACGGCCCGCTGAACGAGTCCTTCGCCACCGTCGAAATCACCGTCGGCAGCTTGAACAGCTTCGCCGTCTTCGCGAGCACCTGCACATTGTGGAACACCTCAATACGCGGATGCGACTCAACCCCCTGCCACATCGCCGGCTGGTAGTCAATCAAAACCATCGCCGCATTGTCCGGGGTAACCATGTCGGTGAACTTGCTCATGTGTTCGTCCTTTGTGTAACGAGTTTGCAGACAGCCGCAGGAAGACCGATCGTGTCGCCCGCGATCAACGCCGCAGGCCAACGCGCTCAGCTTTCGCCGCACCGCTCACCAAATGAGACGAACTCCCCGCCCGCAACCGGACACACCCAAACCCGCCACCGAACGAAACAGCCCATACCACCCCACACCCTCTGCACCAGACATAGATTCCGATCACCACCAACCCCGCCCAAGCCGTCCCAACCGAAACACGACCCACCAAAAAACGAAAAAGCCGCGACAAACGCACGGCTTCTCAAAAGTGCCCCCCGAAGGACTCGAACCTTCGACCCGCTGATTAAGAGTCAGCTGCTCTACCAACTGAGCTAGGGAGGCTTCGACCGCGCGTTGTCTCTCACGCGGCCTTCACATACCAACGATAGCGGCATCCCCCGCCAAGTCCAGCATCCACCCATCTTCACCCGCTCTCACCCTCCCGCCCA
>JACVCS010000160.1 GCA_016741915.1 Phycisphaerales bacterium | reverse complement strand
CCTTCACACACACCCCCAGCCAACCCGCCAAACCCCCGCCCGCTTTGCTACCCTCCGCCCATATGACCACCGCTCAAGCCTCCACCCAGCCCTCCCCCATCGCCCGCGGCGTCCTCCACGAGCTCATCCCCGCCTCCGCCACCAAGCCCGCCATGCTCGTCTTCGCCCTCCCGGGGAGCAACTACCAACTCCACCTCCTCCCCGCTCAAGGCACCGACCTGGCCTCCCTCCAGCCCCGCCTGAACAAGCGCCTGCTGGGCACCATCCGCTGCCAGGCCCGCCGCGTCGACGAGTGCCGCACCGGCGGCCGGTTCATCGAGCCCGTCCTCGGCCGCCCCCGCAAGCTCCAAGGCACCGTGCTGCAACACCTCCAGAACGAAAACAGCCTCCTCGTCGACGCCGCCGGTGCCGTCGCCGTCGACGGCCAGCCCCTCCCCGTCATCGTCAAACTCACCGACAACCGCCAATCCCCCGCCCAGTTCCCCCTCGGCACCATGATCACCTGCGACGTGCTCGAAGGCGCAACCTTCCAACCCGCCTGATCACACACGCCCCACACCGCCACCCTGCGATGCAAACCAGGCGGCATGGTTTCTCAACCTCGCAAAGTCCCCTCCCGTGCCATCGATCGTCGTCGCGACGATCGATGCACTTTCGCCCAAACTCAATCAATCTCCGTTCAGCAAAGCCGCTCTCACGATCTAGCTATTTGAAAGTTTGACCATTTGGCGATTTGAAAATTTGACCATTTGACCATTCGTCTCACGCCCACTTCGCATCCTTCAGCGCCGGGAAACTCCCCCGCCACGCCCGCAGCGCCGCGATGTCGATCTCCACGCTGAGAATCCCCGCCTGATCGCCCAGTTCACCCTCCGCCGCCCCTCGGCTGAGTCCACACCCGTTCGCACTCGGAACGATCTCGCCCTTGGCGTCGAAGGCCGCGGTGCCCCCGTCGTAGACCATGTGCGGGTCGCGCCCGCAGCGGTTGACCGACAGCACGCACGCCTGGTTCTCAATCGCCCGCGCCCGGCTCAACGTCAGCCGGTGCAGCCGCCGAACCGCGGGCCAGTTCGCCACCACCGCGAAGACCTCCGCCCCCATCTTCATCCCGCGCCGGAAGAGCTCCGGAAACCGCAGGTCGTAGCAGATCACGGGGCAAACAATCGCTTTGTCCTTCCCGTCGTTCCATTCGTAGGTCGTAACCGTCTCGCCGCCGGTGAAATGCTGCGACTCGCTGCCGAAGCTGAACGGGTGCACCTTGTCGTACTCGCAAATGATCTGACCATCGGGCCCCGCAACGCTCACACGATTTCGGCCTCTTCCATCCGCACCCCGCACCGTCCGCGAGCCCTGCAAAGTCACGCCCAGCCGCCGGGCCTCCTGCTGGATCCATTTGAGCGTCGCCTCGTCGTCGTCGCTGGTGACGTCAAGCTTGAACGAGAACCCCGTATCGAACAGCTCGGGCAGCACCACCAAGTCCCCCTCGCGCACCACCCCCTCGCGCTGCGCCCGCTCGATCGCCCCCGCCACCCACGCGCGGTTCGTCGGCTTGTCTTCCCACACAATCTCGCTCTGAACCAAATGTGCTCGCATCGGTGCCTCACTTCCGCACGATCCTACACCCCGCCCCCCACGACCCTAGCCCCG
>JACVCS010000013.1 GCA_016741915.1 Phycisphaerales bacterium | reverse complement strand
GCTACACTCGTTCCCCGCATGAACCTCACCGACTTCATCCGTCCAGACTCGATCAAGGTGCCCCTGCAGGCCACCGACAAGCGCGGCGCGATCAACGAGCTCGTCGACGCCCTCGCCACCGCCGGTCGCGTCACCGACGCCGGCACCCTCAAGGACGCCGTCTGGACCCGCGAGCAGACCCGAACCACCGGCATCGGCAACAACCTCGCCATCCCCCACGGCAAGTGCGCCGGTATCCCCGCCCTCGTCATGGCCATCGGCAAGCCCGCGAGCCCCATGGACTTCCAGTCCATCGACCGCCAGCCGGTGAAGCTCATCATCCTCCTCGCCTCACCCCCCGACCGAAGCCAGGACCACATCACCGTCCTGGCGAAGATCAGCAAGATGTTCCTCGTGAAAGAGCTCCGCGAGCAGTTCTTCGCCTCCGAGTCCGCCGAGGAGCTCTTCGCCCTCATCAAGGCCCAGGAACCGGCCTGACGCATACGCCTCTGGTTCAAAGCCCTTTCACTCAACGGGTTTTCCGATATGCCGCACGCGCCAGCCAACCTGACGACTGCCCTCACCCCCCCGGTGAACGCCGGTGAGCTCCCCCAGCACATCCTCACGCCGCTCGCGGCCGTCGACGACTACCTCCGCGACATCGTCGGCAAGCTCGATTTCCCGGTAAACCTCCGCGACGCCATCGCCTACGCCCTCTACGGCGGGGGCAAACGCCTCCGCCCCCTCATGGCCTGGTGGTGCGCCGCCGCCGTATCCGGTCGGACCGACCACGACGCCGGGATCAAGAGCCTCCCCGCCGGTGCCGCCGTTGAGCTTGTTCATGCCTTCTCGCTCGTCCACGACGACCTGCCCGCGATGGACGACGACGACCTCCGCCGAGGCCGCCCAACCCTCCACATCGCCACCAGCGAAGCCATGGCCATCCTCGCCGGCGACGCCATGCTCAACCTCGCCTACGCCCACCTCGCCCAGGTCATCGATCACCCCGCCACGCTCCGCTCGCTCGTCCGCGAGCTCGCCCAAGGCACCAGCGGCATGATCGCCGGCCAGGTCTACGACACCCTTGCCGGGTTCGAGCCGGGCCTCTCCGACGAACAGAAGCTCCGCACCATCCACATCAACAAAACCGGCGCCCTGCTCCGCGCCGCCTGCCGCATGGGCGCGATCTGCCAGCTCTCGCCCAGCGAGAACCTCCCGGCCCTGAGCGCCATCAGCCACTACGCCGACGACATCGGGCTGATGTTCCAGATCGTCGACGACATCATCGACGTCACCCAACCCCCCGAGCACGCGGGCAAGAAAACCGGCAAGGACATCGACGCCGGCAAACTCACCTACCCCGGTGTCCTGGGCATGGACCTCTCGCGCAAGCGCGTGACCGAACTGCTCGACCACGCCCTGACCTCCATCGCCCCGCTCGGCCCCGCCGCCGAGCCGCTGGCCCAGATCGCCCGGTACATGGCCGTGCGCACGAAGTGACCCAGACCAACCGTCCGAACCCCCTCCCCCTCCTCCCCCCCCTCCCCCCGACCAAGGGCCCAGACCCCGCGTCCGAGAAACCTCGGGTTTTCTGCTGATGTCTGAACCCGGGGGGCTCCCGGGACGTCCAAGCAATCCCCAGCAGCTCCCCCCGGGCGGCGGGGAATCAAACAGGGTGCTATGCTCTCCCCTTGTACGCCGTTCGTTCTTTGTCTTTGTACCCCGTTCGGTCCGTCGTTGGCTTGGTTGATTTCCCCGTTTTCTCAACCCAGGACGTGGGTTTTCCACCAGCCGGGCACACCGCCCTCACCCGGACCGCCTACGGTTTGTTTTCAGTCATTCTTGAAAGTTGGAGCACGACGCTCTTATGAAACTTCTCCCGACCATCGCCTCACCCGCCGACCTTAAGCGCCTGTCGATCGAGCAGCTCCCCGAGCTTGCCGCCGAGATCCGTCAGGCGATCTACGAGCAGGTCTCCAAGTCCGGCGGGCACCTGGCCCCCAACCTGGGCGTGGTCGAGCTGAGCATCGCCCTCCACTACGTCTTCGACTTCGGCTACGACCGTCTGCTCTTTGACGTCGGTCACCAGTGCTATCCGCACAAGCTGCTCACCGGGCGTCTGCCGGGCCTTGCGGGCCTGCGCACCAGCGCCGGCTTCGCGGGCTTCCCCGAGCCGCGTGAGTCAAGCTACGACCTCTTCTCCGTCGGGCACGCCGGCACGGGCATCTCCACCGCCGTGGGCATGGCCCGCGGCGACACGCTCAACGGCGACGGCTTCGACCCCGCCAAGGCCCCCAACGGCCGGCGCGTCGTCTCCATCATCGGCGACGCCTCGATCGTCAACGGCGTCGCCATGGAAGGCCTCAACGGCGCGGGCACCCTCAAGCGCCAGTTCATGGTCGTCCTCAACGACAACGGCATGAGCATCAGCAAGCCCCAGGGCGCGGTGGCTCATTACTTCGACAAGCTCCGCATCTCCAGCGCTTACTCGGGCATGAAGCAGGCCGCGAAGGAACTGCTCGCCAGCGTCCCCGGCGGCGGCGCGGTACGCGAGGCCTACCACAAGATGGGCGAGGGCATGAAGGCCGTCCTCAACGAGGGCGCGTGGTTCGAGCACTTCGGGCTCGTCACCGTCGGCCCCGTCGACGGGCACAACCTCCCCGAGATGATCGAAGTCCTCCGCGAAGCCAAGAACTTCGACCGCCCCATGGTCCTGCACGTGAAGACCATCAAGGGCAAGGGCCTCTCCTTCGCCGAGAAGGACAGCAGCACCTTCCACTCCCCCGCCGCCTTCACCGTCATCGGCGACCCCGACTCGAGCAACCTCGAGAACGAAGGCTGCCGCGTGGAGATCAAGAAGGACGGGCGCTCCTTCACAGCCGCCATCGGCGACATCATGGTCGAGGCCATGGGCAAGGACCCCAAGATCGTCGCCGCCACCGCCGCCATGCCCGACGGCACCGGCATCGCCAAGACCCTCGCGAAGTACCCCGAGCGGTCCTTCGACACGGGCATCTGCGAGAGCCACGCCCTCGACATGATGGCGGGCATGGCCAAGACCGGCTGGAAGCCCTTCTTCGCCGTCTACGCCACCTTCCTGCAGCGCGCGTTTGACCAGTGCTTCCAGGAGGTCAGCCTCCAGGGCCTGGCCGTGCGTCTGCTGCTCGACCGCGCGGGGCTCGTGGGCGGCGACGGCGCCGTTCACCATGGCTTCTGCGATGTGGCGATCCTCCGCGTCCTGCCCCAGGCCGCGATCATGGCCGCCATGGACGAGCCCAGCCTCAAGGCCGCGGTGGAGTTCATGCGGACCTACGACCAGGGCCTCAGCAGCGTGCGCTACCCACGCGACAGCGTCAGCGATCGCTTCGCGAAGGAAGCCTGCCCCGCCTTCGAACTGGGCAAGGCCCGCTGCCTGACGCCTCAGTTCGACCTCGGCGCACCGGGCAACAACGGCGCGGGCGTCCCCGAAGTCGCTGTCCTCGCCTTCGGCACCTGCGCCATCGACGCCATGAAGGCCTTCGATGAGCTTCAGGGTGAACTCCGCGTCTGCGTCTACGACGCACGCTTCGCCAAGCCCGTCGACACCGACCTGATCGCCCGTCTGCTGAAGGCCGGCGTGCCGATCGTCACTGTCGAAGACCACTCGGTCGTGGCGGGTTTCGGCGCCGCGGTGGTCGAGGCCGCCAGCGACTTGAACCTCGACGCCTCGCGCGTGGTGAAGGTCGGCCTGCCCGACGCCTGGGTCTACCAGGACTCACGCGCCAAGCAGCAGGCCCTCGTGGGCCTCGACGCCCAGGGCATCGCCAAGGCCATCCGCAAGGCCGCGGCACTCGCCTCGACGGACAGCGCCCCCGAGGTGCACGTCAAGGTCGCCGGCGGCGTCGCCCGCAGTTCAAAGTAAGCCGAAGAGTGCAACCAAGCGCGTGCCGGACTCTGCACGCACGACAACAAAAACAACAAAGCCCCGTGAGCAATCACTCACGGGGCTTTTCATTTCTGTTCGATCACAACATCGATCAACGACGCTCGGCGATCTCAGACCGACCGACGCCGACGCGCGGCCGCCAGACCCGCCAGCGCCAGCATCGCCCCCGCACCGGGGGCGGGGATTTCCGTCATGGTGATCTGGAAGGTGTTGCTGTTGCCGTTGACGCCGATCCCCAGACCGGTGACGCTCAGGGTGTAGTTGCCGATATTCACGGAGGTCGCGCCGCTGTACGGCACGGTCCCCGAGAACTGCCCGTTGGTCTGCACGAGCGCGCCGGGGTTGAGCGCCAGCGGCACATTCGTGTAGCCGTAGGTCACCAGATCGGGCGTCGAGCCGAACGGGCGGTTGAACGGGTTGGCATCGGTTGCGAAGTAGAGCGAGAAGCCGTTGTAACCCGACTGCAAGCTGGTGGTGAAGTTGTTCACACCAACCACGAGCGGGAAGGTCGTGCCACGGGGTGCGCCGTTGATGGTGATGGGGCTGTTATTGGTGCCGAGGATGTTGTCATACTCCGCCGGTTCGCTCGAGCTCGAGCCGCCGAAGAAGGTCGAGTAGTTCACAACACCCGACAGCCACACCTGCCCCTGGGCCATCGAGGCCAGGGCGAGCGTACCGACGGCCGCGCACACATTCATCCGGTTCATGGTCATCTCCCAAGAGAAAAAAGCCCGGGCGACAGGCCCGGACGACACTCCGACCGAAGTATGAACTGGTTTTCGGACTTGTCCATGACCGCGCGGCGAATCTGACCAGATCTCACGATTCAAGGGGTGCTTGGTCTGGGTTTGCTCGGTATGTCACGCGAAAGAAACCCACCCCCTCGGTTCACCCGAAAACGCCAAACATTCACACGCCCGGCGCGTCTTTCACCCCGTTCTCCACTCGCCGAGTGGTAGGCTGACCCGTCGGCTGGCCAAACGTGCCATACGACTCGTCTACACCATGATCCGCCAAACACATTGGAGCTTGCCCGTGCGTTTACCTTCCCCCGTTCTGGCACTCTCAGCGTGCATCGGCGCACACATCGCTCTCGCCTCCGCCTCCGCGGGCACGAGTTCCTATTACGACATTTTCTACAACGTGCGCTACAACCAGCAGCCCGGCCAGAACCCCACGCTGCAAACCCACGACGTCATCGCACGGATCGTCTTCACGGACCCCGATCAGGCTTCCGAGGCCAGCGTCATCCGCCCCGACAACCAGACTTTCCCCATCGCACCGATCCCCGGCAGCGGCAACGCCTGGTTCTACGGCCCGATCGCCTACCCAAGCGCATCGTCCATGCTCTCAGTCTGGTCGGGCGGTACGTACCAGTATTCAGTCTCCGGCGGAACGCTCGGCACGCAGACCGCTCCGCTGATCAACCCCGCCGTGCCGCTCTGGACGAGCACCGTCCCGAGCATCAACAACCTTCAAACGTTGCAGGGCATCGCCCCCGATCAGGAAATCACCATCGACTTCGACGGCTTCGCACCCACACCCGGGGCCGAGTTCAACCTCGTCTTCCTGACCGTTTCCGACCTCTTCGTCTCCAGCGGCCCCGTGGTGAGCTTCGTCGACTTCAGCACGACGACTTCGTTCACGATCCCGCCTTCAACGCTCGACCCGGAACGCACGTACGAAATCGTGCTGTTCTACTCGTCGCGCAACTCCACCGCGAACGCTGGTTTGAACGGCGCTTCCGCCACGGTCGGCTGGGACCGCGTCGTCCGCGCGTCGTTCACGACCGGTCTGCCAAGCTCTGCTTCTGGTTGCAACCCCGCCGACATCGCCTGCGACACGGGCGACCCGCTCATCAGCAACCCCGGTTGCACCAACAGCCCACTCGGCCCGAACGAGGGCGATTACAACTGCTTTTTCTCCGCAGAGGGCTTCTTCTTCCAGGCCGGTCAGGGCCCCGGCGCTGTCGGCTCGTTCTGCGATATCGCCTGCGACAACGGCGAGCCGCTGAGCCTCACACCTGGCTGCACAAACAACGGCGTCAACGAAGGGGATTACAACTGCTTCTTCAACAACCTCTTCCTGCCGTGCGTGTGATCCGCCGCGCCACGGCACGCTACGCTTGCCCATGCCCGCCAAGGTTCTGCTGCTGATCAACCGTTCCAAGCCCGAGATCTGCTCATCCCT
This sequence comes from Phycisphaerales bacterium, assembly GCA_016741915.1. Lineage (GTDB taxonomy): Bacteria > Planctomycetota > Phycisphaerae > Phycisphaerales > UBA1924 > JACVCS01. The sequence goes on along the minus strand of JACVCS010000013.1, from coordinate 55,354 downwards.
CGACGAGGTGCGAGCGATCGTCCACAACGCCGGCGGGCACGTCGTCGGCGAAGAAGACGCCCTTGTCGACGGTCCCCTCTCCGCCGCTCAGGCCCGCGGCGCCGAACTGCTGATGATCCTGGGAGGCGACGGCACGATCCTCTCGCAAGCCCGCCGAACCATCCACCTCCGCCTGCCCCTGCTCGGTCTGAACTTCGGCAAGCTGGGCTTCCTTGCGGAGTTTGACCTTGCCACGCTGCGTCAGCACGCCGGCTCGATCTTCTGCTCAGGCCCCGCGACGCTCGTGAAGCGCCGGATGATGACCGTCCGCGTCTGCCGGGCGAGCGCACCAGGCCGGGGCGTGGGCATCACCGACGAGGACGTGGGCTTGGCGCTCAACGACGCCGTCATCGCAGCCGGCGAGCCCTTCCGCATGATCGAGGCGCAGATGTCTATCGACGGGCAGCCCGGTCCCACCGCCGCGGGCGACGGGATCGTCGTCTCCACGCCCGTGGGCTCAACCGCATACAACGCCAGCGCGGGCGGGCCCATCATGGCCCCCGATGTCGACGCGATGGTCATCACGCCGATCGCCGCCCAGTCGCTCTCCTTCCGCCCCGTTGTCGTCAGCGGCAGCTCCGAAGTCACGCTCACCATGGGCCGCGTGAACACCCCCCGCGGCGTGCAGAGCAACGCGGGCGTCGGCGGCACCTGCCTGCTGCTCGACGGTCAGCCCGTCTGCCGACTGAAAACCAACGACCGCGTCATCGTCCGCTTCCATCCAGAGCCCGTGCTCTTCGTCCGCAACCCGCAGAGCAACTACTGGGACACGCTGGTGCAGAAGATGCACTGGGCCGCAAGGCCCCGCCTCCGCGGCGAGTGAGCACGCAGCCAAAAAAGCAAGCGGCCCAACGAGGGCCGCCCGCATGAACAAGGCGTGTTGATTGGTTCTGCTTTGAGTCTCACTCGCCGGCGCGTGAGTCACGCAGCGTCAGCACACGCTGCATCCCCTGCGAGTAGACGATGATCCGCACACCCTTGCGGAAGCTCACCGACCGCGTCGCCTCGCGGAAATCGTCGATCGAGCGGATGTCGCGCCCGTCGATCCGCAGGATGACGTCCATCGGGTTCAGGAACCCCGCCGCGGGCGAGGTCTCGGCGATCTCCGTGACCACCACGCCCACCGCCCGACCCATCCCGAGCTGTCGCGCCACGTCCGCCGTCACGTTCGAGACGCCCACGCCCAGGCGGTTGTCCGCACCGATCGCACCCGCCGCCGCGGCGATCTTCGCGTCGTCACGCTTGGCGATCGTCGCGTCGACCTCGATGTTCTTGCCGCTGCGGAAGACGCTCAGCTTCACCGTCTTGCCAGGCGGGAGCGTCGCGATGATGTTCCGCAGCGCGTTGTCGCTGCTGGTCACGCGCCCGTCGATGGCGGTGATCACGTCCTCCGCCTGCAGGCCCGCCTTCTCCGCCGGCCCGCCCGCGACAATGTTGTTGATCACCACGCCCTCGCTGCGGTCAAAGCCCAGGCTCTTCGCCGTCGCTTCGTCCAGCGGCTGGATCCCCACGCCCAGCCAGCCGCGCTGCACCGTGCCCGTGGAGATGATCGAGTCCATGATGTTCTTCGCCATGTTGGAGGGGATGGCGAAACCGATGCCCATGTACCCGCCCGCCCGGCTGTAGATCGCGGTGTTCATGCCGACGATCTGCCCTTGCAGGTTGACCAGCGGACCGCCGGAGTTGCCCGGGTTGATCGCCGCGTCGGTCTGGATGAAGTCCTCGAAGCGGTTCTGCCCGCGCTGAGGAGAATCGGGAAGAGTCCGCCCCTTCGCCGAGACGATCCCCGCGGTGACGGTCTGGTTGAGGCCGAAGGGGTTGCCGATCGCGAGGACCCACTCGCCCACGCCGAGCTTGTCGCTGTCGCCCAACTCCGCGAAGGGCAGGTTCGAGCCTTCGATCTTGAGCACCGCGACGTCGGTCTCGGGGTCGCGTCCGATGAGCTTGCCGTCGAAGGTGCGGTTATCGCCGAACTTCACGGAGATGTTCGTGGAACCTTCGACGACGTGGTTGTTGGTGAGGATGTAGCCATCGGGCGAGACCACGATCCCCGAGCCGAAACTGGTGGCTTGGGGCATGGAGTCGCCGCCGCCGCCGAAGAATCGCCGGAGCATCTGGTCGCGCGCGTCGAGTTGTTCACTGCGCGAGCGCGGATCACCCTTGGTGGCGGTGATGTGCACGACGGTGGGGGTGACCTCGCGCGCGACGCGCTGAAAGGCCGACGAAAGCCCCTGCGCCAGCGAGAGTGCCGCCTGCTCTTCCTTCGTCACCGCCATCCCCGCGGGGGCGCTGGTGCCCGCGGCGTTTGCTTCTTTGCCGGGGCAGAAGAGCGCCAGCGAGAGGGCGGACATCGCGAGGAAACCGATGGAGTTGCCGTGCTTGGACTTGGACATGGGTGGGTCTTCCTGAAGCGAGGCGAGGTCGTTTGCGGAAAGGGGTGCGAGAAACGGTTCTCGGAAAGGTCCTGAGGAATCCCGCCGACCGGGGTCAGCCGGTGGGCGGAAGGCCGGGGCGAGTGTGGTGTCCAAGCCCCGGTTGTGTGCGTTCTACGACCGCGGGAGTCGGTCGGTTCGCCCGGTTGATTAGGCGTTTGAGAGGGTGATCTTGCGGGGCTGGGTTTCGGGCTTCCGGGGCATGGTGACGGTCAGCACGCCGTCCTTCAGCGCGGCGCTGATGCGCTCGCTGTCGAAGGTGTCGCCGACGCGGACCTGACGCTCGAAGGTCCCCTCGGGGCGCTCATCGCGCAGTACCTCGGCGTTCTCCGGGCGGCTGAGCGTTCGGCTGCCACGGATCGTCAGCACGTCGCGCTCGAGGGTGATCTCGACCTGGTCCATGCTGAATCCGGGCAGGTCCATCTCCAGCACGCCCTTGGTCGGGTCGGTCCAGATGGTCATTGGCGCACCAGTATGAACCTCGTGCCGGGGCAGAGCGCCGGGGCCGAAGACGCTGGCGACCATGTCGCTGAAGGTCGGCAGGGCGGTGCCCGAGAACCGGACGACGCCGGGGGCGCAGTTCGAGGTGGTGCAGGCGTGGTTGGTGGCGTTGACGTTCGTGTTCGCGTTCATGTCAGATCTCCTGTGTTGATTCGGTGTTGAGGTTCGGCCGTTTCGCCTTCACGGGTCCGGTTCTCCGCGTCGGCGGGTGTCACATCTCAAACCCCGTGCCAGAAGCCGGTGCCACGAGAAAGCACGGAATTCCGCGTCAAGAACGGGCCTTTGGCGAACTGGGGAAGTTGTCATGCGGTTCGGAAGCACCCGAACGCGGGGTCAGTTCGAGCGCCGCAGATACGACTTGGCAGGCAGGGGTCTGCCAACTTGACGCTCGCGAGGTGCAAAGAGTGGGGGAGTAAGGGATGCCAAGCTGGCATGCGGGTTGAAGTGGGGCCATCCGGACGTGAAGGCATCTGTGTGCGCGAGATTTCAGAAGCCCACGTTTGCGCGCAATGTTGGTGCCATCGGCGGTTCGGGCGAGCCTTTTGCGGGCCTGAGTGGGGCCGGGGGCGTATGGTCAACGTCGTGGGGAGGGATGTCATCGTGAAGACGGGAGTTTCGAGCGTGCAGTTTCAGGACTATTACGCGACGTTGGGCGTGACGCGGGGTGCGTCGGTGGAAGAAATCCAGCGCGCGTACCGAGGCTTGGCGCGGAAGCTCCACCCGGACGTGAACAAAGAGCCCGGCTCGGCGGAGAAGTTCGCGAGCGTGCAGGAGGCGTACGAAGTTCTGCGCGACGCGGAGAAGCGGAAGCTGTACGACCAACTGGGGGCGAACTGGAAGGCGGGTCAGGATTTCAGGCCGCCACCGGGTTGGGAGGGCGGCCCGGCGGGTGGAGGGAGGCGTGGGCGTGGCGGCGGGCGTGGCTCGGCGCGCGGACCGAGCCCGGAGGACTTTGCGAACTTTGCCCAGGGCATGGGCGGGTTTGGGTCGGCCGGCGGGCCGGGGGGTGCCGGTGGATTCAGCGATTTCTTCGACGCGATCTTCGGTCAGATGAACCAACAGCAGCAGCAGGCGCGTCGCGGCGGCTCGGCGCGGTGGGACGATGCGGGCCCCGGCGGCTCATCGCAGCGCGACGCCTTCGCGGAGGGATTCCGAGCCGCGGCGGAAGCGCCGGCCCGCGGCGGCAACGTCAGCGCGGTGGCGCACGTGAGCCTCGAAGAAGCCCACGCCGGGGCGACGCGGACGATCACGGTTCGGGACGGGCAGGGCGAGCGCACGATCGAACTGAAGATCCCCGCGGGGACGGCCGACGGGTCGAGTCTTCGGCTGGCGGGGCAAGGACAAGCCGGCCCGGGCGGCGCGGGTGATCTGCTGGTGACGGTCAAGGTCGATCCGCACGGAACGTTCCGTTTCGCGCGCAGCGTTCTCGCATCGGACGAAGGTCTCGCGCCCGATGATCTCATTACGGAAGTCGTGCTCACGCCCTGGGAAGCGGCGCTGGGCGTTAAGGTCGATGTGCGGACGCTCGGCGGGACGGTTTCGATCTCGATCCCCGCGGGCTCAAGTTCGGGTCAGCGGCTGCGCCTGCGCGGGCGCGGGCTTCGCCGACGCGGTGGTGGCAAGGGCAAAGCGACCGGCGGCGAAGCTTCGGATCTGTATGTGGAGTTGAAGATCGCCGTGCCCAAGACGCTGAGCGACGACGAGCGGCGGCTGATGGAGGAACTGGCGAAGGTCTCTTCGTTCCGTCCTCGGTCGTGATTTTCTTTGCACGAAGACGCGAAGGCGCGAAGGAAGACGGGATTCAACGCGGAGTTCGCGGAGGGCCGCGGAGGAATACAGGAGGGGATACTTTGATCGGAGAGGGTGTTTCGTTTCTTTTCTGCGATTGCCGATTCCCCATTCCCGATTGCCTTGGCTTTTCAACGAAGTGAGGGAAGGGATGGAAGGGGAGGACCTGGTTGGTCGTGACGGATACGGCGCTTACTTCTCTGGCAGCAGCAGGACGAGCAGGTCGTTGACGTTGGTGCCTGTGGGGCCTGTGGTGATGGTGGCGGGGTGGCTTGTTGCGGCTTGGTTGTCGAGCGATCGGAAGAACTCGTCGCTGGCGGCTCTGCGGGCGTGGTTGATTGGGGAGAGGCCTTTGCTGAGGGCGGCGCGGGCGGTTGTGTGGGTGATGAGGGCGCCGGCGGGTGTGGGCGGGGCGGCGGAGGTGCCGTCGACGCCGTCGGTCGCGATGGAGAGGAGGGCGGCGGGTGCGAGGTTGGCGAGGGGCTCGACGCAGGAGAGGGCGGCATGGCGTGCGCGGCCGCCGGGCTGAGGTGTCGTGGAGGTGACGAAGGCCTCCGACGTGAAGACGATCGCGGCGGGGCGACGCACGCTCGCGGCGCGGGCGGCGGAGATCGCCTCGCGGGCCATCGCGTCGGCGCTGCACTCAAAGCCGGTGCGGACGATCGCGGAATAGCCAAGACGTTGAAGGGCCGAGGCGGCGGCGTTGGCGGCGGTGGTGTGCGAGGCGACGATCCGATAGTCCACGCGTGAGAAGGGCTCGGCGGGTGCGGTGGTTGCGGGAGGATGCTCCGCGGCGGCCCGCTCACGCAGAAAGGCGGCGATCTGCGGGTGCTTGTCGGTGAGGCTCAATCGTTCCAGCAGCGTCAGGGCGTCGGCGTTCGTGGTCGGGTTTGGTGAGAACGGCCCGCTGGCGATGTCGTGCGGAGCGCCCGAGATCACGTCGCTGAGCGTCAGCACGAGGGCCCGGCACCCTTCGGGCAGGGCGCCAGCGAGCAGCCCGCCTTTGGTGGCGTCGAGGGCTCGGCGGATGAGGTTCAGTTCGCTGATGCGCAGCCCCAGGGAGAGCAGATCGCGGGTGAGGGCGTGCAGGTGGTCGATGGTCAGCGGCGGATGGGGGAGGGTGCAGAGGGCGGATGAGCCGCCGGAGAGGAGGATAATGAGGTGGGGTGCGGATGAAGGGGTGTCGGCGGGTTCGATGGTTTGCAAGAAGGTCAGGACGCGTTTGGCGGCGGTGAAACTGCGTGTGGTGGGGAGCGGGTGATCGCTGAAAAGCAGTTCCGCATGTGAAGGCGGCGGGGTGGTGATGCCTTCGGGCGAGATGATCAGCAGCGGAGCGCGATGGTTTGGCACCGCGTGCACGAAGCCCTGCGCCATGGCGATGGCGGCCTTGCCCATCGCCAGCACGGGCGTGAGCGTCAGGGCGTTCGTGTCGGCGGTTGAGATTGGGCTGACGGATTGACGCAGCGCACGATTGACGGCGAGGGCGGGGTCGATCGCGGAGAGGACCGCGTCCCAGACGGTTTGCAGGTCTTGGCGGTGGTGGGCGAAGGTGGGCATGTGTTCCCGTCAGAGTGAACGGACGCCCAGGGCGATGAGGGCTTGCACAAGCCCGAAGGCGATGACGGCGGTCAGGATCGTCAGCACGAGGGCCTCGACCGGTTCAAGATCGAGCAGGACGAGGGCGAGGACGGTGGCGGACATGATCGGGATGATCAGCAGGAGGATCGATGGAGGGAGGACGGCGGCGGTGAGCAGTTGCAGCGCGATGTAGAGCGAACCGACGGCGCCGAGGCGCAGGGCGGTGAGGCTCATCGGCGCGTCGAAGCCCGACCAGACGGCGCAGAGGATGAAGTTGGCGATGAGCCCGGCAAGGACGTAGACGCCCATGACGGCGCCGAAGGGCGGGATGAGGGCGGCGTTGCGGGTGAGGGCGAAGGCGATGATGGTCGAGAGCACGCAGAAGGCGAAGATGGAGCCGGGGATGAGCCAGGCTTTGCGGACGACGTCGCGCCCGAGGGCTTTGTTCCAATCGCGCCAGTGTGGGGCGGTGGGAACCTTGCCGCACTCGGGGCATCGGCGGAGTTTGAGCCCGCGGAGGTCATAGCCGCAGTGGTTGCAGGTCAGCGAGCCGGATTTTTGAGCGGAGGCGCCGAGGCCCGTGCCGGGGGTGAAGCCCTTGCGTTTGTCGTAGCCGCAGTTGACGCAGATGACACTGTCGGTATCGAGCGGGCGTTCGCAGGCGGGGCAGGGCGACGCGTGGTGGGAGTCGGCGGGGTGGACCTTTGGGAGCGGCACGGGGTGAGTTTACAAGGGATTGGGGGTTGTGAGGAAGTGTGGATCGTGCGTGTTGTTGATGGTGCCATGCACAAGCGAAAGCACGGCTCTGGAGAGCCGTGCCACCGGGAGGCGGTGCGATATGAGGTTGGCGAGCGGCTTACGCCATCGGCGAACTGGGCGTGAGGGCGGGCTTTTTGGTTTCGATGCGCAGCGGGGCGATGGGCGCGGTGGGCCAGTAGTCTTGCAGGGCCGCGACGTCCCAGTCGTTTTTCCGCATGGCGCTGATGGCCATCGCGGCGGCCTGGGCGCCCGTCGCGGTGGTGACCATGGCGATGCCCATGCGCACGGCGGCGTTGCGGATCTTGCCCTCGTCGGTCTGCCAGCCGGTCTTCGTGGGCGTGTTGATGACCAGGTGGATCTGCCCGTCGGTCATGAGGTCGAGGACGTTGGGGCGTTCGGCACCGGCGATCTTCGGGAGGATGGTTGTCGGAACGCCCGCGGCGATGAGGCTTTGGGCGGTGCCGGCGGTTGCGTAGATGGTGAAGCCTTCGCGGGCGAGCTGCGCGGCGACGGGGATGATGAAGAGTTTGTCGGTCTCACGCACGGAGACGAAGGCGTTGCCCTTCAGGGGCAGGGCGTTGGCGGCGGAGATCTGGGCCTTCGCCATCGCCAGCGGCAGCGAGCGGTCGATGCCCATGACCTCGCCTGTGGAGCGCATCTCCGGTCCGAGGGCGACGTCGATGGTCTGGAACTTGCTGAAGGGGAAGACGGATTCTTTGACGCTGTAGAAGCCCTGCGGGACGACTTCCTTCGCGCCGAGCTCGTCGAGGCTCTTGCCCATCATGACGCACGCGGCGAGGCGTGCCCAGGGGACGTTGGTGCTCTTGCCCACGAAGGGGACGGTGCGGGCGGCGCGGGGGTTGACCTCGAGGATGTAGATCTCGTCGTCCTTGATGGCGAGCTGGACGTTCATCAGGCCGTTGATGCGGAGCTCGCGGGCGAGGTCGTGACCGATGCGTTTGATGCGTTCGACGATTTGGGGGCGGAGGGTGTATGGGGGCAGGACGCAGGAGGAGTCGCCCGAGTGGATGCCGGCTTGTTCGATGTGCTCCATGACGCCGCAGACGACGGAGCGGCGGTGGGGTTCTTGTGTGGCAGCGTTGGGCTGATAGTCGGCGAGGACGTCGACGTCGACTTCGGTTGCGTCGGAGAGGAAGCGGTCAACGAGGACGGGAGCGCGTTCGAAGTCGCTGGCGTTGACGGCGGTCTTCATGTAGTGCAGGAGCGCTTTTTCGTCGGAGCAGATCTCCATGCCGCGGCCGCCGAGGACGAAGGAGGGGCGGACGAGGACGGGGTAGCCCAGAGTGGAGGCGACCTTGGTGGCTTCGTCGAGGGTGCGGGCGATGCCGGCGGCGGGGCGTTTGAGGGACATCTTGGTGAGCAGCGCGTCGAAGCGGTCGCGGTCCTCGGCGAGGTCGATGGAGTCGGCGGAGGTGCCGATGATGGGGACGCCGGCCTTGGCGAGACCTTTGGCGAGATTGAGGGGGGTCTGGCCGCCGAACTGGACGATGGCGCCGTGCACAAGCCCGCGACGTTGATGTTTCAGCCAACGCTTGACATTCTCGCGTCGTTCGGCGGTCGTTGCGTACGCCTTGAAGTATGAATCGATTGATTTGTGTCCTGAACTCTCAAGAACAAATCGCCCGGTCTCCGGGTGGTACTGCACTTCGTGCAAATCGCCTGTTCGATGCTCAAGAACGTCGAAAGCCCACCCGTCAGTGCCCGCGCTCGCGGAGATGACCGCAAGATGACTGACGACCCCCGCTTCGTCCGCGCACGATTCGATGCGAGCAACGTAATCCGTGGGGAGTTTGGCAACGCCTGGCTTGCGGGCATTCACCGTGACATCATCCCCGCAAAGCAACTCAACCTCAGCAGAGCCGTCGCGCTTCGATCGGCCATTGGCTAGTCCCGGAGGCTTGCAGACACTCATCAGCTTCACCGCTGATGAATCGGCAGCTGTCGGGCGGTGGAAGCGGGGCGACGCATAGACAGCCGCATGCCATCGACCAGCCGCATCTTGGAACTCAACACCCAGATCACCATCTGGGCCGCCGACAATGCCGTACTGCACCCCCCAGCGGACAACCGTGTGCCCCAGCGCCGCCAGTTGCTTCTTGAGCTCTTCCCCGTGCTCGGGCATGAGCTCGATCCCATTCAACCGCTCGATGATGTTCGTGACGTCTTCGAGCGTCAGCGGCTCGAAGAAGAGCAAGTCGCTGGTGTCGTAGTCGGTGCTGACCGTCTCGGGGTTCGAGTTGATCATGACCGATTCGAAGCCCAGGTCTTTCGCGGCGAAGGCGGCGTGGCAGCAGCAGTAGTCGAACTCGATGCCTTGGCCGATGCGGTTCGGGCCGCCGCCGATGATGACGACCTTGGGGGTGTTGCTGATGCGGACTTCGTCGTCGGTGGAGGTGAAGAAGTTGCCCGAGGCGTCGCGGCGTTTCACGGGCGATTCGTACGTGGAGTAGAAGTAGGGCGTGATCGCCTGGAACTCCGCGGCGCAGGTGTCCACGAGCTTGTAGACGGGCTCAATGCCCAGCTTCTTGCGGTGCGATCGAACGGTCAGCACCGCGTCGGGGGTGATGGTGTTGAGGTAGACGTGGGCGAGCTGCGCGTCGGAGAAGCCGAGCTTCTTGGCTTGCAGCATGACGTCGGCGGGGACGTCTTCGAGCTTCGCATAGGAGAGCAGGACGTCCTCGAACTCAACGATGCGGGCGATCTGGTCGACGAACCACGGGTCGAAGCGGGTGAGCTCGCAGATGCGCTGGCTCGACCAGCCGGCCTTCATGGCGTAGCGGACGAAGTAGAGCCGGCCCTGACCGGGGACGGTGAGCTTGCGGGTGAGTTTGTCCTCGGGGATGGGCCATTGGACGGGCTCGCCGTCGATGGTGCGCGGGAGGCTGGCGTGGTCGGCGCCTTTGGCGAGGGCGGCCTCAGCCGTGCCCGAGCGCTGCGCCAGCAGCCAGTGGTCGTTGCGATCAAGGCCGAGCCCGAAGCGCTTGACCTCCATCGAGCGGATGGCTTTCTGCAGCGATTCGCAGAACGTGCGCCCGATGGCCATGGCTTCGCCCACGGACTTCATCTGCGTGGTGAGGGTTTCGTCGGCTTCGGGGAACTTCTCGAAGGTAAAGCGCGGGATCTTGGTGACGACGTAGTCCAGCGCGGGCTCGAAGCAGGCGCTGGTGCTGCCCGTGATCTCGTTCTTCAGCTCGTCAAGGGTGTACCCCACGGCGAGCTTGGCGGCGATCTTGGCGATCGGGAACCCGGTGGCCTTGCTGGCAAGGGCGCTGGAGCGTGAGACGCGCGGGTTCATCTCGACAACGACCATTTCGAACGGTTTTGAGCCGTCGGCGTTGGGCTTGGGGTTCGGGTTGACGGCGAACTGGACGTTGCTGCCGCCGGTTTCGACGCCCACGGCCCGCATGATCGCGATGGCGGCATCGCGCATGGCCTGGTATTCCTTGTCTGAGAGCGTCTGGATGGGGGCGACGGTGATGGAGTCACCGGTGTGCACGCCCATGGGGTCGATGTTCTCGATGCCGCAGACGATGACGCAGTTGTCGTTCTTGTCGCGGACGACTTCGAGCTCGTATTCCTTCCAGCCGATGACGGACTGGTCGATCTGAACCTGGCCGATCATGCTGGCGCGGAGGCCGCGTGAGACGATGTCGACGAACTCGCCGCGGTTGTAGGCGATACCGCCGCCGGTGCCGCCGAGGGTGAAGGCGGGGCGAATGATGGCGGGGAGGCCGATCTCTTTGAGGAAGTCCTCGGCGTCGCTGAGTGTGGTGACGGTTTTGGCTTTGGGGAGTTTGAGCCCGAGCTTTTCGCAGATGTCTTTGAAGACTTGGCGGTCTTCGGCGCGGTGGATGACCGGGCGGTCGGCGCCGATCATCTTGACGTTGAACTCGGCGAAGATGCCCTCGTCGAAGCACTTGCAGGCGCAGTTGAGGGCGGTCTGTCCGCCCAGGGTCGGGAGCACGGCGTGGATGGGGTCGCCCAGGTCGCGTTGTTTGCGGAGGACTTTGCGGACGGACTCGGGGGTGATGGGCTCGACGTAGGTGCGGTCGGCCATCTCCGGGTCGGTCATGATGGTGGCGGGGTTGCTGTTGATGAGCACCACGCGGAAGCCCTCGGCCTTCAGGGCTTTGCAGGCCTGGGTGCCGGAGTAATCGAACTCGCAGCCCTGCCCGATGACGATGGGCCCGGCGCCGATGATGAGGATGGTCTTGATGTCGGTGCGCTTGGGCATCGGAACCCCTGTGCAAGAGCGGAAGGGTGCTGGACGGGATCTGGACGGTTCATCGCCTCGCGGTCCGGCAAGTGTATTGAGATCGGGCGCGTTTGTCCGCTTTTCGGGTCGTCTTTCCGCGGGTTCTTCTCGGACGGGTGAGGGTGAAGCTGTGCCAGCGGTGGGGGAGGCGGGGTTTGGTTGGCGGACGTGTTCGCACGTGCATCGAAGAGCGGGATGAAGGCGAAGTCGGCGGACGGTCGATCTTCACGAAGAGCGGCGAAACTTTCCTCCGGCGCGATCCGGGGTGGTTTGGCGGCCGTAAACTGGGGCTGCAATCCCGGTTTGTCTGTCGGACTCCTGTCTATGCGAGGCGTTATCTATGTGCGGAATCGTCGGCTACCTCGGTCATCGTCAAGCCAAGCCCATCCTTATTGAGGGTCTCAAGCGTCTGGAGTATCGGGGGTACGACTCTGCCGGGCTGGCGATGCTGGTCGGCGGGAAGATGAAGCTCGCGCGCAGCGTCGGGCGCGTCTCGATGCTCGAAGAGAGGTTGGAGCAGGACGGCGGGTTCGACGGCACGATCGGCGTTTGCCACACACGCTGGGCGACGCACGGCGGCGTGACGGAGCTGAACGCCCACCCGCACAAGGACGACCGGCACGGGCTGGTGGTGGTGCATAACGGGATCATCGAGAACTACGCCGCGCTGAAGACCTATTTGCAAGACAAGGGGCACGTCTTCACCAGCGAGACAGACACCGAAGTCATCAGCATGCTCATCAGCGAGCTGTACGAAGGGGATCTTGAGAAGGCGGTGCAGGCGGCGCTGCGCGAGGTAACAGGGGCCTACGCGATCTGTGTCATGTGCGAAAAGGAGCCCGACACGCTGGTGGTGGCCCGCAAGGGCTCGCCTCTGCTGGTGGGCGTGGGCAAGGACGAGTACATCGTCGCTTCGGACGCCGCGGCGATCGTTGCGCACACGTCGCAGGCGTTCATGCTCGACGACTACAACGTCGTGAAGATCACCCGCAACGGGTTCCACACGACGGACATTCACAATGCGGCCGTCACGCCCAAGATCAGCCAGCTCGAGATCGACCTGGAGCAGATCGAACTGGGCGGGTACTCGCACTTCATGCTCAAGGAGATCTTTGAGCAGCCCAAGGCCCTGCGGGCGTGCATCAGCGGGCGGACGGATACGCGCGACGGGCGCGTGGTGCTGGGCGGCATCGGCTCGTTCGCGAAGGAACTGACCAAGGCTAAGCGCGTGGTCTTCACCGCGCAGGGCACGGCCCTTCACGCCGCGATGATCGGGCGGTACTTCTTCGAGGACGTGGCGAAGGTCCCCAGCACGTGGGAATACGCCAGCGAGTTCCGCTATCGCAACCCGATCGTGGAAGAGAACACGGTGGTGGTGGCGGTGAGCCAGTCGGGCGAGACGGCCGACACGCTGGCGGCGCTGCACGAGGCGAAGGAACGCGGTGCGCTGGCGCTGGGCGTGGTGAACGTCGTCGGCTCGTCGATCGCACGCACCACCGACGCGGGCGTGTACCTGCGCGTGGGGCCCGAGATCGGCGTGGCGAGCACCAAGGCCTTCGTCGGTCAGGTGACGGCCCTTTCGCTGCTGGGCCTGTTCATGGCGCGGCGCCGACTGATGAGCGCGTACGACTGCACGCGGTTCATGCAGTACATGGAGGAACTGCCCGAGAAGATCGAGCGGATCCTGGCGCAGGCGGACAAGATCAAGAAGATCACGGAGAAGTACGTCGATCGCGAGAACTGGCTCTTCCTGGGCCGCGGGTACAACTACCCCACCGCGATCGAGGGCGCGTTGAAGCTGAAGGAAATCTCGTACATCCACGCCGAGGGCATGCCCGCGGCGGAGATGAAGCACGGGCCGATCGCGCTGATCAACGAGGGCCTGCCGGCGGTGTTTATCGCCAACCGCGGCAAGCAGTACGAGAAGGTGATGAGCAACATCCAGGAAGTGCGCTCGCGCGGCGGGCACGTTATCGCGGTGGCGACCGAGGGCGATCAGCACATCAAGAACTACGCGCAGGACGTGATCTACATCCCCGACGTGATCGAGCCGCTGAGCCCGATCCTGACGGTGGTGCCGCTGCAGTTGATGGCGTACTACGCGGCCGTGGCGCGCGGGCATGACGTGGACAAGCCGCGGAACCTGGCGAAGAGTGTGACGGTGGAGTGAGGGATTTCGGGCATCTCATTTGGTTGAGATCAACGCACCGAAACGATCGCCTGAACCATCGGCGATCGTTTTATTTCGTTTCTTCGACATGATGGCTTCGGTGCACGTTTGGGCTCGGTTGACCCACAACGATACAGTTGAAAATGCACGACGATTGGAGGCTTCGAAACCGTCTGCTTGCTCCCGTGTATGTCGCTGAGTTCTGCTTCAACTGTGAGCAGATCAGGCCTCATACGCTGCATCCAATCGAAGGGCATTTGCGCTTCATCCATATGTTCTACAAAATTGATGAAGTTCCCATCGCGATGTACACGATCTGTCTGAAGTGCTCGCGGACAAAGAAGCGAAAACTTGGGGTGTATTCCGCGGCTCTCTTTGAGCCCCATCCGATTGAAACGCTGATCGCGCAAACGAATCCTTCTGTGGTAGAACTCGCGGAACGTGTCGCTTCACTACCGGACCGTATTGAACGCGGCGCGGCGACCGAACAGGACATCGAATACGTGTTCTTTCGATGGCTTGAGATTCCCGATGTTGAGGATGCGTACACCGAGAGGCTGCTTTGGCACCTCGATTGGAAGAGTGCCATGTGTCTGCTGTTCGCGTCGGTGCCATGCTTTGTGGCGCTCGCAGACGCGACGTTTTTCATGCGATTCGACTTGTGGCATGCCGCTGGATTTCTCGTGAGCATCGTTCTCTGGATCGTGATATCCCTACGGACTCACGCGAGTTCGAAGAACTGGGTTCGCACATCATTGGAGCCGAGGTTGGCTCAAGAGCTCGCCCCGCTGAAACCGGGCGTGCAGGCGCTGGCACGCGTGATCGAGAAAGCGCATCCCTTCTTGGCGAGGAACATGAGTGCAGGTCGCGTCTGCTCCCTGATCGCAGCACGATGATCCTTTGCCACCAGCCGCGTTGGTTTCAGCAAACCCAGGTGATGGGCACGTATTCATCCTCCGCCGTGTGCTTGCTGATGTATCCGGAAGATCCGTACGACGGCACCGGCTTCCCGGGCTCAACCGTGCTCGGCGCGATCCTCTCTGGCATCGTCTGCTCGGTTGTGATTCTGCCCTTCGCCTGGTGCCTCTTCCGCTCGCGGCACGCGGTGGCATCGATGAAGCGTTCGGCCCTACCATCGACCACTATGTCCAACCCCAACGCCAATCTTGCCCCGCGTGATTCTCTCCTCGCCATCGGCTCGGTCGCTCCCGACTTCGAGCTGCCCACCCAGAACCGCGGCGAAAACTGGAAGCTCTCCGATGCCCTGAAGAAGGGCGAGGTCGTCCTCTCGTTCTTCCCCATGGCCTTCACGGGCGTTTGCTCGGCCGAGATGCAGTGCATCAGCGGCGACCTGGCGAAGTGGTCGGGCAAGGGTGCGCAGGTCGTGGGCATCTCGTGCGACTCGGGCCCGGCGCTGAAGGCCTGGGCCGACCAGCTCGGGCTCAAGCACACGCTGCTGTCGGACATGCACCGCAGCGTCTGCAAGGCGTACGGGCTGTACTGGGCCGACCTGAACATCGCCTGGCGCGGGACGGTGGTCATCGGACGCGATGGCAAGGTCAAGTGGGCTCAGAAGCGCGACATCCCGCAGGCGATGGTGCTCGACGAGGTCCTCGCGGCCCTTTCCTGATCGGGTCGCGACCGACGGTCGAAGAGGTCTTTGCCGAGCCGACGCCATGACCATGACGTTCTTCCAATGCCTGAAGCGGGACCTGCGCTTCGGCTTTGCGCGCTCGCCGATGGGTGTCCGTCCGCGTCAGTTTGAGTTCCCCGCGACGTGGGAAGAGCGTGTCCGGCTTGTTCTGGAAAGCCCCGACAACGCCCACATCCCGCGCGTTCCCGGCGCCGGTGAGGTTCGCGGCGACGTGCAGATCATGCACAACGGTCTGCGTGTCCGTACTGACAGCTACTACGGGCCTGAATACACCGACATGCTCATGCGGAACGCGGGCGTGCACGAGCCGCAGGAAGAGCGCGTCTTTGCGGAGGTGATCCGGGCGCTGCCCGAGGGCGCGCGGATGATCGAGCTTGGTGCGTTCTGGGGTTTCTACAGCACGTGGTTCCTTTCGCAGGTGAAGTCGGGCACCAGCCTGCTCGTTGAACCGATGAAGGCGAACCTGGAATCAGGACGGACGAACCTGGCGCTCAACGGCGTGGAGGGCCGCGGCGAGTTCCTGCAGGGGTATGTTGGCGTGCTGGCGAAGCACTACCTTGAGGTTGAAGCGCGTCAACTGGTCGTGGATACGCTGATCAAGGAGCGTGCGATCCCGCACGTTGATCTGCTGCACGCCGACGTGCAGGGGACCGAAGTCGAAATGATCCGCGGCAGCCGCGAGAGCATCTCGGCCGGCAAGGTGTCGTGGGTCTTTCTTTCGACGCACTCGATGCACAAGCACGCCTGGTGCAAGCGCGAGCTCACCCGGCTGGGCATGTCGCTGGTTGCAGAGGCGGACCTGCCCGAAAGTTACAGCTTCGACGGGCTGCTGGTCTTCAAGCGTCCCGGCGCGCCGGGGCCTGATCGCGTGGAGATCTCGCAACGTCCGTATCTTCGCGATCGTCGCTGATCAGAGCCCGCCGAGTTTCTGGCGCACACGCCACGGCAGCGAGCCGACGCGCCCGCGGAGTTCGCTTTCAACGCACGCCCGCCGACAGACGAAGGTGCCCTTCTCGAAAAGGCGGTAGTGCAGGCTGCTGCGGGTGATCAGGTCGCTGAAGGCGAAGGTCTGCCGCTTCATGCGGTGAACGACGACGGACAGCACGGACTGATCGTGGCGATGCCCCAGCACACGCGGGTCTTTGGAGATGGCGTTGTTCTCGTTGGTCCACGGGCCGGCGAAGAGGCCGGGGCGCAGCGCAAGTTCGAGCATGGTTTGAAGGAGCTCACACGCCGCGGGGTGGTTGAAGTCCAGCAGGATCGTGTTGGCGTCGACCATGGGGATGGTCATGGCTTCGTCGCGTGTGAGCTTCAGCGTGTCGAGGGCTTCGTCGGAGGTGTACTGCCCGACGGTGTAACTGCGGAAGCGGGAGAGGTAGAGCCCGTGGGCGAGGGTGTGGCTGACGATTCGGTCATGCCCGCCGACCATGACGAGCGACGAATCGAGCCACCAGCCGAAGCGGTGGGCGTTGGCGCGTGCGTGCTCAAGGGCGAAGTATTTGAAGGCGTAGGGGCTTTGCTGATGTGTGGGGCAGTGGGGGGGCAGTTCGTCGAGCCAGAAGTAGTCGGTGCGTGCGAGCTTGAACGTATCGAGACTTTGGCGAAGGCGTTGCATGCCCATCGGGAACCACTTTCCCTGGGCGTAGCAGAGCGTTGCGAGTGTGCGTGCATCGAACATCAGGTCGATTGTTCGCACGCCGGGCAATCCCCGAAGGCTTGGCACGAACGCACGCAAAAACAAAGCCGCGGCCCGGGAAGCCGAGCCGCGGCGAAGGTTGTCGGTCGAAATGTTCTCTGAGCTCAGCGACGCCTGCGTGAGACCATCAGCCCGCCGAGCGCGAGCATGCCGAGCGTGCCCGGAGTGGGAACCAGGACGGTCACGCCCGTGAGGAACATGCGTTGGAAGTTCGTTGCGCCGAAGTCGTTGAAGGTGATGTTCTGCAGCGTCTGCCCGGCGAAGGCGGGGCCGAGATCGAAGCGCTGCATATCCAGGCGTTGCCCCGCAGTGTTGCTCCAGACGTTGCGGGTGGAGGTGTTGTTGATCGTGTTGGTGTAGGAGGGGTTCTGGTTGTAGTCACGAAGGTCAACCCCGCCGACGAGGGTGAACGTCTGCGACACGCCGCCGGTGGCGTTGAAGGTGACGGTGATCAATCCTTCGGGGTTGGCGTTCCCCCAATAGGAGTTGATGATCGTGAAAACGGACTGCACGTTGGAGATGTTGACCGGCACAACGAGCGTCACAACGCCGCCGGGCCCGATGAGGCCCGAAGCGGCCGCCCACGACCACGGACCAGAGCCGTCCACACCGCCGCCCATGTTGACCGGAACGAGGTCGGTGTTGTGCGTGAAGACCTGAGGACCGAACGGGGCACCTCCGCCGTTGATCAGCGTGGCGCGGGTGTCGTTGAACTGCGCCGAGAAATCAACGGGGATGTACTGGGCGTACGCGCCGGCGGACAGAGCGGCGCTGACAGCGAGAGCCGAAACGAGACGTGAGGACGTGACCACGAGAATCTCCTTGGATCAGAGGGAATCAAACCGAAAATGAAGCACCTGTGCGCGTGGACGTTGACGACCACGCTCGAAAGATCGATCAGCAGACGACATTCAGCGGCGGCGGCGTGAAGCCACCAGCCCGCCGAGCGCGATCATCCCGAGCGCCGAGGGCGCGGGGATAACGCGGATGGTGGTGCTGAAGTACGTGGTGGTGATGTCGAGGTTGCCCCAGATGAACCGCGAGCTCGCGTCGATGTTCGGCCGCTGGCCCCAGATCGCAGCGTTGACGGTGTTCCCGCCCTGATCCACGGGCGCGAAGGTGTTCTGACCGAGACCCGTGTCGCTGACGACCCAGTCGGTTGTGTTGGTCAGCAGGCTCGTGCCGCCGTTGGCGCTGAATGTGCCTGTGAACCCGCCGGCGTTCTGCAGCGAGAACTCGCCCAGGAACATGCGCGGCCCGCCCTGATCAAAGGCGATCACGTGCAGGTAATACGTGCCCGCGGCATTGATCACCGTGTTGCCCGTGATCGTTGATTGCCAGTTATTGCCGCTGAGCCATGCGGTGCCCTGCAAAGTCGGGCTGGTGCTGATGTACGCGGTGAAACCGTTGTCAACAGCGAACGCGCCGTTGAGCGTGACCTGCGCCGAGGCAGAACCACACAACGCAGCGACCCCCGCCGCCGAAGCGAATGCCAACTTCATGGATATCTCCCACTCGATCGTGCCAACACAATCGCGGCGAACGATCGCCACGACACTCCAGACACAGTGTAAACCCTGGTCCGAGAATGGCGAGGAAACCGAGCAACAGATACACAAAATTAGCCTTGGAGGCTCAGATATCCCGGCTCAGAAGCGTCGGTTACGCAGTTCGTGCGTATTTCGTACGGTATGTGCCGACAGCCTCACACCGCTCAGTTCGCCCGCCTCTTCTGAGCTTCGCGATTTCAATGATGCGGATTGTTCGTCGGAACGTGCCGATCGAAGCTCAGCACCCGTTCGCGCACGCTCGCGGGCAAGGGGGCTTTCGCGTGCGTGCTGAAGTCGAACGACACGATGATCCCCGAGCCCTGCGCGACCAACCGACCTTGCCTCTCGCTGAACAGATCGTGCGCGAGTGTGAAGCGATCCTCGAGCACCTCGCGCGGGTGTGCGATGATCTTGAGCGTGTCGGGATAGACCACCGGCGATCGAAAGCGGATCTGCGCCGAGTGCAAGATCGGCCAAACCCCGGCCTGCCCCTGACTCCCCGTGGGCATCCAGCCGACCGCGGTGCAGAACGCCACACGCGAGGATTCGATGTAGCGGAAGTAGGCGACGTTGTTCACGTGCCCGAAAGCGTCCATCTCTCCCCAGGCAACCGGGATCTCAATCACGATCGGTTGCTGAGGCTGATGCGCGTTCGTGTCGGCGGTGTGTTGCATGCGCGATGGTAGATCGAGCGGGGGTGTGTGTCGGACGATCAGTCACCGCCGCCACCGCACCCGCCGCCGCAGCCTGAGCCGCCGCCATCTCCACCGCCGCCGCTGTCGCCACCCCCGCCGCCGCCGCCGCTATCACCACCCCCGTCGGAGCCACCGTCGTGCGAACCGCCGCCGTCGTGATGATCGTGACCGCCGTGGTGGTGAGGATCGTGATGCCGATCGTCCCCGCCGCTGCCAGATGAGGAGTTGAGCATGTTCTGCATCAAGAGGAACTCGGCGCCGCCGGGGTTGTGGTGCTGGTGATCGGTGGTTGAGCCGTGCCGCCCCCGGGTGCCGGGGTGTCGATTCAACCCCGCGTTGTACCCGCGGCGCTTGGAGCGCTTCAGCATCGTCCCGATGAGCGAGAAGATCGCCAGCAGGATCGTCCCCGCGATGACGACGCCGATGATCACGCTCGATTCCGAGAGTTGGGGCATGTGTTCTCCTCGTTTCAGCATACATCCACCCGTGGTCATGGCGTACAGAAGCAAGGCCGAACCGCCCAGCAGCAGCCCAATAACCACCCACCCCGCCCGATGGTTCGAATGATCCTGGCGGTTGTCGCTCTCGTGCTGAACCGCGGACGCGCCCGCACGCGCAGCAACCGTTCCCCCCGCGGGCCACACGTCCGCCGGCGGCTCGCCGAAGCTCTCACGATACCGCCGCAGCGTGCGCTCGTACCAGTGCTCGAACTTGGCACGCTCGGCCGCCCCGCCACGCGACGGATCGTGGTGCAACTCACGCCCGATCACATCGCCGCACAGCTCGTGCCAGTACGACCGCGTGTGCATCAGGTGCAGGTGCCAGACCTCATCAACAACTTTGCTGGGCGTCACGGCGAAGGGCGCGGTGGCCATCAGGTACACGAACTTTCGATACTCATTGATGGCCCGGAGAGTGAACTCGCGCGTCCAGCCTTGCTCTTGTGCAAGCCGAGCGGAGAACGGCCGAGCATCACCAGGGCGGTCGAGCTCAAAGGCCCGCAACCGATCCCACAACACCTGATTTTCGATTCCCCCCGCCTTCGTCCGAGCAAGCACGCTCAGGCCGCCCGAAACACCCACTCGCCCCACACCGCCCGCGCCCGCCGCCCCGTTCAACCGGTTCGTTTGTGTCATCTGGTTTCTCCGTGCGATCGGCCCGATTGCCGATCTGGTTTTCACTCTTTACACCAGAAGTATCGTCCAAAAACACAAGCCCGCCACCACACGGCAGCGGGCTTGTTCATTGCTTGATCCGAGGTACGGTACCTCAGGTTGTGGTTTTCACTGTGGAAAACTCAGGTCATCCGAGCAGGACCCGAATCGCTCCCACTCAGACCCCCGCCATCGCGGGCTGCTTGCTCTCGTTGAGGAGCTTGCGCAGCACGGTCTGCAGGATGCCGCCGTTGCGGTAGTAGTTGATCTCCACCGCGCTGTCGAGGCGGCAGAGCACCTCGAACTTCACGACCTTGCCGTCGCTCTTCTTCGCCGTCACGCTGATCATCCCGCGCGGGGTGATCTCGCTGGGGATCGTGATGTCGAAGACCTCGCTGCCATCGAGGCCCAGGCTCGCGGCCGTCTCGCCCGCCTTGTACGTCAGGGGCAGCACGCCCATGCCCACAAGGTTGCTGCGATGGATGCGCTCAAAGCTCTCCGCGATCACGGCCTTCACGCCCAGCAGCATCGTCCCCTTCGCCGCCCAGTCGCGGCTTGAGCCCATGCCGTAGTCCTTGCCCGCCAGCACGATCAGGTTCGTGCCGTCCTTTTTGTAGTTCTCGCTCGCGGCATAGATCGGCGTCACCGCGCCGTTGCCCGACTTCGAGAAGTCCTTCGTCCACCAACCTTCCTTGACCTTGCCGTCAGCGCCGACCGCGAGCTTGTTCTTCACACGGACGTTCGCGAACGTCCCGCGCGTCATCACGCGGTCGTTGCCCCGGCGGCTGCCGTAGGAGTTGAAGTCCGACTTCTTCACGCCCAGACCCTTGAGGTACTCACCCGCGGGCGAGGCCTCGGCGATATCGCCCGCCGGGGAGATGTGGTCGGTCGTCACGCTGTCCGCAACGCTCACCAGCACGCGAGCGCCGGTGATGCTGGGCATCGCGCCCTCGAAGGCCTTGGGCTTCATCCCGTCGAAGTACGGCGGGCGCTGGATGTACGTGCTCTTCTCGCTCCAGCCGTAGAGCTCGCTCTTGCTGACGGGGACCTTGTTCCACGTCTCGTTCGCGGTGAAGACCTTGCCGTACTGCGTCTTGAACTGCTCCGGGCTCAGGCACGCGTTCTTGGTGGCGATGACTTCCGCCTGCGTGGGCCAGATGTCCTTCAGGTACACCGGCTTGCCGTCCTTACTCACGCCCAGCGGCTCCGTCGCCAGGTCGATCGCGACACTGCCGGCGATGGCGTACGCCACGACCAAGGGCGGGCTGGCGAGGTAGTTCGCCTTCACCGCCGGGTGGACGCGCCCTTCGAAGTTGCGGTTGCCAGAGAGCACGCTCGCCGCGACGAGGTCGCCCTCCTTGATGAACGCCTCGACCTCCTCGGGCAGCGGGCCCGAGTTGCCGATGCACGTGGTGCAGCCGTAGCCGACGGTGTTGAAGCCCAGCGCGTCGAGGTCTGCGCTCAGGTTCGCCTTGTCGAGGTAGTCGGTCACGACGCGCGAGCCGGGCGCGAGCGAGGTCTTGACCCACGGCTTGCTGTTCAGGCCGAGCGCCCTGGCCTTGCGAGCCACCAGCCCCGCGGCGATGAGCACGTCGGGGTTGCTCGTGTTCGTACACGAGGTGATGGCGGCGATGACCACCGCGCCGTGCGTGAGCTTGGCGGTGTGCTTCTTGTCGGCGCTGGTGTAGGTGCCGCTGGCGCCGAAGATCTTGTCCTGGCTCAGACCGAAGGCGGTGTTGCCCATCGGCGCACCGAGCGCCTTGAGGAACTCGCCCTTGACATTCTTGAGCTCAACGCGGTCTTGCGGGCGCTTGGGGCCCGCAAGGCTCGGCTGCACCGTGCCCAAATCCAGCTCCAGCACGTCGGTGAAGACCGGGTCGGGCGTGTTCGTGTCCCACCAGAGGTTGTTCGCTTTGCAGTACGCCTCGGTCACGGCCGCCTGCTCGCTGCGGCCGGTGAACTTCAGGTACTCGATCGTCATGGTGTCGACGGGGAAGAAGCCCATCGTCGCGCCGTATTCCGGGGCCATGTTCGCGATGGTCGCGCGGTCGGGGATCGACAGCGCCGCCAGCCCGGGGCCGAAGAACTCGACGAACTTCTCCACCACGCCCTTCTTGCGGAGCATCTGCGTGACGGTGAGGACCAGGTCCGTGGCCGTCGTGCCCTCGGGCAGCTTGCCCGTGAGCTTGAACCCGATCACCTCCGGCGGCAGCATGTAGTAGGGCTGGCCCAGCATGACCGCTTCAGCCTCGATCCCGCCCACGCCCCAGCCCACCACGCCCAGCCCGTTGATCATCGTCGTGTGCGAGTCGGTCCCGACGCACGAGTCCGGGTACGCAACCGTCTCTTCGCCCACGTTCTTCGTCAGCACGCCCGGCGAGAGGTACTCAAGATTCACCTGGTGCACGATGCCCGTTGCAGGAGGCACGCAGCGGAAGTTGCTCAGGCTCTGCTGGCCCCACTTGAGGAACTCGTAGCGCTCGTTGTTCCGCTCAAACTCGAGCTTGTTGTTGAACGTCAGCGCCGTCATGCCGTCGCGCCCGCCCGCGAACGCGTCGACCTGCACGCTGTGATCGATCACCAGATCGCACGGCACCAGCGGGTTGATCGCGTTGGGATCACCACCAAGCTGCTTCATCGCGTGCCGCATCGCCGCCAGGTCCACAACGCACGGCACACCCGTGAAGTCCTGCAGCACCACGCGCCCGACCATGAAGGGGATCTCTTCCTTCGTCACCTTCTTCGCGTCGTACGAGGCGAACCCCGTCACGTCGTCGTTCGACACCACAAACCCGTCCACGCTCCGCAGCATCGACTCGAGAATCACGCGGATCGAGTAGGGCAGGCTCGCGATCGGCTTGCCGATCTTCGCGCTCTCCAGTGCGGCGAGCGAGAAATAGGTGTACGACTTGCCGTTGGCGGTGAAACTCTTGCGGGCCTTGAACGGATCGGTGGTCTTCATCGTGCGCTCCTTGCTTGGGTGGTTCTGCCGGGTGTTGGATGTGCTTTGAAAGTCGAAGTCTCCGAATCGTCTTCAGCCGCTGAAGCCGCTTCGGACACTCAAGCATTCCATCTCTATCGCCATGAATCGAATAGATAGCGATCTCTTATTCGATAACCAAAATGGATGATAATGCAAGCGAGAGATCACCTCAGCCCCCGATACTGCCTCAGAAACAAGCCTTTGTGGCTGGTTTTCATCTTCTCGGACAGTTCTCAAACACCTGTTGGCCTGCCCGGCTGATCCGGGCGATAATTGGCTCCTGCGATGGACCGGACCGGCCTGTGGACCAACCTGGCGGCTTTGGGCTTGCTGGCGATCTGTGCCGGCGGGCGGGCGGTGGCGCTCCGCGATGAGGCGGCGGCGGTCTCGCGCGCCGGGGCTTCGGTTGAAGTGCCCGTGCTGATGTACCACCGCATCAGCGAGCCGACGGGCGATGTGCCGCGCATGGTCCGGCGGATGACCGTGCGGCCCGAGCAGTTCAAGGCCCACATGCAGGCCCTGCGAGACGAGGGGTTCACGGCCATCACGTTCGACGATCTGGCCGAGCACTTCCACGACGCGGAGGACCTGCCCCCGAAGCCCGTGATCGTCTCCTTCGACGACGGGTACAAGGAGCACGCTCAGGTCGCTGCGATGACCCTGAAGGATCTGGGGATGGTCGGCAGTTTCTTCGTCAACCCCAAGACCGTTGGCTGGGGTGATTTCATGACGTGGGACGATGTCCGCACGTTGGCGCAGATGGGCATGGAGATCGGCTCGCACGCGCTGACGCACCGCTCGCTGATTGCGCTCTCCGATCACGAGCTGCGCGACGAGCTTTCGCAGAGCAAGCGCATCATCGAAGAGAAGATCAGCGAAGAGGTCGACGTGCTGGCCTTCCCGTACGGCGACACCGACGAGCGCGTGCAGAAGGCCGCTCGCGAAGCGGGGTACGTGCTCGCCGCGGGCGTGGACAAGGGCGTGATGCAGTCGCCCCGGCGTGCGTACAACCTCAAGCGGATCGAGGTCGGGCTCGACATGAGCGTGGACCAACTCCGCGCGATCGTTGAGCCTCGGGAGTAGTTGTTCTCCGCACGAACAACTCGATCGTCGCCTCAGCCCTTCGCAACGGTTTCCAGCAGCATCTTCTCGAACATCGCCCCGGCGGGGGTGGGTTCGCGGTCGCGGAGGCGCACGATCGCCAGGCGGCGTTCGAGGCGTGCGTCCTTGCAGGTCAGGCCCTCGTCGCTGCGGAGCGCGAAGCGTGAGACAAAGCCCACGCCGATGCCCGCGGTGACCATCCGGCGGATCGATTCGATCGAACGCAGTTCCATTACCACGTTCAGCGCCACACCCGCGGCGGCGGCGGCGCGGTCGATCAGGTCGCGCACCGCAGACCCGCCCTCGAAAGCCACCACGCTCTGCGATTGCAGGTCCGTCCAGCGGAAGTGGTGAGACGCCGCCAGTTCGTGCGCGGGCGGGACGATCAGACGCAGCTCGTCGCTGGCGAGCGGGATTTTGTGCAAACGGTCCGCTTGCGGGTGCAGCACGGGCAGCGTGACGATCCCCAGGTCGAGTTCGCCCGACAGAACCGCGTCGGCAACGCTGCTGGAGCCGTCTTCACGCACGTAGAAGCGGAGCCCGGGGTGTGACTTCCGGATCGCGGAGATCACCGGCGGCAGGAGGAAGGTCGTCGCGGTGGCCCCGCCGCCGATGCGGATCGAACCTTGCTCGAGCCCTTGCAGTTCTTTCACGGCGCGGATGCCCGCTTCAGCCCGGCGGATCGCTTCCTCGGCGTGCTGGGCAAAGACCTTGCCCGCTTCGGTGAGTTCGACCCCGCGCGCGGTGCGGTGCAGCAGTTTCGCGTCCAGCTCAATCTCGAGTTTTCGCAGCATCGCCGAAAGGGCCGGCTGGCTCACGCCCATCGTCCGCGCTGCACGGGTGACGTGCCCTTCGCGGGCGATGGCAACGAAGTGGCGCAGTGTTGTCAGTTCCATGGTCCACACATCCCCGAACACATCCCCCGTTGACACGCGGCGGCGTCCGAGCGGTTCTTGTCACACAAAGCCCGCCGCGGCTTGGTGTGCCCGCACACCGTCACGCATGGTGTGCGAGATGCAAACCCGTTGCTGGGATCAGAAATCGAAGAGCTCTTTCCAGAAGGGCTTCTTGGGCTTCTGGTACTGCGGGTACTGACCCGTCCGCGGATCGGGCTGGGTGTACGTGTACCCGTACTTTGAATCGTCGTTGTCGTCGTCGTACCGACGCTGCGGCGGATGCCCGTAGGGAGTCGGTGGCACCGGGTGCGGGTTGCTCGGCGTGTACCCGCCCGTCACCTGTGGCCCGCGCGGGATCGGTTGACCGGGCCCGCCCTCGTCGGCCATTGCCTTCGCGATGATCTTGTCCAACTCGCCGCGATCAAGCCAAACACCCCGGCACGTCGGGCAGAAGTCGATCTCGACCCCGCCGCGCTCCGCGATGGAAAGTTGCACCGTCTTGCACGATGGGCAGTTCATGTGTTCCCCTACGTTTCCGATCGCTTCGCCAAGTTCCGACGGTCTTTCGATGGTCCAACCCGAGCAAGGTTCCGCTGCGCACCCGCTTCGATCACCGAAGACCAGTGAAAACCTTGGGCAATCAGCGGATCAGGATTGCTTGCCGCACAACCCCCTGTATAGGGGATTGATTGTACGAACAGATCGACCAAGCGTTGCACGATTTGAACGTTTGATGATAGGTTTTTTGAGAATGAGTATCAAGCAGTGTGCGGTTCACTGCCCGTAGGGGGGATTGGCCCGTCCCAGGTTGGAATCGGGGCCAGCGGAAGGGTTCGGGCGATCTTCAGGAAGCGTTGGTACTGGTCGCGGACCTCGGGCAATGAGTCGCCGGCGAACTTCTCGCGCAGGGCGGCGGCGATTTCGAAGGCGACGACGTTCTCGAGCACCACACTCGCGGCGGAGACGGCGCAGACGTCCGAGCGTTCGTAGGCGCTTGTGGTGGCGGCCTTGGTGTTCAGGTCGACGCTGGGCATGCCGCGGAGGAGTGTGGAGATGGGCTTCATGGCGGCGCGGACGACCAGGGGTGCGCCGGTGGTCATGCCGCCTTCGGTGCCGCCGGCGTTGTTGGTGTCGCGGACGAAGCCGAGCGCGGGGGTGTTGATGAGGCTGGGGTCGTAGCGGATGGGGTCGTGGACTTCGTGCCCGAAGAGGCTTGCGCACTGAAAGCCCAAGCCGATCTCGACGCCCTTGATGGCTTGGATGCCCATGACGGCGGCGGCGATGCGGGCGTCGAGGCGGTCGCGGCGGTCCATGGTTGAACCGAGGCCGGGGGGGAGGCCGAAGATGTGGCACTCGATGATGCCGCCGACGGTGGTCTTGTCGATCTTGGCTTGACGGATGACGGCGGCTTGTTTCTCGGTGGCGTTGACGTCGGGGCAGTAGGTGTCGGATTCGTCGCGGAGTTTTTTCAGTTCGCGCCGGTTCGCCTCGGTGACGTTGACGCTCGTTGCCGCGGTGTGGATCGAGCGGACGAAGGCGAAGACTTCGATGGGTGTGCCTTCGCCCAGCGAAGTCACGGGGACTTTGCTCAGCAGTGCGCGGCTGAGAGCGCCGGCGGCGACGCGGGCGGCCGTCTCGCGGGCGCTGGCGCGTTCGAGGGTTTCGCGGCAGTCGGTGGTGAGGTACTTGATGCTGCCGGCGAGGTCGGCGTGCCCGGGGCGGGGGGTGTGGACGGGCGGGGTGCGCTTGTCGTCGTCGAGGCGTGAATCGCGGTTGGCGATCTTCAACGTGACGGGCGAGGCGATGGTCTTGCCCTTGCGGACTCCAGAGAGGACTTCGGCGGTGTCGGTTTCGATGTTCTGACGACCGCCGCGGCCGTAGCCGCCTTGGCGGCGGAGGAGTTCGCTGTTGATGAAGTCGAGGTCGATGTCGAGGCCCGCGGGGAGGCCTGAGACGATGGTGAGCAGGGCCGGGCCGTGGGATTCACCCGCGGTGATGTAGGAGAGTTCGGGCATGCGGAGAGGGTACGGCCTGATTGAGCGTTCAGCGCGGCGAATGACGCGGATGAACCTTGCACGAGCAGACGGGGCAGTGCGAGGGCAAAGGCAGAGGCAGCGGCTCGCGGCAGGCGGTGCAGCAGGGGCGGTTGAAGCGGTCGGAGGTGTTGGCCGCGGGCTGGTCGATGGTGGAGAGCGCGCGGGAGAGGGACTCGATGGCTTTGCCGGTGAAGAGGTGCCCGCCGCATTCGGGGCAGGTGTCGGACTCGGTGCCTGAGAGGTCGTATTTGCAGGCGGGGCAGAGGCGCGGGGGGAGGGCTGGGGTGGGGGAGGGCGCGGGATGGTCGGCGGGCGGGGGGGGCATGAAGAGAGCAAGCGTAGTGCGGAGTTGGTTGGTTGTTGAAGAAGTTCATGAAGAGATGGGTGTGAGGTTGATGACGAGTTGGTAAAGTGAGGAAAGTGGATGCGTGTGGTTGGGCGGGAGGGTTTGGTGTGCGGGTGTGTGCGAGATGAAGAAGGTCACGACGCGAAGTTTGAGACGGCGGTGGTTCACATCATGGCCCGCAATGGTGGCAATTCAGCTTGCGCCGGCTCCACTTTTGCTGGTCGTCGTTTGGTTGTACGTCCGGCCCAGTCCGCCGCCGACTGCGCTCCCTGCGCTACTGGTGCCAAACTGGGTTCTTATCACTGCTGGTCTCCTCGCGACAGGAGGTCAGCTTGCGGTGGTTCTCTCCAACTGGTGGTGGCACCTCCGCCCTTTCAAAGACCGTGTGCGGAAGCACGACTGGAGGCTGTGTCCGAAGTGTGCGTACCCGTTCGAAGGAAGCGGCGAAGTCGTCTGTACCGAGTGCGGCGAGAAGTTCGTCGGTGACGAGGTTCGCAACGCCTGGCGCGGGTGGATCAAGCCGGCGGGTTGGTGGAAGCGGTGGCGGCCTGATACGTGATCGGCGCGTATTCGCCTCGTTGATCGGGTGAGCCTCGGAATCCGCCCTATGTTTCGTCCCTATGCCCGGCACACTTCCCTTGCGTCAGTACGACCTGGTGATCTGCGATATCGACGGCTGTCTCGTCAGCGAGTCGCAGAAAGCGATGGACGTTGCCTCGCTCTCGTGGATCGCGGAGTACAACCGGTTGGCGGTTGAGCGTGGAGATCGGCCCATCGTGACGGTGTGTTCGGGGCGGCCTCAGCCGTTCGCGGAGGCGATGTGTCGGCTGATTGGGAACATGTTGGTGCCGTGCGTGTGCGAGATGGGTGCGTGGGTGTATCACCCGGGGACGAACGAGTATGAGTTGGACCCGGGGATCACGCAGGAGCATCTGTCAGCCGTGCAAGAGGCGAGCGCGTGGGCGCGAAGAGAGCTCGGGCCCAAGGGCGTGACGCAGCAGCCGGGAAAGAACGCGAGCGTGACGCTGTATCACCCGGACGTGCAGTATCTGCGGAGCCTTGAGCAGCCGGTGCGGGAGGAGTATGCCAAGCGCGGCTGGCCCCTGCGGGTGAGCATGACGTGGTACTACATCAACTGCGATCTTGAGCACGTGTCGAAGGGGAGCGGGCTGGATCGGATGCTGCGGAAGATGAGCGTCGGCGGCGGGGCGAAGATCGACCGGTCGCGCCTCGCGGGGATCGGCGACACGATCGGGGATAAGTGCATCGCGGACCGGGTTGGCTTCTTTGCGTGCCCGAGCAACGCGCACCCGGCGATCAAGGAGCACGCGCACCACATCGCCAGCGTGCCCGAGGCGGTGGGTGTGGTGGAGATTTTGAAGAGGCTGATCGCCGAGCGGTGAGAACGGCTCAGGCGGAGTGGGGGGGCTTCTCGTTGGGGAAGATCGATGGGTCGAGGGCGTCGGTGGTGGGGTCGATCGTCTGGTCGGCGTCGGCGGTCTTTTCGCGGTGCAGTTCGAGCTGTGTCAGCGAGGTTTCGAGCTGCGCCAATCGGCGGGTGATGGCGTTGAGTTGTGTGAAGAGTTCGCCCATTTGCCGACGGGTCTCGGCGAGTTCTTGCTCGGAATACATCGCGAGTTCTTCGAGACGGTTCAGCCGAGGGTCGGGGGTGGAGGGGACGGAGGGGTTGTTTGGATCGTTCGGCTGGGGCATGCAGGATTGTTGCAAGCCCGATAGGCTTGGGGCATGAGGAACTTCTTGTCTCGTCGGCAGATCGGTCCGGGTGGTGGTTCGGTTCCGCGGCTTCGGGTCGATCTCGCCTTGGTGGCGTGTGGTTTGGTCGGTGCGGCGTGTGTGAGCGGTGTCCATGCCAACACGGCGAACGAACTGAACGTTGAGACGAGCCTGACGCTTGAGCCGGTGAAGGGCGAAGGTGCGGCGGCGGCGACGGTTGTCACGCCGACGACCAGCTCGGCCGGTGCTGGTGAAGTGCCCAAGGCGAAGGGGTTGTACCTGGAGCCCGGGCCGATGTACTTGACGCTCGGCGGCGGGGTTGCGCACAACTTCAACAGCGCGACGGATTTCAACGGCTTCGCGCAGATTAGCACGTTTGTGGCGCCGAAGTTTGAACTGGGGTTTGAACTGGGCGGGTGGTACTTTGATCAGCCGGGGAAGAACGCGGAGGGCGTGAGCGGCTCGCTGGCGATGAAGTACCACTTCTGGCACAGTGAGAAGCGTGACGTGACGGCGTTCGGTGAACTCGGGATCGGCGTGCTGGTAGCGAGCCGGCAGGTGCCGGCGGGCGGGACGAACGTGGATTTCATGCCGCGGGCCGGCGCGGGTTTGACGTGGGAAGTGGCGGAGGGTGTGAGGCTGGTGGGCGGGGTGCGGTGGCACCACATTTCCAATGCACGGATCAAGGGCGACTCGCGGAATCCTTCGCGAGACGGGCTGATGGGCTATGTGGGTGTGAGCTTTGCGTTGCCCTGATTGGTACAGACGGGTCGAGACGCTGGCGGGTCAACCGGCGCGAGCGGCCGGGGGCGTCACGTTGGCGGGGCTTGCGGTTGTCGCGGGTGCCGCTCCGGGTTGGAGCGAGCCGAGGATAACGCGGTTTCGGCCGGTGCGTTTGGCGGTGTAGAGGGCCTGGTCGGCGGCCTCGAGCCATCGCTCCTTGGTCAGGCCCTCGATGAGCCCCGAGGCGCCCGCGAGACCGATGGACACGGTGACGAAGTGCTCGGGGTGACGGGGCCAGACGTTGGACTGCAGCGAGTTGCGGATGCGCTCAGCGACGATGAACGCGTCGTTGGGCGTGGTGTGCGGCATGATGACCGCGACTTCCTCGCCGCCGAAGCGGCAGGCGATGTCGGTGTTGCGGATGCAGGTCTGGATGATGCGGGCGAAGCCCTGGAGGACCTCGTCGCCGGCGGGATGCCCGAAGGTGTCGTTGACTTTTTTGAAGTGGTCGACGTCGAGGATGGCCAGCGTGAGCGGGTTGCCGTAGCGTGCGAATGAGGCGAACTCCTGCTCCCACCGGCGGTTGAACTGCTGGCGGTTGCCCAGGCCCGTGAGCCCGTCGACCTCGGCGCGTTCGGCCAGCAGGGCGAGCAGGCGTTGCGTGCGGAGCGCCGAACGCATGCGGGCGCGGAGCTCGGCGAACTCGAGGGGCTTGGTGATGTAGTCGGCGGCGCCGAGTTCGAAGGCCGTCACTTTGTCGGCGCAGCTATCAAGGCCCGAGACGACGATAACGGGGATGGGGGCGGTGGCGTTGTCGGCCCTGAGTTTGCGGAGCACTTCGAAGCCGTCGACCCCGGGCATGTCGAGATCGAGCAGGATGAGCGACGGGTTGACCGCGCGGGCCATCTCGAGCCCGTCGTTGCCGTTCATGGCGGAGATGATCTCCACGGGTTCGGCCTTCAGGCGAACCTTTACGAGACGGTGCACGTCGACGGAATCGTCGACGAGCAGGACCTGCGGCTTGGATTCGTGGTCGGGCAAGGTCTGGAGAATCCGGGGTGTTGATGAGGCGAACGGGGAAACGGTGTCGGTGGCGGCGTGGGCCGATCAGCGGGCGGGGGGTCAGGTGCGGACGCGTTGGCAGAGAGAGATCAACTCGTCAAACTTCGACCGGAGTTCGTCGGTGCTTGAGCGGGAAGAGCCTTCTGAGAGGGCGATGAGCGATTTTTCAAGCGCGGCGGCGGCCGAACCGACCTGGGAGAAGCCGTAACCCCCGCTGGCCCCCTTGATCTGGTGGGCCAGACGCTGGACTTCGCTGAGTTCCTGGGATTGCCAGCTGGCTTTCAGGCTGGCGAGTCGTGCGGGCATTTCCTGCACGAAGAGCGCGACGAGTTCGGCCATATCCGGATCGGAGGCGAACTCGGAGACAATCGGGGATTGCTGGGACTGGGGACCGGGCGTATTCGGTGGAACTGGCATGCTGCCTCCTACCCGATCGATCGGGTTTTTGCTGTAACTGGTTGATTCCCGGGCGCACGAAAACGCGAACCGAGGGGAAACCAGCGGGTTGTTGCGAAAGGCCGTGAGTTCTCGGAACGACGATGGTCGGACACTGGCGTGTTCTCGGACCCAAGGGTCGTTCCTGAAGCGATCGGAGGGCCTCGCGGTGGCCGCGGAGGTTCGACTGTTGATCAATCCGGGTGGCAGTCAGGGCGATTGATTCGGCGGAGAATCTGGGTTGGAAGTGGCAGCGAGGCGGTGAAACTGAGCGGGACAAAGGGTACAGGCGGGACAATGTAGCCGTGGCTACAATCGGGCATGATGAACCTTCAACACGGGCGTGAACGGGGTTCGACGCGGCGAGCGATTTCACTTCGTTGGACAGGGTGGTTCGCGTGCCTGGCGTGTGCGATGCTCAGTGTTCTGGTGGCGCTGCAGGCTTCGTGCGGGAGGAATCGGTCTGCGGCGAACGGGGACCGCCCGCGTGCGGTGTGCACCACGGGGATCGTGGCTGATCTGGTGAACAACCTTGCCGGCGGTCGGTTCGAGGTCGTTGCGATCATGGGCGACGGGGTTGATCCGCACCTGTACAAGCCGTCGCCCGGGGACGTGCGACTGCTGGAGTCGGGCTCGATCGTCTTCGCCAGCGGGTTGCACCTTGAGGGTCGGATGATCGATGCTCTGGAAGGGATGAAGCAAGCGGGGTCGAACGGGCGGCGGGTGGTGATGGTCGGGGATGGCATCGACGGGAAGCGGCTCTTGCACGTGGGCGAAGGTGAGCACGCGGCCGCGGACCCGCACGTGTGGTTTGATGTGAGCCTGTGGGCGGACGCGGGGCGGGCGGTGACGAGCGAACTGATCGCGATGGACTCTGTCGGACGCGAGGTCTATGAAAGCCGCGCGGCGGAGTATCAGGCGCAACTGGCGGCGCTGCACGAGTGGGTCGGTCGGCAGATCGCGACGATCCCGCCTCAACGCCGCGTGCTGGTGACGGCTCACGACGCGTTCGGGTATTACGGTCGTGCGTACGGGCTGGAGGTGCTGGCGGTGCAGGGTGTTTCGACCGACAGCGAGGCGGGGATCGGCGACATCAATCGTCTGGTGGACCGGATCGTCGGTGCGCAGGTACCGGCGGTGTTCTTTGAGAGCAGTGTGCCGCAGAAAGCGGTGAAGGCGGTGATCGAGGGGTGTGCGGCGAAGGGGCACACGGTGCGGGTGGGGGGCGAGCTGTTCAGCGATGCGCTCGGGGCTGCGGGCACGCACGAGGGAACGTACATCGGCGTGGTTGAGCACAACACCCGCACGATCGTCAAGGCGCTCGGGGGGCAGTACACGCCGTTTGTCGCTGTGGTACCCTCGGCGGCGTCGGGCGGTGCGAAAAGCACGCCGACGGAAGATGCGAGTCCGAGCAAGGAGGCCAAGCCGTGAGCCCGGCAGCGTTGGATACGAACGTCGCGGTGGAGATCCATGATCTCACGGTGGCATATGACCGCAAGCCCGTGCTGTGGGATGTGGATCTTTCGATCCCCAGCGGTGTGCTGTGCGCGGTGATCGGGCCCAACGGCGCGGGCAAGAGCACGCTGATCAAGGCGGCGTTGGGTTTGCTCAGCGTGTTGAGCGGGCGGGTGTGGTTCTTCGGAGAAGAGTTGAATGCCGTGCGTCGGCGGCTGGGGTACGTGCCGCAGCGTGAGAGCGTGGACTGGGATTTTCCCGTCAGCGTGCGCGACGTGGTGATGATGGGTCGTGCGGGCGTGACGGGGGTCTTCGGTCGCAGCCGCCCGAAGGATGTGGAGGTTGTCGAGCAGTCGCTGCGGCAGGTCGGGCTGAGCGAGTTTGGCGATCGGCAGATCGGGCAACTCTCCGGCGGGCAGCAGCAGCGCGTTTTCCTGGCGCGGGCGCTGGCGCAGGAGGCCGACCTGTACTTCATGGACGAGCCCTTCGCGGGGGTCGATGCCTCGACCGAACGCGCGATTGTCGACGTGCTGAAGGCTCTGCGCGAGCGAGGCAAGACCGTGGTGGCGGTGCACCATGATCTGCAGACCGTTCCGGAGTACTTTGACCACGCGGTGCTGCTGAACACCCGGCTCATCGCCAGCGGCCCGGTGAACGAGGTCTTCACCCGCGAGAACCTTCAACGAACCTACGGCCCGCGGTTGACGGTCCTCGAAGAAGCCGGCGAAGCCATGGCGCGGGCGCGGGAGGCCCGTCCAAGTTGAATGTCGGCCGATCGCCAGAACGACGCGGACGCGTGCATGTGGGATGAACTCATCAGCCTGTTGTCGATGAAAGACGCCACCACACGAACGGTGATGCTGGGCGTCGGCTCGCTGGGCGTGGCGTGCGGGATTGTTGGTTGTCTCACCGTGCTGCGCAGACGAGCGCTCATGGCCGACGCGGTTGCGCACGCGGCCCTCCCCGGCGTGTGCGTGTCGTATCTGCTACTGGGTGAGCGCGAGCTCGGAGCGTTGTTGCTCGGTGCGATGATCTTCGGGCTGATCGCCTCGGGTCTGATCGCCGCGATGCGAGGACGCACAACCGTGAAAGACGATGCCATCATCGCGGTGGTTATCGGCGTGTCGTTTGCCGTCGGCATCGTTCTGTTGAAGAGCATTCAGAATACTCCCGGCGGGAACAAATCTGGGCTTGACGGGTTTATCTTCGGAAAGGCCGCGTCGATGGCGCGGGCCGAGGCGCTGACGGTCGCGGCGGTCTCGGCCGCGTTGCTGGTGCTGGTCTTCTCGCAGTTCAAGGTCATCCGCCTGGTGACCTTTGACCCGGCGTTCGCGAAGGCCCTGGGGCTGCGCGTTCGGCTGATCGATCTGCTGATCATCTCGATGGTCTGCGTGTGCACGGTGGTCGGGCTGCCGGCGGTTGGGGCGCTGATGATCGTGGCGCTGATGATCATCCCCGCGGTGACGGCGCGGAGCTGGACCGATCGGCTCTCGACGATGCTGGTGCTCGCTGGTGCGGTGGGCGGCATCGGCGCGGTGGGCGGCACGGCCCTGAGCGCCAGCGTGCGAACACCCGATGGGTCGTCTCTGCCGGTTGGGCCGACGATCGTGCTGACCATCGCGGCGGTGTGCATCGTCTCGCTGATCGTGAGCCCGCGTCGGGGCGTGCTGGCGGGGTGGCTTCGACAGCGTCGAGCGCGGCGTGAGATGATGGCCGAACGCGTCAGCGAGCGTGCGCGTGCGGGTCCGTTGGCGGTGACGACCGCACAGGAAACCAACGATCCTGGAGCTCGCCCATGAGCATCACCGCCGCGGAATGGTGGATGATCGTGACGGCGGTGCTCGCGTGCGTGCCGTGCGCGTTGCTGGGTGCGCTGTTGGTTTTGCGGCGGATGGCGTTGCTGGGTGATGCCATCAGTCACGCGGTGTTGCCGGGGATTGTCGGTGCGTTCATCCTGAGTGCGACGCGGAACCCGTACGCAATGCTCGCCGGCGCGATGGTCACGGGGCTGCTCACCGCGTGGTTCACGTCGCTTTTCTCTCGCTACGGACGCGTGAGCGAGGACGCGTCGCTGGGTGTGGTTTTCACGACCATGTTCGCCCTCGGCGTGGTCATGCTGCGGTTCGTTCCGCGCGGGGTGGATATGGACCCATCCTGCGTGCTCTACGGCCTGCTTGAGTTCACGGGCCTGAGGATGGTCGAGCCTGTGGCGGGACTGCGCGTCCCCGAGGCGGCGGCCTTGCTTGCCCCCGTCGCGGTTGTCGCGGTGTTGTTCGTGACGGTGTTCTTCAGGCGCATCAGGCTGATCAGCTTTGATCCTGCACTCGCGCGGTCGCTGGGCATTTCCGTCGGGCTTTTGTCCGCGGCGCTGCTGACGCTCACGGCCGCGTCGGTTGTGGCGAGCTTTCAAGCCGTCGGATCGATCCTGGTGGTGGCGATGCTCGTCACGCCCGGCGCCACGGCCCAACTGCTGACCACGCGCTTGTGGACCATGCTGGTACTTTCGTGCGTGCTGGCGATCACCGCGGCGGTGGGGGGGTGCCTGATCGCGATCCATGTCGACAGCTCCGCCGCAGGATGGATTGGCGTTTTCAGCGGCGTGCAGTTTGCTCTCGCGGCGATCTTCTCGCCCGGTCAGGGTCTGCTGCTGAAGCGGCTGCGTGCACTCGCCCTCCGCGTTCGCATCGAGCGTGAAGACCTTCTCGCGACGATGTACCGGCGTGAAGAACTGCGCACCGGGCAGCGTGTGGACCTGCCCGATACGAGCGTTGACCGGATGCCCAAACGACGGTCGTTGATCACCGTGCTGGCGAGGCGGAGTCTGCGCCGGGGCAAGCTGCTTCTCTCCCGCGGCAAGGAAGTGGAGCTGACAAGCGCCGGGCGAGCGGCAGCCGCGGAGTTGGTCCGACGTCACCGCCTCTGGGAACGGTTTCTTTCGGACAATCTGGCGCTTCCGCTGGATCACCTGCACGAGCCGGCGCACCGTCTGGAGCACTTTGCGGACCCGGAACGACTTGCGCCGGTCGAAGGGATGGACGTCAACGGCGCGCAGCCGCACGTTGATCCGCACGGGCGGCCGATCCCGCGGGTCGAACGCGATCAGCCGCGGCCGAATCCGTGATGCGTCCCTCACGGGTCGAACGCGCCTCGCTACGCGGTCGTCGAGTTCGAGGTTATCGGCCCGCGCGAGCGCGGCGTCGCCAGTCTCAACCCGGATTCACCCGTGCGTCTGCGAACCAAAGCGCAGAACGTGCCTGTGTTCGTCGATACTCGGAGTATCGCGGTGAAGTTGAGACCGTTGGCCGACGGCTGATGATGAGGCGTTCGATCATGCTCAGGATCGACACATCACGAGCACGCGAGGGGATGATCCTCGGGGCTCAGGTTGCGCACCCGCACACGCCCGGGCGTGTGCTGCTGAAGCCGGGGTACCGATTGGACACCTCGGCGCTGTCGCGGCTGCACGAACTGGGCGTTCGGCAGATCTGGGTCCGCTATCCCGCGTTGGGCGAGGTTGCGCATTCGCCCAGCACATCGATGCTGCAGCGTCACATGCAGCTCGTGTCATCGCTGGACAAGGTCTTCGATCACTGCGGCGAGCGGTGCAGCGTCGACTTCGAGTACGACCAGTACGCCTCGGTCGTCCGCGGGTTGGTGGATCAACTCCACGCCGACCCGTTGGCGGCGTCGTGCATTACCGACATGATGGGCGCCTCGCCCAGCCTGGGTGAGCACGCCGCGGCGGTGTGCTTCCTGTCGATCATGATGGGACTGAAGCTCGAAACGTACCTGCTCGGGCAGCGTAAACGCCTGGGCGGGATCGCCGCGAAGCATGTTGAGAACATGGGCCTGGGTGCTTTGCTGCACGACGCGGGTCTGCTGAAGATCCCGCACGCTCTGCGTCACCTGCGAGATGATCCGAGCGACCGTGAACGCCTGAAGCTCTCGCCCGAGCAGATCGAGCTCTGGCGATCTCACGCGCAGGTCGGCTGGCGCATCGTTCACGAACACGTCGAGCCCACGGCCGCCTCGGTGGTTCTACACCACCACCAACGCACCGACGGCCTTGGCTTCCCCAGTGTCGACCTCCGCGACGGTCCGCCCCGCCCGCTGCACGGAGAAGAGATCCACGTCTTCGCCCGCATTGTCGCCGTCGCGGATCAGTTCGATGAACTGCAGCGCGCACGCCCGGGGGAGCAGCCCGAGACGGTTCTGCCCACTGTCGGGGCTCTGAAAGAAATGGTCGACCGCGCACGAGCGGGGCGTGTGGACGCGGTGGTGCTCAAGGCCCTGACGGCCGTCATGCCCCCGTTCGCGCCGGGCACGCTTGTGGAGCTCTCCAACGGCCAACCCGCGGTCGTCACGCATCACAACCCGCTGCGTCCGTGCCGACCGAAAGTTCGGCGCGTGCGCTCACACGAAATCCCCGCCGACCTGCACGAGCAATGGCTGGAGGAAGAGATCGACCTTGCCAGTGAGCTTGCGCTGCATGTCTGCAAGGCCGAGGGACGATCGGTTGAGCGGCATCTCTTCGAGCCGATGACTGCCGAGGAGTTTGACCTGCGGATTCAACGCACCGCAGATAACCGGGCGGCGTGAGCTTTGGGCGTGCTTGATGCCGACATCCGCAATACGCTCGTTGCATGTCCACGCCACTAGGCCAGACTTCGCCAGGTCAGACCAACGGGCTTCAGCTCGCCAGCAGTTTGGACGCTTCCGCAGTCGCGGGTTCACCCGAGCTCGACAACGTCCGCTGCATGGGGTGCGGGTACAGCCTGAAGGGGCTGACGCTCTCCGCCAAATGCCCCGAGTGCGGCGTCGGTGTTGTGGCCAGCCGTGATTTCTTTCGCGACCTTGGCGGGCTCACCAGTGCGGACGTGACTTTGGGCCTGCGGGTTCACGCGTTCGTTGTCGCGTTGAGTGTGGCGCTGGTCGCCTTGGTCCTGCTCTCCCCTGTGTTCATATTCGCGGCCTTTGTGCTTTGGATCGGCTTCACCGTCGGCACGTGCTATCTCGCCGATTTGAACGCCGCGCCGCGCGCTGGCCGACGCAGTCTCATGTTCTTTGCCATCGTCGGTTCAACCGTGCTCACCGTGTTCTCGCCTTTCCTTGCCATCGCCCTGGAAGCAACACCCCCGATGGGCCTGATTTTTCTGCTCATGACCTTGGGCAACGCCGTGCAGTTCTACCTCATCAATGAACGCCATACAGCCATCTCGAAGACCTTCACAAAGTTCTCCCTCACGCGCACGCCTGCCGTCTTCCGTTTCTTCACAATCTTCGTGCACGGCCTCGTCGGTCTGCCGCTCGCCTTGTGGGTCTCTCTGGGCTTGCTTTTCAGTGAACATGGCTTCTTCATCGCCGGCATCGCCATCCTCTACTCCCTCCCGCTCCACGGCGTCTGGCTGCTTTGGCTTGGCATCCGCTCGGCGCACTACGCACGAAAGCTCCGTCTGTGGTCGATCGGACGGCAACCTCGGCTCCCCGCCTGATCCTCGCGCTTCGTTCGTTCGAGCAGACTCAATCGTTCAACCCGGAGCCAAACGTCCCTACGCTTGTCCCCTATGACCGCTCAGCACGTCAACGCCGCCCAGCCCATCGTCACCCGCTTCGCGCCCAGCCCAACCGGGCACCTGCACGTCGGCGGC
This sequence comes from Phycisphaerales bacterium, assembly GCA_016741915.1. Classification (GTDB taxonomy): domain Bacteria; phylum Planctomycetota; class Phycisphaerae; order Phycisphaerales; family UBA1924; genus JACVCS01. Next base: position 16,643 of record JACVCS010000013.1, on the reverse strand, counting down.
GCCCGCACCGCCATGCTCTGCTGGGCCTTCGCTCAGAACATGAAACGCCAAGGCTTCGACGGACGCTTCATGATCCGCATCGAAGACACCGATCAGGCCCGCTCCTCCGACGAATCCGCAAAGGGCATCCTCGACGATCTCGCCTGGCTCGGCATCACCTGGGACGACGGCCCGACCCTCACCACGCCCGCCGGTGCGACCATCGGCGGCGACTCCCGAAACGTCGGCCCCTACTTCCAAGCCCGGCGCATCGATATCTACAACGCCTATCTCGAGCACCTCGTCCGCTGCGGGCGTGCGTATCCAGCCTTCGAAACCTCCGACCAGCTCAACGCTGATCGCAAGGCCGCCGAGGCCAAGAAGCAGACGTACAAGTACCCGCGCCCGAGCGACGTGCAGCTCGGCATCTTCAACGAGCAGCGTTGGGCCCGCGCCAAGAGCGGCGAGCCCCACGTCATCCGCTTCGTCATGCCGCCCACGGGCATCACCGTGACGGACCTCGTGCTGGGCGAGGTGAAGTTCGCCGCGGGCGAGGTCGACGACTTCGTTATTCGCAAGCAGGACGGCTTCCCCACCTACCACTTCGCGGTGGTGATCGACGACGAGCTCATGGGCGTCACGCACGTCATGCGCGCTCAAGAGCACCTGATCAACACCCCCAAGCACGTCGCGCTGCAGGGCGCACTGACGCGATTGAAGAACGACCGCGACGCGACCTCGGGCAGCAACGGGCAACCCTTCCGCGTGCCGCAGTACGCGCACATGCCGCTGATCTTCAATATCGACGGCACCAAAATGAGCAAACGCGACAAGGCCAAGGCCGCTCGCAAAGCCCTGAAGGACCTGCTCACCAAAGACAAAACGCTCACCGCCGACGCCATCGCCAGCGACCTGAAGCTCGACGCGAAACTCCTCGCCGATTTCATCGCCGCTGAGAACGACTCGCTCGACATCGCTCAAGCCGTCGCGGCGAAGTTCAACATTCCGCTCCCCGAGATCGAAGTCTGGGACTATCGCAAGAGCGGCTACCTGCCGCACGCGATCACGAACTTCCTCTCGCTGCTGGGCTGGTCGCCGGGCTTGAAGGACGAGCAGGGCAAGGACATCGAGAAGTTCGATCTGAGCTTCCTGTCGCAGCACTTCTCGATCGATCGCCTCGGAAAGACGGCCGCGAAGTTCGACCGCGTGAAACTCCTCTCCTTCAACGCCGACGCCATCGCCGCACTTGCCGACGACGCCTTCGACCGCGAGCTGACCAACTGGGCCAACCAGTGGGAGCCGACCTTCGCGCAGCGCCTCAAGCACATCGACGGCCAGCGTCGCGCCGCCCTCATGCGTGCCTGCAAACCTCGTTGCAAAACCCTCCGCGACGCGGTGAAAGTCATGGACTTCGCCCTCACGCGCGACGATCAGGTCGCCTTCGATCCCGCCGCGGTGGCAAAGGCCAATCTCTTCGCGGGCGCGACAGGCCACACCTCCGTGACCAAGTTCCGCGCGATGCTGACTGAGCTTCCCGCCGCCGGCACGTTTGAACCAACGTCCATCGACGCGTGGATCAAGTCCTACGCCGAGACGAACCAGCTCAAGATGGGCGACGTCGCGCAGCCGATCCGCGTCGCCCTGACGGGCACCACCGTCAGCCCCCCGTTGGGTGATGTCGTCAGCGTGCTGGGCATCTCCGGCTCACTGACACGCCTCGACCGCTGCCTTTCCACCTGCCGCACGCTCGCTCCCGCCTCCGCCTGATAGACTCGCGGTCGATGCCCTCACCCTCCGCACGGGCGGCCCAACTCACGCAATCCGCCGAGGCCGGCGAATCCCGCGGGCCTGGTGGCGGCTTCTCTCCCCGCGCGCGACTGGTCCTCTGGACGATCGTCCTCACGCTGCCAGTCGTAGCGTTTGTGCTCATGCACCTCGGCGGCCAACTGCCCCTGCACAGCGTGCTTCTGGCGATCGCGCTCCTCGCCGCGGGCTTGTGGACCACCGAACTGATCGACCCCGCCGCCACCGGCGTTCTTGTCATCGCTTTGCTGGCGACATGCATCGGTCTCCCGGCCGGTCTTGGCGCTCCGTGGGCGTCCGTCGTCGCGCCGGGCGGAAAGCCCATCAGCGGCGTAGGCACCGTTCTCGCCTCGCTCTCCTCAGACGTCATGCTGCTGATGTGGGGAAGCCTCGTCCTCGGCCGCGCCAGCCTCGTCACAGCACTCAGCGAGCGCATCGCCCTGGTCATCCTCAAGCCCTTCGCCTCATCACCGACCATGCTCGCCGCGGGCTTGCTCATCTCCAGCGCCCTGCTGAGCATGTGGATGACCAACACCGCCTCCGCCGCGATCGTGCTCGCGGTCGCCGCGCCGATCGTCACACGCCGCGACCCCCTCGCCCGCGCCGCGGTGCTCGCCATCGCTTCCGGGTGCAACCTTGGTGCCGTCGCGTCACCCGTCGGCACTCCGCCCACCGCGATGGCCACGCAACAGCTCCGCGAGCTGGGCACGGGCGTGACCTTCACGCAATGGCTTCTCTTCGGCCTGCCCTTCGCCTGCGCGCTGCTCATCGGCGCGTTCATCACCATCAAGCTCCTCATCCCCATGCCGCGCCGCTGGGACGAGTCGATCACCAACCCGCTGATCAACGAGCACACGCACAGCACCCACCACGCCGGTTCACATACGAACAAGCACGCCATCACGCTCACCGCAATAGTCTTCATCGCCTGCGTCCTGCTCTGGATCCTCGGCTCAAGCCACGGCATCCCGCCGGGTGTGGTCGCACTTTCCGCCGCCAGCGTGCTGATCGTCACGGGCATCGTCAGCATCAGCGACCTCCGTTCGCTGCAGTGGGATGTGCTGCTGCTGATCTTCGCGGGGCTCTGTCTGGGTGAGATGCTCGACCGCACGGGCCTCGCACGTCTGGCGGTTCAGGCCTCTTCACTCCACACACTTTCACCCGCCATCATGGTCGGCTCTCTCGCCCTGATCGCCATGGTCCTCTCCGCGTTTATGAGCAACACCGCCGTCGCGGCGCTGCTCCTGCCGGCCGCGCTCTCGATCATCCTCGCCGCCGCACCAAGGCCCACCGATACCGGTCTCTTCTCCAGCGAGACATCCGCCGCCCTCTTCCGCTCCGCCTTCGCGGTGGCGATGGGCGCCGCCTCCGCCATGCCCCTTGCGGTCTCCACACCCGCCAACGCCCTGTGCTTCTCAAGCGGTGCCGCCCGTTCGCGCGATTTCCTGATCCTCGGCACCGTCGTTGGGCTCATCGGTATCGGCCTCTGCGTCGCGCTCGAACTGATCCCCTGATCTCGCGCAATCCCGTTACCCCCGATCCGCACAGAGCGCAAACGAGAGGCCATTTCACGTGACAGGCCATCGTTTATGGTGTAGGTTCTCTTCACCCGGCACACGCGAAATGCCGCCGATCACGCTTCAGTCCGTCCGCCCGTATTCGTTCAACGACTTCGCCAACGTACCCTGAAGGAGCCCCGCGCATGTCCCGCTTCCTCGCCCGCACGCTTCCGATCACCCTTGCCACGCTCGCATGCACCACCCTCGCTCTCGCCGGTCCCCTCTCTCCCCCCGTCGGGCCCGTCACGTCCACCTCCAAACCCATCGGCGAGATCGAGCCACGCATCGCCATCAACAGCACCAACACCCCGGGCGACAACGACGCCACCCCCAGCGTCTTCAAGATCACCCAGCCCGGCTCGTATTACCTCTCATCCAGCTTCAGCGTCCCCAACGCCACCCGCGGCATCGAAGTTGCCGCCAATAACGTCACCATCGACCTCAACGGCTTCACCATCACTGGGCTTGCCGGCTCCATCAACGCCATCGCGGCACTCGGCGGAACCGAAAACGTCTCGGTCATCAACGGCACCGTGCAATCCCTCGGCAATGTCAGTATCAGCCTCTCCGCCGTTTCGTTTGGACGGATCGAGAACCTCCTCGTCCAAAACGGAAGCGGCGACGGCATCCGCACCGGCCCCGGCTTCATCTTTCGAAACTGCACCGCGAAGAACAACGCCGGCTACGGCTACTTCCTCAGCAGCTACACCTCCATCGACTCATGCTCCGCCATCGGCAACGGCATCGACGGCTTCAACACCGGCTTATCGTGCTCCCTGCGAAACTGCATCGCCCATCTGAACACCGGCGCCGGCATCACCGGCGCTTCCCGCAGCATCGTCACTTCCTGCACCGCCAATCAGAACGGCCAGGGCATCACCGTCTCATCCTTCTCCCTCATCACCAACTGCAACTCCACCAACAACAACTCCATCGGGTTCGGCATCAGCTCCAACTCCAGCATCCTCAACTGCAACGCCTCCAGCAACGGCGTCACCAGCGTCGCCGCCGGTATCCTCGTCACCGGTTCCAACGTCCGCGTCGAGGGCAACAACTCCGTCGGCAGCGACACCGGTTTCGAAGTCACCGGCATCAGCAACATCATCATCCGCAACACCGCCTCCGGGAACACCACCGCCTGGAACATCGTCGCCGGCAACGCCATCGGGCCCATCGTCGCCACCTCCGCCTCCGCCGCCGTCAACGGCAGCACCGGCGCTTCCTCCCTCAACACCACCGACCCCAACGCCAACTTCTCGTACTGATCCCGCCCGACAGTCGCCCCAACCCAAACCGCGCCCAACCCCTCTTCCCGCTTCTACCATCACCTCCCTATGACGACCGACGCATCCAAAGCCCCCGCTCCCGCCCCATCTCCCGCTCGCCACTTCATCCACGATCTCATCGACGCCGACATCAAGGCCAACCGCTGGGGCCTGGGCACAGACCTCGCCACGCGCGAGGGCATCTGCATCCACACCCGCTTCCCGCCAGAGCCCAACGGCTACCTCCATGTCGGGCACGCCAAAAGCATCTGCCTGAACTTCGCCATCGCTCAGGCCTACAAAGGCAAGTTCAACCTCCGCTTCGACGACACCAACCCCTCCAAGGAAGACCAGGAGTACGTCGACGCCATCAAGGACGACGTCCGCTGGCTCCTCTCCGCCTTCAATGCTGGCGACTACGAGACCGGCCCCCACGCCGGCGGCATCTTCTGGGCCTCCGACTACTTCCAGTTCATGTTCGACCGCGCCGTCGAACTCGTCAAAAAGGGCAAGGCCTACGTCTGCCAGCTCACCGGCGATGAAGTCAGCAAACGCCGCGGCACACCCAGCGTCCCCGCCACCAGCCCCTTCCGCGATCGCTCCATCACCGAGTCCCTCACCCTGCTCGAGGAGATGCGCGCCGGCAAGCACCAGAACGGTGCCATGACCCTCCGCGCCAAGATCGACCTCGCCTCCCCCAACTTCAACCTCCGTGACCCCGTCCTCTACCGCATCGTCCACGAGAGCCACCACAACACAGGCTCCACCTGGTGCATCTACCCCATGTACGACTGGGCCCACGGCTTCGAAGACTCCCTCGAAAAAATCACCCACTCCATCTGCACCCTCGAGTTCGAAAACCACCGCCCGCTCTACGACTGGTTCATCGCCGCCGTCAACGAAGGCCGAACCGACGACGGCTCCGGCCCCTATGGGAAAAAAATCCATCATCCCCAGCAGATCGAGTTCGCCAAGCTCCGCCCCACCTACACCGTCCTCAGCAAACGCAACCTGCTGAGAATGGTCCAGGACGCAACCGTCCGCGGCTGGGACGACCCCCGCATGCCCACCATCCGGGGCCTGCGCCGCCGGGGCTACACCCCTGAGTCCCTCCGCACATTCGTCGAGAGCGTCGGCGTCACCAAGGTCGAAAGCTCCATCGACGTCGGCCGCATGGAAAACGCCCTCCGCGAGCACCTCAACAAAGCCGCCCCGCGCGCCATGGGCGTGCTCAACCCGCTCAAGGTCGTCATCGAAAACTGGCCCGAGGGCAAGGTCGACAACCTCGATTTCGTCATCAACCCCGAAGACCCCGCCGCGGGCAAACGCACCGTCCCCTTCACCCGCGAGATCTACATCGAGCGCGACGACTTCATGGAAGTCCCCACGCCAAAGTTCCACCGCCTCGCCCCGGGCGCAGAAGTCCGCCTCCGCTGGGCCTATTTCCTCACCTGTACGAGCGTGATCAAGAACGCCGCGGGCGAAATCACCGAGCTCCGCGCCACCATCGACCCCGCAACCCGTGGCGGCGACTCACCAACCGGGCCCGACGGCCAGCCGACCAAGAAAGTCAAAGGCACCATCCACTGGGTCAGCGCCCAGCACAGCTTCCCCGCCGAGGTCCGTCTCTTCGACCGCCTCTTCACCGCCGAAGAACCGGGCCTCCGCACCGGCAACTGGCTCGACGACCTGAACCCCAAATCGCTCACCACCGTCACCGCCCGCCTCGAAGCCGCCCTCAAGGACGCGCCCATCGGCCAGCGCTACCAGCTCGAACGCTTGGGCTACTTCATCGTCGATCAGGACACCAAGCCCGGCGCGATGGTCCTCAACCGCATCGTCACGCTCAAAGACGACCTCGCCGCCGCGGCCAAGGGCGAAAAGAAACCCGCCAACATCCGCATGTACTCCCTCGCCGAAGCCGCCCACGAGCTGAAGATCAAGCAGGACAAACTCCTCGCCGTCATCACCCACGGCGGCCCAAGCGACTTCGCCACACGAGAAAAGAAAGAACTGACCCTCGACGAAGTCCGCAAGCTCAAAGAGTGGGTGAAAGCGAACCCGCTACCTCGGTAGAATGCTTCGGGCCAAGTTGTGAGCCAATCAGCACATGGAGTGGGGACATGCCAAAGGCGAAGTCATCGTCCGCGAAGAAAAGCAACTCCGCAGTCTCGACACGAGTAAAGAAACCCGCCAAAGGTACCGCAGTGCCCGAGGAGGGCACGATCTGGTCTCTGCCGTTGAAGGACATGGGCCAGTGCTCGTTGGTCGTCACGCGATCCACACCGCCGGATTCATTGGTTGATTTTGTCGTTGTGTATTTGCTCCCCGATCTCGATTCGAAGAAACTCCTGAGCCCCCAGTACCAGCGCCCCGACGCCTGGCCCACCGTCTGGATCGGTCTCGTCACAACCCAAGGCTTCCGCAAAGGCCGATGGAAACAGATCGGCAAAATCAACAACTTCGCCAGGGAAGACTGGCCGGTGCCGCCGTATGGCAAGGCGGAAATGGCTACGGTTTTCTCGCCCAAGAACGAACCCTTGCCCGACAAGGACGCGAACGCATCGTGCATAGAGATCACCGCCGACGAACCAACGATGACCGTGATCGACTGCGTACCGGCAGAGTTCGAAGAAGCAAAGCAGTTCCCACCGATTGAGGCTATTACCGCAGCCAGCAAGCTTGAGGCCGCCGTGGTTGTGTACCTGAAAAAGAAAGTCCCCGGCAACTGGGACCCGACCATCACAATCACAGATCTCTCGCCCGACAAGCTCGAGCTTTGGAAATCACGCGCCGCGAAAATGCGCTCCGCTGCTCCGCCAACGCCATCAAACTGGCTCCCGCCCGGCAAGCACACCGACCGGTCAATCCCACCGGGCACCTGGCTCGGATTCCCGATGCTCGGCGGCGGCTTCGGTGCCGCGTTGCTCATCGATCGTCCCGAAAAGCACCTCCGTTTTCTCTCCGATACCGTTGTGATGATCATGGGCAAACGCTGGGACCGCTGGCCCCCGATCGACGAGTTGGTCAAACTCACCCCCGAAGACGCGATCCTCTTCTCGCACACCAGCTTCATCAGCGTTCGCGACGGCCGTTGGCGAGCGCTCGGCTCACACCCCAGCTTTGCCGACCAGAACTGGGTTTGGCCCCGCGAATGGTTCCGCAACGCGAACGGCACGTTCTCCGTCACCGCGCCAAACAGAAACCAGGTTGCACTCGAACTCGATCCAAAGATTGTCAAACTCGATCCGAACGCCGGCAATCGCAACGGCACGTCCGGGTACAGCGTCATCGAACACGAAGCGATGAGACGAATCAACGGGTGGATACATCCCGTGGACACCGAAAGGTGGATCCGTGAAGACGTCACCCCGTCGCGTCTCAAAGCCTGGCGGTTGATCAACGCCGAAATCGAGCGAGCGCTCGCCAAAGCCCAATCTCGTCGTTCGTAATGTTGCCCGCAACTCGATTCGTACCCGCGGCAGCAATCCAATCTTCCCCATCTTCTCAGCACCTATTCAGGTGCCGCTATCCCAATCTTCCATAACGCCCCCGAGGTCACCTTTCCGGACCGAGGGGTTTTGCTAAACTTGTGACGGTTCAATCAAGAAACCCGCCTGGAAAGCCCACAATTCGGGAACCGCCGGGCCCAAATGCCATAATCAGGGTGTGGGAGGAGGGGCCCGCGGAGAACCGTTTCTCTGCGGACAACTTTTCGAGGAGAGAGAGAAATGGCTATCCGTCCGTTCGCTGTTGTTTCATCCGCCCTGGTCGCTGTCGCCGGTCTGGCGAGCGTCGCCTCCGCCGGCGTCGTTGTGACCCTCAACGCCAACCCCGCCAACTACACCACCGGGGAGACCACCGGCCTCGTCCGCTATCGCGTCTCCAACACCAACTGGGACCAGATCATCGCCACCAGCTCGTCGATCACCCCCAGCACCATCGTCCAGCAGGCCAACCTGGGCAACAACAACCAGCTCCAGGGCACCCCCTTCAACTTCAACCTCACCCACACCGTGGGCGTGGGCTACTCCTGGACCCTCACCAACACCATCACCAACGCCGTGAGCACGGTCTCCTGGACCGCCCCGCACAACGGCTCCAGCCCCACCCAGCCCGTCAACGCCATCCGCTTCTACACCCAGGCCGGCGGCACCCTCCCCGGTGGCGTCGCTTCCGCCAGCTTCTCCGCCACCAACCTCGCCTTCACCGGCGCGACCACCGTCGGCTCGCTGGTGAACCTCTCGCAGAGCTGGGTCGCCAACACCAACAGCGGCGAGCCCCCGTCGCAGCTCATCGTCGCCGACGGCGACCTCACCTCCTTCTCCTGGTCCTTCACCGGCACCGTCGTCGCCAACTGGACCTACCTGCCCGGCTTCACCGCTCCTCAGGGCAACCTCGATGAACGCCTCAAGCTCGACGTCAAGCTCACCAACGCCACGCTGATCCCCGCCCCCGGCGCGGGTCTCGCCCTGGCCATGGGTGGCCTCGTCGCCGCCCGTCGCCGCCGCTCCGTCCGCTGAGTTCACGCCGCCAGCGCCTCCGCGGTCACCACCTGCAAGGCGTCTCCCGGCATTTGGGTTTCTTCTTCACGTGACCCCTCTTTCAAAGGCGCGCACCCTTCGTTGGGGCGCGTCTTTTTCATTCCGGGTACCGCCACGCTCCGCGTGGCGTGCAGGCCCTGCCCACGCTCCGCGCGGGCCAAGCACCCAGTACCGACGAAACCTCCATGCGGCTACCTTCACCGAATGTCCAAACGCCCCAGCGACATCCCCGCCGCCCGCGTGAAAGCCCTCAACCTCGGCGCTGAATCCTCTAACCTTGCTGAGCTGCTGAGCATCGACTTTGCCAAGCTCTTCGCCGCCGCGGTCCCCGGCGCACCCGCGAGTGCCATCGACGCGCTCAAAGCCGCCAACCGCGACAAACTCGGCATCCTCGCCCGCATGAATCTCGCCAGCGATCTGCTCACCCTCCACGCCCCCAAAGATCTCCCCAACCTCGCCTCGCACACCAGCGACACAATCCGCGGCTGGGCCTGCCTCGCCCTCGTTCGCGCTCCAAAGCTCTCCTTCACCCAGCGCCTCAAAGCCGTCCGCCCATTCGCAGACGACCCAAACTCAGGCGTCCGCGAATGGGCTTGGATGGCCCTCCGCCCCGCCATCGCAAACAACCTCGACCTCGCCATCGAATCCCTCATCCCCTTCACCACCGACCCCTCCGCCAACCTCCGCCGGTTCGCAACCGAAGCCACCCGCCCCCGCGGCGTCTGGTGCGCCCACATCACCGAACTCAAATCCAACCCCGCCCCGGCCCTGCCCCTGCTTCAGCCGCTCAACAACGACCCCACCAAATACGTCCAAGACTCCGTCTCCAACTGGCTCAACGACGCGGCCAAATCCCGCCCAGACTGGGTCCGCGACCTCACCAGCCGCTGGCTGAAACAGAGCGACACCCCCGCAACCCGGCGAATCTGCCGCCGGGCCCTGCGGTCCATCTCATGAACCCACCGCCGGTTCACCCGTCCCGCGAGTCTCGGGCGACTCGTTGATCCACATCTCCACGATCAACGTGTCATCGGTAATCCGTCCAAGGTGAAACCGGCTTACCGATTCCATCAACGCCGTCGGCAACTTCCCCGCTTCGCGTTCGCTCGCGCTGAGAACCGCCGTCGCCGCCTTCACACCTTCGATCCCCAGCATCCGCCCGTCCGGGTCGCGGGCCTCGGTCGCGCCATCGGTAAACGCCAGCAGCCGGTCGCGCGTATCCATGAACAGCGATGCCTCGACGGGATCGAAGTCCTCGCTCGGCAAGACGCCCAGCATCGCCGCACCGGAATGCAACTCGACCATCGCGCCGTTGCCCCGCACCAGCAACGCCGGCGGGTGCCCCGCCCCCGCGATCAGCAGCGCACGCCGCGACGGATCAATCCGCGCACAAATCGCCGTCGCAAAAACACCCTGCGGCGACAACGCGTCGTACACAAACGCGTTGAGTTCCTTCATCAGTTCGCCCGGCGTGCCCTCGGGCTTGTGCCTGAAGAACCGCCTCATCTCATCGTGCAGACGATTCACCGTCAGCGCCGCCGGCACGCCGTGCCCCGTCACGTCGATCAGCGCGATCGACACCGGACCGTCCGCCCCCCCGACGCGCGCGGCATGCCTGAACAGAAAGTCGCCGCCGATCTGCCGCATGGGTGAGTACGCGTAGCTCATCCCTACCGCGCCCGTCCCGCCCGCTTCCGGGAAGAGCGCCTCGTGGATCTTCCGCGCATACGCCAGTTCGTCGGTCAGTTCGTTGTACGTCCACGCCATCGCACGGGCCTTGTGCCGAGCGTGAAAAGCCGAGAACCGCCACACGCTCAGCAGCATCGCCGGCAGCGCCACAACCGGGAACCACCCGATCTTCCACATCATCAGCACCGTGCGGTCTTCGCTCAGCAGCACCGTCGAGATCGCGTACGCACCCCACGCCGCCAGGACCATGAACACCTGCTCGCGCAGCGAGAGCGCCACGATGCACGCACCAACGAAGAGCGTGATCGCCACACCCGCAGGGCCCGACCACGCCAGCATCGTCGTCCGTGAAAAGACCAGTTCATTCTCGGGCTTCGTGAGCACCTCAAGCCGGGCCGACAGCAGCTCCACCGCCGCGATCACCACGCACGCCGCCACCGTGAGCAACTGAATGATCCGGACACGCTCGCGCAGCGTGCGTTCGCGCTTCCACGAGTACACCGCCGCCGCGAGGAACAGCGACAGCAGCATCGCGTCGCCGAAGAGCTCGACGTACACCGACAGCAACTGGTTGCCCGAGAACTGATTGAACTCGTCGAGGGTGCTCAGCAGCCCGAAGCCGATGAGCAGCCACGCCGCTGCGCAGTACCACAGCGTGCGCTTGCGCAGGGTCTTCGCGCGAAGCTGCTCATAGACCGTGTTGGCCTGCGTCTCGGTCACACGCGCCTTTCATGCTGTGACGACCCGCACGCTCAGGCGCGGACCATCGCCGCGAACTCGCGGTACCGCGCGTCGAGTTCCGCCTTCTTCAGCGTCTCGAGCCGCGACAACGTGAAGCTCTCGATGTTGAAGCTCGCAACCACCGTGCCGTGCGCCAGCGCCCGCTGGATCACATCAAAGTGCACGCGGTCCTTCACCGCGTGTTCCTTGTGGTTCGCCGCGATGTACCCCATCATCCCGCCCGCGAACGTGTCGCCCGCGCCGGTTGGGTCGATGACCTTCTCCGCCGGATACGCCGGCAGCATCGCCACGCCCTCGCGGTGCACGAACAGGCACCCGTGCTCGCCTTTCTTCACCACGCAGAAGGTCAGCTTGCTCTCCGCGATGATCTGCTTCGCCGCCGTCACGGGGTTCTGCTTCCCCGTCAGCAGTTCCGCCTCGTCATAGTTCAGCACCAGCCCGTCGACCTCGTTCAGCAGCGCCTGCAGCTCGGGCTTGGCGATGTTGATCCACAGGTCCATCGTGTCCGCCACCGCGAGCTTCCGCTTTGGGAACTGCCGCAGGAAACCCAGCTGCACCGCCGGGTGCGAGTTCGCCAGAAAGACATACTCGCTGTCCGCATACGCCGCCGGCACCGCGGGCGGCGCTTCCGTCAGCACGCCCAGTTCCGTAAACAGCGTCTCCCGGCTGTTCATGTTCTGGTGATACTTCCCGCCCCACGCGAACGTCTTGCTGTTGGGTCGAGACTCCAGGCCCCGCGTATCAACGCCCGGGAACTTCGAGAAGACCGCGCGATACTCGGGCGAAAAATCCCCGCCCACCGCCGCGACCATCCGCACCGGCCCGTGGAACGACGCCGCCGCCGCAAAGTACGTGCAGCTCCCGCCCAGAACGCGTTCCGCGTGCCCGTGGGGGGTATACACCGAGTCGATCCCAACCGTGCCGGTAACGATGAGTGCCATAGTCGCCCAGCGTAGCGCCGCACGGTCCGACTTTCACCTGCACTTCCCCCGGTTTCACCCCAATCCGCCCCTTTCCGCCGCAACACGCAACCCCCGCTTGCGGTATCGTCTGGTGCGATGCTCCATCCCGTTTCCTTCGAATCCCGCCTCCAACCCTCGGCCTTATCACGCCGTTGCCTTCGCTGGCGCGTCGTTCCGTTCGCCGTCGGTGCCATGGCCTGCCTCATCCCGCACCTCACCGCCGCCGCTCCGCTTCAACTTCAAACCGATCCGCCCGCATCAACCTCGCTCAGCCCCTCTACTCCCACCTCGATACCTCCCGCCTCCATCGTCCGCTCCGTCATCCATCACCGCGCCTCCAACGTCTACACCATCTCCATCCGCGGCCAGCGCATCCTCGTTCATCTCCGCCCCATGCCCGAGGCCACCGGCATCTCCCTCTGCATCCGCCTCCTCGGCGGCGAACTCTCCGAAACCGCCCAAACCCGCGGGCTCACCGCCGCCGTCGTCGCCGCATGGACTCGCCCCGACACCGACGCATCCACAACCCAACCCGCCAACCTCCGCTCCGCCGTCACCCCCGAGTCCGTCGCCTTCACGCCGCGCACGCTCGAATCGCCCGACGCGCTCTCCAAAGCGCTGACCAACTTCGCTTCGATGATCGTCGCGCCGACGCTCGACGAGCCGCGATTCCAAACCGCCCACCGCCAAACCCTTTCCCGCGCCCGCGCCGTCGGCTCGCCGGGCTTCGCCGCCGTCGTGCAGGCGATGCGCCAAAGCACCGACCCCCGCGCCGGCGGCCCGCTCTCCACGCACGTCGAACGCTGGACACCCGACGCCGCACGCGAACACCTCACCACCCTCGCAAGTAACGCGCCCATCGAGATCGCCATCGCCGGCAACATCACCCTCGCCCAGGCACTGCCCATCATCCAGCAATGCCTCGCCCCCATCGCTGATGCTCAGCCCGCCGCCCACGTCACCCCGACGTTCAACCGCGCCGCCGATCGCGATATCTCCACCGGCGTCGTGGCGGCCGCCTTCCCAGTCCCCGAAGGCCCCATTGTCCAAGTCCTGCTCCCCGGCCCGGACATCGACGATCTCGCCGCCGTTCGACAGTTCGCTGTCGTCGCCCAGTACCTGCAATCCGAACTCGACGCCGCCTTCAAAGCCCAGCCCCGCCCCGCCAGCGTCATCGGTTCGGTCGTCATCCCATCCCGCGGCCTGAAAAACCTCGGCACCGTGATGCTCACCATCCGCCTGAAGAACCCCGAGCCCGAACCAACCCTCGCCGACAACCCCGACAACCAACCGGTGGCGCAGACCTTCCAACAGCCCGAAGCCATCGCTGCGGAAGTCCGATCGGTCCTCGAAGTCGTGCTGTCGCGGTGCGCCGATGCAAACCAGATCGACCAGCCCAAGCTCACCACCGCCATCGATGCCATCACCGCGCAAGCCGCCCAGCGACTGAGCGATCCGGACTACTGGGCCAGCGTGCTGAGCTTCACCCGTTTCTACGCCATCAACCCGGACGACCTCGCCCACGCCGCCCGCCATTACCAAACCATCACCCGCGCAGATATCGCCTCCCGAATCGCCACCCTGGGCCCGGGTACCACCCGCACCCGTTTCGTCGTCCTCGTCCCGCCACCGCCATCCTCGCCGAAGGTTCTTCCGGTTGATAAGCCCCAAAGCACCGAAGATCGATAGAATATCGCGTACAATAATCGCATGATCGCCGCAGATTGAGCGAAAATCGCGTGATTGATCCTCGCCAGCCCGTCTAGCGATCGCACCCTTCAATCGGACGGTATCGCCGGGCCCGTACACGCGTTGCTGAGGCGAGTTTCGTTCACCGCCACTGGCGTTCTTCATGGGGTTTCGCACCCGGTTTCTCTTCGCCCCGATCCCCCAGCCCACCTAGACTTCTCCCCTGTCCTGCCCGCGACCAAACCCGCGGCGGAACCGCTCGACGCGCCCTGCCCTCCACCGCCAATGTGCCGTGGTCGCTCGGTGCGGTCGGCGTCCGCGTCCGGTCGCGTGCGGGTGTCACATCGCACCACGCGGGTCAAGGTTTCTTTCCTCATGATCGATCACAACCTCATCGCCTCCCTTGGTCTGAACAACGACGCGATCCTGGAGACCGACAAGCTCCTGAAGGACTTCGGCGGCGGCGTCGCCGGCGGCGACATGGCCTCGGTCCTCGGCAGCAACCTCGCCGACCTCGGCGAAGGTCAGATCCTCGAAGGCGTCGTCGTCGGGTTCGCCGGTGATGACGTCGTCGTCGAAGTCGGCCTGAAGTCCGAAGGCCACATCCCCAAGGAAGAGTTCGATGACACCGACGTGAAGATCGGTGACAAGGTCAAGGTCTGGCTCGACCGTATCGAGGGCAAGGACGGGCTCGTCGAGCTCTCCAAGCGCAAGGCCGACCGTCACCTCAACTGGCAGCGCATCATCGACACCACCCGCGAGGGCGATGTCATCGAGGGCAAGGTCACCCGCAAGATCAAGGGCGGCCTGCTCGTGGACATCGGCGTCCCCGCCTTCCTCCCCGCTTCGCAGGTCGACGTCCGTCGCCCCGCCGAGATCGGCGAGTACATCGGCCGCACCGTCCGCGCCAGCGTCCTGAAGATCGACCTTGAGCGGAAGAACATCGTCGTCTCCCGCCGCAAGCTCATCGAGGAAGAGCGCGACACCGCCAAGAAGCGCCTCATGGAAACCCTCAAGGAGGGCGACCTGGTCAGCGGCGAGGTCAAGAACATCGCCGAGTTCGGCGCCTTCATCGACCTGGGCGGCATCGACGGCCTGCTCCACATCACCGACATGTCCTGGGGCCGGGTCAACCACCCCAGCGAGCTGCTCAAGCTCGGGCAGAAGATCGAGGTCAAGGTCCTCAACATCGACCGCGAGAAGGAAAAGATCGCCCTCGGCCTCAAGCAGAAGGAAGTCTCCCCCTGGGAGGAGATCGAGCAGAAGTACCCCGTCGGCTCCCGCGTCCACGGCGCGGTGGTCAACATCGTCTCCTACGGCGCCTTCGTCCGCCTCGAGGACGGCATCGAAGGCCTCGTCCACATCTCTGAGATGTCCTGGACCCGCCGGATCAACCACCCCTCCGAAATGGTCCAGCCCAACCAGGAGGTCGACGTCGTCGTCCTCGAGATCGACAAGAACAAGCAGGAAATCTCCCTCGGCATGAAGCAGACCGAGGTCAACCCGTGGGAACTCGTCTCCGAGAAGTACCCCCCGGGCACCGTCATCGAGGGTGCCGTCCGCAACCTCACCAACTACGGCGCCTTCGTCGAGATCGAGCCCGGCATCGACGGCCTGCTCCACGTCTCCGACCTCTCCTGGACCAAGAAGGTCACCCACGCCAACGAACTGCTCAAGAAGGGTGACACCGTCCGCTGCGTCGTGCTCGATGTTGACCGCGACAAGCAGCGCATCGGCTTGGGCGTCAAGCAGCTCACCGAGGATCCGTGGCTCACCGCCATCCCCGAGCACTACAAGCCCGGCATGGTCGTCCGCGGCAAGGTCACCAAGGTCACCAACTTCGGCGTCTTCGTCGAGCTCGAAGCCGACCTCGAAGGCCTCCTCCACATCTCCGAGCTCTCCGACCAGAAGGTCGAGAACCCGCAGGACGTGGTCAAGATCGGCGACGAGGTCGATGTCAAGATCCTCCGCGTCGATACGGGCGACCGCAAGATCGGCCTCTCCCTCAAGCGCGCTCAGTGGGGCGACACCACCGGCACCGGCGCAACCGGCTCCGGCACCGCCTCCACCGAGTCCCGCGGCAACCGCGGCACCCCCGCCCCCACCCGCGGCGGTATGGACGCCCACGGCGCCATGGGCACCGACAAGATCACCTTCGGCAAGAACTAACCCAGTCCTCGCCGCCTGACTGATCCGCGAAAACACACCCGCACCGACCAGCCCTCAACAAGCCGGTTGGTGCGTTTCTTTTTGTACCAAGCGCACCGTGCCACCGATCGTCCAAAGTGTTTGGATCGGGGACATGGTTGACACTGTTCGGGGACATCGCTGACAGGTGAGCTTAGCTGGCGTGCGGCTCGTGAAGCGAGGTCGCGCAGCGACCGAGCGGAGCGAGCCGCACGCGTGTGTCGC
>JACVCS010000076.1 GCA_016741915.1 Phycisphaerales bacterium | reverse complement strand
CCGCCATACTCCCCACCCGCCTCCACACCCCGCTCGCCCCGACCTGCACCTCCGGTGGAACGAGCGACCCCCGAAACTGGGTGCTATCGTTCAATCAAACACGCGTTTTGTGGACACGGCGGTCATCTTTGACCTCCTCAGGAATCTACCCGATCCTTCCCCCCACGGCGGGTTGAAAAAGTGGTACACTCGCGCCGCGGCCGGGACAACGCCGTGCCTTAGGGGACATCACGGGGATCTCTCTTCGCGGCTGAATACGCCGCCTGTTGGGCAATCGCGTCGTCGAGGGACAGAAGTTCTGAAAGACCAAAGGACGGTTCGAGCATGAAAGTCGCCGCGATCCTGACCTCGAACGTGATGGACACGATCTGCCGTCTTCCGGGTGTGCCGACGCACGACTGGTGCGACCGTGCCGCGGCCGGTTTGGCCCGACTTCATCACCCGTGTGTCGCGTTGTGCTGCATCGCCAACCTTGACGCGCGCGGATTCATCACCACGCTCGAACTGGTCGGGGCGGCCGCCTCGAGCGACTCGCAGCCCGTCGCCTCCAGTCAGGGCGATGCCATCGTCCGCGGGGCGGTCTCGTCGGGCATCGTCCGCGATTCGCACCTGAACCAGGCGCGGATGAACATCGTCGAAGGTCAGTGGCTGGGCTGGAACGTCGGGACGCTGAACGAGGATCTGTGGTTCGTCTCGACCGCGAGCCAGCAGGGGCTGATGCCCGGGCGTGGGCCGAGCCTTTTGAATCGGCGTTGGGAGTGGATGAACCCGGTGGACGTGCTGCTTGGCGCGGTGAAGGTGCCGTGCGAATCCGGTACGCGGATGCTGCTGGTGGAGGTCGCCAGCGCCGACCCGGGGTTCCGCGATACGACGCGACAGGCGGCGGTTGTCGCCGCGACCTTGCCCATGCTCAGCAAGCGGGTTTCGCAGGCGTTCGACCCGGGTTCACAGGACCGGACGAACTGGCTGACCCCGCGTGAAGAGTTGGTGATGTGGCACTTGGTTGCGGGGATGAAGGTGCCGCAGATCGCTGCGCTGCTGCACCGCTCGGTCTACACGGTGCACGACCATGTCAAGAGCCTGCACCGAAAGTTGAACGCGAACAACCGAGGGCAGTTGGTTTCGCGTGCGCTGGGGCACCTCGGGCCGCTGGACATGACGCTGAGCTCCCCGAGCAAGGATCTGGATCCGTCGCCGGCGAAGAACCCGGACGCGCCGGCCAAGGCCAAGGCCGCGCGGGGTTGAGTTTTCTTGCAACTGGTTTGCATCTGGGTGCCTAGACTCTTCCCGTGCACCCTCAACGGGCTCACCAACCCGGTCTGTTCAGGCTTCTGCTGGCGGTGCTCTGCCTGCTTGCGATGAGCTTCGCGCCGCTGGTGCACGCCTGGTCGCACCGGCATGAAGAGGCCCGCTCGGCACATACTCAGGGATGTTCCGCAGGTTCATGTGGTGAGGCGGATGACCACGAAGGTGAGCCCGATCACGCGGAGAGTCAGTCCGATCGACCGACCGACCAGCCGAAATCGCCTGGCGGGACTCATCACGCCTGCAAGGTCTGCATCGCCCTGCACACCCCGGGCGGGAGCGGTCTGAACCGGGCCGGGCCGCTCTTTGCGCTTCACGCGGCGGACCGCGCGGTTCATTGTCGGCTGCTGACGCCGCCGCGGATTTCCTCGGGCCCGGTGCTGTTCACCTGCGGGCCTCCGACGCTCGGCTGATCACCGTCCGTCCTCCCCTACGCGCTGACGCGTCGGCGTTGGTGGTCCGACCACGCGAAGCCTGAGCGTGCCCGAGCTGTTCTGCGTTGTCATCTCAAGACGGATGATCCGTGCCTGATCGGCCCGCCCGGTCTGGTTCGTGTCGTGGGTCTTCGTTCATTCGATCCGCCCAGCGACATGGACTACCCGCCGAGCGTTCATGTCCGAAAGCGGTACGCGGTGTGGAGCGATTGCATGTCGCTGCTGAAGACGTTTTTGAAGTCTCTCGACCGATCGCCGGCGCTTCGCCGCGATCGGGCGGGTGCGCGGGCCTTCACGCTCATTGAGTTGCTGGTGGTCATCGCGATCATCGCGCTGTTGATCAGCATCCTGCTGCCGTCACTGAGCAGCGCACGCCGACAGGCCCGCGCCACCGCGTGCCTTGCCAATGTTCGCAGCCTCCAGACCGTCCACGCCCTCTACGTCAACGACTCGAAGGAGCTCTTCGCCGACGTGGGCCTTCCCCACGGCGGCGGCGGCGACCCTGCAAAGTCCTTCTACAACACGCTCTCAAACTACTACGGCTCGCCGCTGGCGGTGAAATCGCCCGGCGATCAGAGCCTCTACTGGCCCGCCGATCAGGGCGGATCTGGACTGCTCATCAGCGGCTCACCCCGGCGCACGTCCTACGGCATGAACAACTGGCTGAGCAGAACCTACAACCCGCGCATCGCCAGCAGCGAGCCCTTCGACCGCATGGGCAAGATCCCCGCGCCGCACGCAACGGTGCAGTTCCTGCTCATGACCGAAGAGGGCTCGTTCGCCGTGAGCGATCACACGCACGCGGAAGGGTGGGACCCCGGACCGATCGACGCGCCGCCGGCGCTTTCGTCGGGCCAGGTGAAAACGCACGCATGGGGCGGGCGGGCTCGGTCTTGGGAGGCGGTGAGCAACTACGGGTTCCTTGACGGGCACGCCGCGACTTTGAAGTTCCGAGACGTGTACGTCAACCGCAGCAAGAACCAGTTCGACCCGCGCGTGGCGCGCTGAATGCCCGCGTAGGGGCACGGTTCGCTGTTCGTGTTCTGTGTGTTTGTGCGTTCGTCGTTGGCTTTCAACACCACTTTGAATCAGGTACAGAAAGAGAGTTTCACCATGCGTTCACTGCTTTCACGTCGTTCGCTGAAGACCTTTGTTCCCGCAACCGCTTCGTTGGCGTTGCTTGCAAGCGGCGGAAGCTGCTTCGCTCAGCACGCCGGGGACATCGGGCTCGGCCTGGTTGATTCGCGCATCGTCACCGGCGAGATCACCCCGCAGGGCGAGTTCGCCCCCGGCACACGCGTCTTCGCCTCCGACTTCGGCGAGTTGCTGCCCAACTTCACCGACGAGCCGGGCTTTGACAACCTCCCCGGCACCTTCCCCTTTCCCAGTTCCATCCACTTCACCGTCAACGGGCGAATCCGTAAGTGGGACAACGGCGCTTTCTCTACTGACCCGATCACCGAGCGCATCGAGATCGGCTTCGCTGAGATGAGCCCCGTTCTCACCCCGCTCGTCAACGAGCCGATCGAGGGCTTCGGGCTCACCGTCTCAACCAACGGCGAGTGGCACCGTCACCTCCAGTACACCCTGCAGGAGCCCGCCTCCGACGGCATCTACCTGCTCGAACTGGTCCTCACCAGCAGCGTGCCGACGATCCTGCCCTCGCGGCCGTTCTGGATCGTCTTCAACCAGAACCGCACCGAACTTGAGCACGACGAAGCCATCGACTGGGTCGTGACCAACCTCGCCGGCGGCGGCACGGTGGTCGTCTCCTGCAACCCCGCGGACATCGCCTGCGACAACGGCACGCCGCTGACGCTTGATCCGCAGTGCACCAACAGCGCCCTGGGTCCGAACGAGGGCGACTACAACGCCTTCTTCAGCGCTGAAGGGTTCTTCTTCCAGGCGGGCGTGGGCACCGGCGCCGTCGGCTCGTTCTGCGATATCGCCGCCGACGACGGCACGCCGCTGAACCAGAACCCCGCCGCGGCGAACAACGGCGTGAACGAAGGCGACTACAACGCCTTCTTCAACAGCCTTTTCATCCCCTGCGTCTGACGCATCGCCGATCGAGGCATCGCGATCAACCCCACGAACCACCGACCAACCGTGTCGGTGGTTCTTTTCATGTCGATTCTCGTCAAACCCGATCGGCTCACCGCACGCCCACCACCCCGCGTCCACCACACTCCGCCCGCAACGGGGGGTTGATTGGAGGGCGGCCAGCCCGCGATCGCCCGGCGAGCGTTTCGCATGAAATCGGCATGATTTGAGGGTTTTCGGTGTGGTTTGAGCGATGCACGTCTCCCGAATATGCTGCGGGCGTTGCTCAAAGCCTTTCCCCCGACGCGGGTCATTCGTGCTACATTGGGGCGTCGGAGGTCAGGGGTCTTGGCCTTGCTCTCGCGAATGTTCACCCCTGCGAACCGACCGCTTACGGAGGTTCCACCATGGCCAGCAGGCTTATCGAAGGCAACGCGATCATCGGTCAATCCGGCGGGCCCACCGCCGTCATCAACCAGTCCCTCGTCGGGATCATCGAAGGGCTCCGCGGGTACAAGCCCGTGAAAAAGATCTTCGGCATGCGTCACGGTGTCGACGGGCTGATCAAGCACATGCCGCTGGTCGACCTCGGCGCGCTCAGCACCGAGACGCTCGAAAAAATCGCCAAGACCCCCTCCGCCTGCCTGGGCTCATCGCGCAGCAAGCCCACCGAGGCCGACGCGCCGAAGATCTTTGAGGCCTGCAAGGCCAATGACATCCGCTACTTCTTTTATATCGGCGGCAACGACAGCAGCGACACCTGCCGGATCATCCACGAGATGGGCGTCAAGACGGGCTACGAGCTGCGCTGCTTCCACGTGCCCAAGACCGTGGACAACGACCTGATGGGCAACGACCACACGCCGGGGTTCGGCTCTGCCGCGCGGTATGTGGCGATGGCCTTCATGGCCGACGACCGTGATAACGCCAGCCTGCCGGGGATCAAGATCAACGTGGTGATGGGGCGCAACGCCGGGTTCCTGACCGCTGCGAGCGCACTCGCCCGGCACGGCGAGGGCGACGGCCCGCACCTGATCTATCTCCCCGAGGTTCCCTTCGACGTTGACCGCTTCATCGAGGACGTCAAGGGCGTGGTGGGCAAGTACAACCGCTGCCAGATCGCCGTCAGCGAGGGCATCAAGGACAAAGAGGGCAAGGACATCGCCGCCTCGCTCATCAGCGGCGCGCAAACCGACGCGCACGGCAACGCGCAGCTCTCCGGCTCTGGCGCGCTGGGCGACATGCTCTCCAACCTCATCAAAGAACGCTTCAAGAGCCCCAGCGGCAAGCCGCCGCGCGTCCGCGCCGACACGCTGGGCTACCTGCAACGCTGCTGGCCTGAGCCCAGCCCCGTCGACGCGGCCGAGGCCCGCGGCGTGGGCATCAAGGCCGCCACCGAAGCGATGAACGGCCTGACCGACGGTTCGGTGGCGATCATCCGCATGAGCAACCATCCCTACCGCGTCGAGAAGCGCGTGCTGAAACTCAGCGACGTCGCCGCGAAGACCCGCGTCATGCCACCCGAGTTCATCAACGGCACCCACGACGTCAGCCGGGCGTTCATCGAATACTGCAAGCCCCTTGTGGGCGAACTGCCCCACTTCGCCCCGCGCCTGTGATCCGTAGCGCTGCGCGGTGGAGTGATCGATCGAGCGATCGGATGATCGATGATCAAGGCCGCGTCGTGCCGCAGAAGATCTCAGGCGGAATGACATAGACCTCAAAGGGCCCGCGCCGCTTCGGTGCGGGCTCTTGCTTTTCGTCGAGTGTCTTCATCCGCGGGGCCTTGTCAAACCACGCGCTCTGGTGGATCCGGCTCGTCGTGACGTACAGCGATTCGCCAGACCTGCTCCAAGCGAAACTGTCGGGCCACGCCAGTGCGTTGCTCTGCGCCAGCGTGTACGTGGTGCCGTCAAGCGAGCGGACCACGATGGCGCTCTGCTCAAGCGACGAGAAGTAGACCTGGCCTCTGAAATCAATCTCCAACCCATCGGTCACCACCGACCGTCCCAAGTTCTCAACCCGCTGGGCGACCTGCTCATCGCTGAACGCGCCGCGCAGATACTCCGTTTGGACGCGGTAGAGCGTCCGCGCCGTCAGGGCCTGGAAGTACAGCAGATCACCTTCGCGTGACAGCGCGATCCCGTCGCTGTTGACCACCAGCGGGTCTGTGCCGTTGATCATCGTCAGCACGCCCTGCACCACCGGCACCACACCCTTCTCGCCCAGCGTCACCGGGTGTGCCGAGAGCACGCGTTTCGCCTCCCCGCTGCTGAGGTTCAATACCACCAGCCCGCCCATGCCGCTGTCGGTCATGTACGCGTAGCCGCGCTTCGTGTCCACGCGCACGTCGTTGAGGTACGAGCTCTTCGGTGCAATCGCATCGCTGAAGCGGTACACCCGCTCCACGCGGTCGGTCTTCAGGTCCACGCACACCAGCTTCGCCGCCCCCGGCACAACCCCCGCGATCTGCGGCGAGCCCGGGTCCAAAATCCACAGCCGGTCCATGTCGTCCACGTGCACGCTCTGCACGCACACAAACTTCGACGACGGATCCTCGCCCGGCTTCCACGAGTTCCACGCCGCGTCCGGGTATGCCCGCGGCTTGCCGTCCTTGATCTCCTCCACCGCGTTCGTGTACGGCTCGTGCCACCGCGGATAGTTCA
Source organism: Phycisphaerales bacterium (assembly GCA_016741915.1). GTDB lineage: Bacteria > Planctomycetota > Phycisphaerae > Phycisphaerales > UBA1924 > JACVCS01. The sequence goes on along the minus strand of JACVCS010000076.1, from coordinate 8,481 downwards.
CAAACACGCGACCACGCTCACTCACCGCAACACCCGTGAACTGCCGATCGGGCGATGAGTACACAAGTTGCCCTTCACCCACATTCCACTTAGGCCCGCCCGCGCACCCGCCGAGCATCGCGACGCACGCAACGATCGCCATCACCGCCACCACCTTGAACACGCCGCTCATGAGGTTCGTCATGCGCGAATCGTACCCGCCGCACGCATTGGCCCGGCGTTAAGACTTCCCCAGCATCCCCACGCACACGCCCGCGAAGATCAACCCGAAGGCCACATAGTCCGTCCAGCGCAGATGCTCCTTCAGCACCAGCACGCTGAAGACCGCGAAGACCGTCAGCGTGATCCCCTCCTGCAGAATCTTCAACTGCGGCGTGGTAAACGGCCCGCCGAACTGCTGGCTCCCCAGTCGATTCGCCGGCACCTGCAGGCAGTACTCAAAGAACGCGATCCCCCACGACAGAAAAATCGCCGTCACGAGCGGCCAGGTCTTCGCCTTGATGTGGTAATACCACGCAAAGGTCATGAAGACGTTCGACGCCAGCAGCAGCACAACCGGAGTCACCCAGTTCGGTATCGCCATAGTGCGCAAAGACTAGCGTCTGCGCCGCCTTGGTGGCGCGGCTCTCCACAGCCTCGCGATCAACCGGCCTGAACAGTGCTCAGACAAACTCCGCCTTGCGCGTGCCCGCCAGCTCGCTCTTCAGCCTTTGGATCAGCAGCAGGTGCATCTGACTGACGCGCGACTCGCTCTTGCCCAGCACCTCGCCGATCTCGCGCATCGTCAGCGATTCGTAGTAGTACAAGTACAGGATCAGCCGCTCACTGCGCGAAAGGTTCTTCCCGATGAACGCGCGCAGATCCGTCCGCGCCGCGGCCGTGAACGGGTCCACCTGACGCTCATCGCCCAGCGACTGCTCGAACGAGAACGCCCCACCATCCGCCGAGGTCGAGCCTCCGAAAAGGCTCCCCACCGGGATGATCTTGCTGTCACCGACGATCAGGTCCGCCTCTTCGGTTGAGTGCCCCGCGCCGCGGAGAGCCTCGAGCAGTTCCTCGCGCATGGGTTCGCGCCCGTGCAGCACGCGGAACCGCTCACGCTGCCGCTCCGCACGACGGTGCCGCCGCTGCGTCAGCCGCGGGTGCCAGTCCAGCGAGCGCAGATAATCCACCATCGCCCCGCGCACGCGCTTGGCGCAGTACGCCTCGAAGCAACTGTTCTGCCCAGGATCAAAGCTCTCCATGCAGCGGATCAGCCCCAGCGTCCCCGCGCTGACCAAGTCATCAATCTCCACGGCCGAGGGCAACCGGCTCCCCTCGCGCGCCGCGATCGCCCGCAGCATCGGTCGGTACTGCTCCAGCAACTTCGCCCGCGCGTTGAGCCACCGCGCACCGCCCCGCGGCTGCTGACGAAAGTCCGCCCACCACGCGTCCACCTGCTCGCGCGTCACCTCAACGCCGCGCGGCGATAACGACGCAGACGACGACGAACGCACCGCGCACGAGGCCGCTCGCGCCGATGCCGAAGCCGACGTACCCGACGAAGACGAACGAGATTCCGCCACACCCACCGCGTGCATGGTCCGCTCCTTGACCGATTGGCGTGCATCACCCGCGGGAAGCTACCCGCCTCCGAAGTGACGCTCACCGACCCGGGCCAGCCATGGCCACGGGGCCCGGAGCGTACGCGGCCCACGTCAAAAGTCGATCAACTTTTCGCGCTGTGGATCACCGGTTGAACAACCGGTGGACAACCCCGCCGCGCTCGCATTGCGTTCGCATGCACGAGCACCAAACCCGCATTTCTTGCCGCAGTTTCGCCCATCGCGCGCCGAGCCCGTCGATCAAGCCGAGAGGTTCGAACCGCTCCAGCACCCCGCACGCCAAACGTGCAACAACCATCGTTGCAACAACTGCACGCCGTCGGTCGTGCGTCGCGCGCACGCACACACGCCGATGAGCGGAACCATTCCGTTCATCGGCGTGCGTGGATCGTTCACGGATTCTCCGCGAGAGTCTCAGCCGCGCTTACGTTCGCCGCCGCCTTTGCTCTCGCCACCACCACCACCCCCACCACCACCGCCCGAGCCCTTGCTCGGCCCGGCCGCGGGTGGAGTCGGCGCCGGCGCAGGTGCCGCGGCCGGTGCCGGTGCGGGTGCGGGTGCGGCGGGCCGAGCCTGCGGCTGCGCTTGAGGCTGAGCCTGCCGCTGCGACGGCTGCGCCACCGGCGCACTGGGCTGAGGCCGCGCACCGGCCGAGCTTGTCCGCCCGGGTTTCATCTCGCTCCCGCCACCACCACCAAGCTGCACACCGCCGCCGCCGCCGCCATAGCCGCCGCGACGTTCACCCGTGCCGTGCGAGCTGGGCTTCTTGCTCTCTTCACTCTGTCCCGGCATCACGCCGGGCATCGCACCCGGCATCGCGTTGGGCATCGCGCTGGGCTGCTGCACCCGGCTCGGCGAAACCACCGCGGGATTCGTCGCTTCCGATCGCCCGCCCTGGTCGACCGAACCGCCGCCACTGCCGATCGGCGCACGAACCCGCTGACGCGCCGGCGTCGTGGGCGTCACGCCCGGAATGCTCGCAGGATCAGCCTTCGGACCAGCCGTCGGCACGCTGGGCTTCGCCTCACGCACCACGCCCGATCCGTCCGTGGTCGTCCGACGAGGCGAAACCACCCGCGCATCACCACGCCCGCCGCCGTCGTTGCCGATCGGCGCTTCAACCTTCCGCTCACCGCGACCCGTGTTCGCGGGGACAGGGATCCCCACACTCGCTGAGGGCGAGGCCGCGGGCTTCTCCGCCCGCGTCGGCATCTCGCGACGAACGCCGCCGCCTTCAACCTCTCGCGAACGCTCACGCGGCGCACGCTCCGTCGCGGTCGGCGTCTTCACTTCCTTCGGCTCCGGCGTCAGTACAGGCTGCATCACACGAGGCTGCCGCGTCGTCACCGGATTCACGCTCGGCCCCGCCGGCGCTTGCGTCGAGCCCGCCCCACCCCGCGGCATCCGCGCGTCACGACTCTCACTTTCGCCGCCACGTTCAGACATCGCGGGCCTGGTGCCCCGCGCCGTCGGCTTGACCGCTTCGCGAACCTCTGGATTCGTCTCGGGCTTGATATCCACAGGCGTCGCCGCCCGCTCAGGTGCGCGCACGCTCGGACGCTCCGGCGGCTTCATCTCCGCACCCCGCTGACCTTCCACGCCATCAAGACCACGCCCCGGTGTTTCCGCAACCCCGCGCCGCGTCGTCACTTCGCCAGCGCCGCGTTCGCCCTTCACCCCACCTTCGCGATCAACACCCGCAGGTGACGGCTGGCCCTCGGGCTTGCCCGCCTCACGAACGCTCGGCACGCCGCGCCCACGCGTTTCATCACGCGAATCACGCGTCGCGATCGACACCGGCCGCTTCTCCACCTCGCCCTGCACGGGCATCACGCTCGGCTTCCGCTCATCACCGCCGCGATCCGCACGCCGAACTTCATCAATCCGTGCCGGACGCTTCGGCTCGTTGTTCTCAACCGGTTCACCAACCCGAGCCTCACCGCGCGAGGCCGACCGCTCGCCGATGCCCGCAGCGCGGCCCGTGCGATCACCGCGATCCGCCCGCCCAACCGCCGCCGCCTCATCGCCTGTGAGGATCTTCGAGCCTTCCGCCCGCCGACCGTCACGCGCGTTCTCACGCGAACCATCACGCAGACCCTCACGTGCCGACTCCACGCCGCCAGCCCGCGACCCACCACCGCGGCCTTCCGCGATCGGCGTGCCGAGTTCCTCAACGCGTGCCAGCCCCGACCGCCCACCACCGCGGCCGCTCTCCTTCGACTCACGCACCGTCACCACCGCGGGCACAACCGCAGGCGCAACCACCGGCCCCGCCGCAATCTGCGTCGGACCATTCGGCGCAAAGACCCCGCCGTTCACGTTCGTGTTCCCGTTGAAATACACCGGGCCATTGAACACCGGGTTATTGATCGTCACCTGATCCCGCCGCGGCCCGTGCACAGGCCCGCTCCAGCGATCATCCCACCGCCGCCAATCATCGCAGCGGTCCCATCGGTTCCAGTGGTTCCACGAGCGCGAGCCCAGCCCGATGGTGATCGACACGCTCACACGCGTCGAACCCCACCAGTCATCATCGCACACCGTCACGCTCGAATAAATCGGGCGCCGATAGCAATCGTCGTAATACCGAGGCGGGCACCACGGGCGGTACGTCCTGTACACCACCACCGGCGCCGGGCCCCACACCACCGGCGCACCGACATACACCGGTGCCGTCGGCACCAGCACCGCGCTCTCCCCCTCGTCGATGTACCCGTCCCCGTCAACATCCGCCGCCACCACCCGCGACGGTTCATACGGCAGCAACACCGGGCGCGACGGCGCAATCACCACCGGGCGATAGACATACACGTCCGCAACCGGGTCTCGCCACCAGCGCCACGAATCGCCCACCACAATATCGCACGGCTCATACCACGACCGCCGCGCCAAAACGTGCGAGTTCCACCGATACCCCCAAGGCCTGTACCCCCACGACCCATACGTCGGCCCGCAATCCCACGCCACGCGCCGATTCACCCATTCATCGCACCACGAGTTGAACGACGTCACCCGCACGCGCAGCGAGTCGTCGCCCCAGCAGTCACCGCCGCCGAAGCCGAAACCGATCGACGATACGACGATGCCGCCCTGCGCCGGGCTGACACCCGCCCCGCCCACACCCATGACCGCGAGCATCCCCGCCGCCAGGGCCAAGCCCCGCGCACTGACCGAAGAACCCGCCACCACGCCGCTCGTTTCATTCCGGCAGGCCCGCATACGGACCTCCTTCTTGGGTTGTCGCCGGCGCTGGCACTCCCGATCCGATGCCCCAAAGCCCGCTTGCACGCGGGCCGACCGGTCGGGAGAGCGCCGTGCCTGCATTGTCTTCCGTTGCACCCTCCTCTCGGATTCACTTTCACCCGCGCAATGCACAAACCCCGGTGAAATCCCCTTGCCGGCAAGCTTCCCCAAGCCCCCGAACCCCCGCCAGATCACCATCCGCCCACCCTCTCCCTTACTCCACGAACCAAACCCGCACCACCCTCAAGCACCCACCAAACCAACGAAAAACCCCCGCCGATCCATCTCGGCAGGGGTTCATGGATTCCGCTCATTCAACCACACCGAACCGCACGCCCGCCAACTCAATCCTCCGGCACATACTCGCTCGTCACCACCGCACGGAACGCCGAGCGCAGCTTCTTCGTCACAACCCCCTCAACGCCCGATCCGATCTTGATGTCGTCGATCTGCGTGACGGCGATGATCTCCGCCGCACTGCCGGTCAGGAAGACCTCGTCGGCGCTCTTGACCTCCTCCGGCTTCATGTTCTTCAGCAAGCACGGGATCCCCATATCCGCGCACAGGTCCATCACGAACCGACGCGTGATCCCTTCCAGAATCCCGCTCTCCGTGGGTGGCGTGTACACCTTGCCATCCCGGATGATGAAAATGTTGTCGCCCGTGCACTCGCCCACAAACCCGTCGAGGTTCAGCATGATCGCCTCGTCGCACCCCTGGTCGATCGCCTCAACCTTCCCGAGAATGTTGTTCAAATAGTTCAGGCTCTTCACCCGCGGATCCAAGCACTCAATCGGCGTCCGTGGCCGCTTCGCCACGATGATCCGCATCCCCTTCTCGTACTGCTCCGGGCTGTACAGCGCGATCTGGTCCGCGATACAAATCACACCCGCCACCGGGCACTTCCGCGGATCAAGCCCCAGCGTGCCGTACCCGCGCGTGACCACCAGCCGGATGTACCCGTCGACAATCCCGTTCGCCTTGATGCAGTCGCGCATGATCTGCACCATCTCGTCGCGCGAGACGGGGATCCGCAGACGGATCATCTCGGCGCACCGCCACAGACGCTCCATGTGCTGCCCGCACTTGAAGATCTTGCCGTTGTAAATCCGGATCCCCTCGAAGACGCCATCCCCATACAAAAGCCCGTGGTCGTAGACCGAGACCATCGCCTGACTCTTGGGCACCATCTTGCCGTTGACATAGATATACGGCTTCTCACTGGTGATCTCGCCCGCCTTGAACAGGTGCGCCGTCTCGTGCGTCAGCATGCTCCCCGCGGGCGCGCGCTTCGTCGTGCTCGCCTTCCCGGCCGTCCGCGGCGCACTCTTCCCCGCCGAGGCCTTGCCGCCCTTCGCCGTCGCCTTCGCGGGCGACTTCACCGCGCCGCCGCTCTTGCCGTTGCCGCTCTTCACGCTCGACTTCTTTGGAAGGGTCTTCGTCCGCATGGGTGTGCTCGCTCCGATGGTGTGCCTGCCCGAGAGTCGTCCGATCAACGCGTGCGTCGTGCCGACACATCACCATCGACCAACCAACCCGGCGCGCTCAGCGCAACCGATCCTAGCCACGCACATCACGAGATGTTCACGCCCGGACACCTCCCGCACGCGCCGCGAAGCAGACCCATCGAATGTCGATGCATATATACCAGTAGAATTTCGATGGGTGCACGCTCAGGGCCTATCACGGCGAGGTCTTTTCGGCTCCGTCCTTCTTCACATTCGAGAACACCACCAGCGACCCGGGCATCACCACCGCCTGACTCGCCTTCGCTTCGTGCCACGGCAGATCGAGTACTGCCTCCTTCTTGCCCGAAAGCCGATCAATGACTCGTACGCGGACATCACCATTCTTGTGCAACTCCAAGAAACTCCGCTCGAAATAGTTCAGTTCATCAGCAGAAGCCGTTTTCAGCACCTGCTGATCGGCGAGAATCACCGAGAGCGTCATCTTCTCCTTGGGCACCGCAGGATCTAGCAGCAGCCGCTGTGTGAAAGTACTTTGATCCTCGTTCGCAAGATCAACCGCGCTTTCAATCAGTTCACGTGTTGCTACATCCTCTCCGATGACAACTCGCGCTTTCTCCGCCTTGTCCTTGATCTCGGATCGTCGCACCGAGCGCAGTTTCCATGCCTCCTCCCTGTACCGTTCCGCACGCATGATCTCGGGAAACACCGAATCGGAGAACCGCTCAGCAATCACGCTTCGTTTTCCCCGGGCGTCCAAGGCAGCCACCGTCCACCACTTTTCATCCTGATACCAAAACTGATACCTCGTTGGCATAACGTCGATGATCTCACCGCTTACCACCGGTTCGTGGCGTGCCCAAAGCTCAGCAGGGGAGGCAAACGTCTCCGCGTTTGTCAATCGTGCGTTCTGGCCCCACAACCCAACACCCCGCGCCGTCCCCTTCACCCCCGCCGCCCTCAGCACATCCGCCATCGTCGCCGCCCCCTCCGCCCGCGCTCGCTTCACTTTCGTCAGGTCGTACACCCCCGGCCGCTCAACCTCCCCCACCACCAGCACCGTCTCGGTCCTGCCGCGCAGCGTGCTGTACCCGACCTGCGTGCACTTTTCGTCGTAGACCCTGAACATCTCCGCGCGAAGCTCCTGGTTCTTCGCCCGCATCTGCTCGGTGAACTGCATCTCCGCGGCCCGTCCAAACCGGTCAACCTTCACCTCGCCGCCCGCAAGCGTCTCCCCACGCCCGGGCGCCGCCGCGTTCGCCGCACCTCCTGCTCCTCCCCCACCCCCACCCGCACCCATCTGCTCAATCTTCAACGACAGCCTCTCCACCGCCTCGGCCGTCCGCGCCTGCGAGGCAAAGCTCCGCCACGACAGCACGCCCACGCCCACCATCACGATCACCAGCAAAACAAGGTTGATTCTCGCCAGCACGCGTCGCTCCTTCAGCGCCACATCAGCGCACAGCTTCCGATACCGCTCCACATCCCCAAACCGGCGTTCCGCCTCTTCGCGGGCCCGCTCTTCGCTCAGCCCCTCACCCCGCAGATCCTCGCGCAGCATCTGCAAGTGACACTCCAGCTCATCATCAACATCGCGCCGCACCTCACTCGGCGAGCGCCCGTCCGGATCACCCAGAATCAATCTCAGCAGACTGCTCAATCGCTCGCCCCTGATCGACAACCAAACCAACGCCCGAAAGCACCGTCCCCCGCGAAAGCCACTCACGCCCCTTGCCAACCGCTGACCACGCCGCCGGAACCGTTCTCGCCGATCACCCGTCCCACCGCGCCGGAGAGTTTCTCCCACAGCGAGCGCTGGTGCTCCAACTGCTTGCGTCCGCCCGAGGTCAGGCAATAAAACCGCGCCCGCCGCCCGGTCTCGCTCAGCCGCCACGCCGCGGAAAGATCCCCGCGTTTGGTCAACCGGTGCAGCGCCGGATAGAGCGAACCTTCCTCGATCGCCAGCACGCCGCCGCTGCGCCGCTCGATTTCGCGCGCGATGCCATACCCGTGCGCCTCGCCCTGCGACAGCACCGACAGGATCATCACATCCAGCGTCCCCTGCAGCACCACCGGCTGCCCCCCGCCGCCCGCCTCCACATCCCGCCCACCAGCATCCGCACGCTTCATGCCGCTACCTCCTTCACCAACCCCGCGTCCCCCAACCC
>JACVCS010000012.1 GCA_016741915.1 Phycisphaerales bacterium | reverse complement strand
CCCCCCCCCCCCCCACCCCCTCACCCCCCTGCCCCGAGAACGCCGCGGAGCGACCAGTTCACGGAGCTGCAAACTCTGAAATGGCCGCTGATCTGATTGTACATTCACCGGTGCTTTGCCCCAGGGACCAAGATTTGCCTGACGGTAAGAGTGAGCAATGGGCATCAATGGCAGCTCGTCTTTCTTTTGAGCGTGGACTACCCCTGCATAGGTGGTTGTGAGTATCCGAATCCGGACAGCGAACCAAGACCACTCAGGGTTTACCCGATTTTTCGTCCTCCAACTGAAGTCACGCACACCTTCGATCGATCCCAACTGATGTTGGTTTATTCATGTGTCTGCTTGATCGATCTCATGTGTGCTTTTTGAATCGTTGACATGTTCTCTGTTCTGCCCGTGACGTGCAACAGTGCTTCCCACTGAACGCACACGTGCAGAGACTGATCGTGGCTGTGTGTTGCATCGTTGCGTGCACCCGCGGCCTGTTTCATCATCATCACATTTCACAGAAAGGACCGACTGATGACCACGTACCCGATCCGCCGCGCTGATTTCACCGTTTGGGGGCAGTCGCACGCCGAGACGTTTACGGCCAATGCCGTGGCCATCGGGCTGACGCCCGCGCAGGCGCTCGCCTTTTCTGACGCGATCGGCCTGCTGCAGACCGCTTCCGTCGCGCAGGACAAGGCCCGCGACAACGCCAAGGCCGCAACTGAAGGGGTCAACGACGCCTTCGCCGCCGCCAAGCAGATCACCGGCGAGACGCTCAAACGCATCCGCCTCTTTGCCGAGACGACCAACAACCCCAACGTTTATCAGATCGCGAACATTCCTTCGCCGAGCGCGCCGTCGCCCGTGCCGCCGCCCGGCACGCCCACCGATTTCAAGATCGAGCTCGACACCTCCGGGGCAATTACATTGAAGTTCAAGTGCCAGAACCCCAGCAACGGCGGCGGTGTAACGTATCTTGTCCGCCGGAAGCTCCCGGGCGAGAACACCTTCTCCATCATCGGCAGCAGCGGCAAAAAGTCGTACACCGACCCGACGCTCCCCGCGGGCGTCACCAGCGCCGAGTACACCATCCAGGCCCAGCGCGCCGGCAAGCTCGGCCCGGTCAGTTTGGCCGTGCTCGTGCGCATCGGCAACGGCAACGGTGGGCCCGGGGGCGTCGGATTCTCCACGGTGTCCACCTTCTCCGTCGGCAACGACGGCCAGAGCAAGCCCGTCAAGTTCGCGGCGTGATCGAAGAGCAGATTCAACGCAGAGGTCGCGGAGGACGCGGAGGAAAACCGAGAGAGGCATTGAGGTGGTTCTGACGCTCTTTCGCCCCGGGTGATTTGTTCGCCCGGGGCTTTCTCATATGGGAAGTAGGCAATTGGGAATCGGCAATGGGCAATCGCAGAGGGGAACATTCACTTCCGCCATTGCCGATTGCCTTGCAAACCGGGCAATCGGGAATCGGCAATGGGCAATCGCAGAAGGGACAGACTCTTTTCTGCCATTGCCGATTGCCAAATCCCTATTGCCCCTGCGGACAAGGGCAACGGGCAATCGCAGAAGGAACCGTCTCTTTTCTGCTATTGCCGAATGCCGATTCCCCATTGCCTCGGCCGCGTCTTCGTGCAAACTTCCCCTACTCCGCAGCCCCAGCCTTGCTCGGTTTTCCTCTGCGTCTCTTTGTGCACTTCTTCCATTCGAGAATCAGCTAGAGCCCGGAGGGAAGGGAATGGGAACGGTCGGCCCGGCACGTCCGTGTTGCTCTGGTGCTTGCCTTCAAGCACCGAAGCTTCGCCGGGGCCGACGCGAACTGCTCCGTAGTGCCCGTGCCGGCGTTCGTCGGCCTCTTGCCACGAACACCAACCCGAGCGCGGCTTCGATCCTTCTATCACCGCCGGAGCGAAGGGGCGGCGTAGCCAACGAGGTTGTCACACCCTCGCGAACCACGCACAAAATCCCTCCGGGCTCTTGCTGATTCTTTGTGAACAGTGCTGAATACTGAGTGCTGAGCGTTCAGAACCCAAATGCTCCGCAGTTTGTGAGCACATCACACTGCTTGTGTCTTTCTCCGCGCCTCCGTGTCTCTGTGGTGAAGCGCCTTCGCTTCGCCGGTCTGTCGTTCTCATCACACCAACCGCGGTCGATCCAAGAAGCGCGTCCCGGGCGGTTTCCCGCCGGGGACGCACGGGTAAGAGGAGTCCTTCACCCCCACCACCCCCCCACCACCTATCCCGCACCATCAACACCCTTCAAGCACGCACGTCACACAGAGAACAGACCAAACCCACACTCAACATCCATCCAACTCCGTCGTCCTCGGTCTTCCTCCGCGTACTCGGCGTTGAAAATCAAGAGCACCCAAGCGAGTTCCCGCAGTTCACGCACTTGTAGCACGTGCCGTTGCGCACCGTGATCGTCCCGCACACCGTGCAGGGTGGGCCGTCGCCCGCGGCCTTCATCGCCATCGCCATCACGTTCACCGGCTTGCCGCCCACAACACTCCCGCTCAAGTCCACGTCCACCTTCGTGGTCGTCACCGTCCGCTCCACATGCATGTGCTGGTGATGATCGTGCGACGAGCTGCTCACCTGCGTCTGCTCGCTGACGGCCTCGCCGCCACCTGTTTCACGCGTGCTCTCGAAGCTCATCCGACCCGCCGAAGGCTCCATCATCGAGCGACGCATCACCGGCATCGGCGCCGGCGTGGCGCTCGTCGCAGGCTCGCCCCCGGAACCGCCGCCAGTGCGGTCCGGCGTGTTCGCCTCGCGATACCCCGGGATGAACTGGATCCCCATCCAGCGGAAGATGTAGTCCACCAGGCTCTTGGCGAACGGAATCTCACGATTCGTCGTCATGCCCGCCGGCTCAAACCGCTGGTGCGTGAACTTCGTCACCAGGCTCTCCAGCGGCACGCCGTACTGCAGGCTCACGCTCGTCGCCGTGCCGATGGAATCCATCAGCCCGCCGATGGTCGAACCTTCCTTCGCCATCGTGATGAACAGCTCGCCCGGCTGCCCGTCCTCATACAGCCCGACCGTCAGATACCCCTCGTGACCGGCGATGTTGAACTTGTGCGTGATGCTCGCCCGCGTATCGGGCAAGCGCCGCCGCATGGGCCGCTCAACAACCTGGATCGCGCGATGCTCAGACGCCGCAGCAAGGTCAACCCCCGCGTGCGCCGCTTCGATCGCCAGCTCACTCTCCGCCTTCGCGGTCGAGGTCGCACCATTCGCCGCCGCACCCCCCACCCCCCCGGCAACACCCGTCCCCACCGGCTTCACCTCGGCGAGCTTTCCCACTGAGGCGTCGTCCTTCTTATCGTCCTTGCTCTCGCTCGACGTGCTCAGCGGCTGGCTCAGCTTGCACCCGTCGCGGTACAACGCGTTCGCCTTCAACCCAAGCTCCCACGACATCCGGTACGCCGCCTTCACGTCGTCCACCGTCGCTTCGTTGGGCAGGTTGATCGTCTTGCTGATCGCGCCCGAGATGAACGGCTGCACCGCCGCCATCATGCGGATGTGACCCTCCGCGGCGATGTACCGCTTACCGTACTTGCCGCACTTGTTGGCGCAATCGAAGACCGACAGGTGCTCGGGCTTCAGGTGCGGCGCACCCTCGATGGTCTGCCGCCCGCAGATTACGTCGTTGAGCTGATCGATGACCGACTTGCTCAGGCCCAGGTGCTTCAGCAGGTTGAACGAGAAGTCCGCCTTCGCCGCCGCGGGGTCGACGCCCATCCGCGTCAGCGCCTCGTCGCCGATGCTCCACGCACCGAAGGCAAAGGGCAGTTCAAAGGTCCCCGGCAGTGCGTCGTCGATCTTCTTGACCTCCGCCGCGGTCAGGCCCTTGCTGATGAGCCAGTCCTTGAACGTCGTGCCCGCCGCCACGTTCGCATTCGCGGGCATCGCCACCTCGGTGTGCAGCGTGCCGAGCAGGTACGCCATCATCTCCTTGATCTGCTTGTCGCTGTAGCCAAGCGCTTCGAGCGCCGGGCGCACGCTGGCGTTGGCGATCTTGAAGTACCCGCCGCCGGCGAGTTTCTTGAACTTCACCAGCGCAAAGTCGGGCTCGACACCCGTGGTGTCGCAGTCCATCAAGAGGCCGATGGTCCCCGTGGGGGCGATGACGGTGACCTGCGCGTTGCGGTAGCCGTGCTGGATGCCCAGCTCGAGCGCCTCGTCCCACGTCTCGACGCTGCGTTCCAGCAGTTCCTTCGCGTTCGCCAGCAGCACCTTGCCCGAGTTGATCACCGCGTGATCGATCGGCACCGGGCGCGTGTGCTCGCTAAGCGATTCCCACTCGGTGCTGGTGCGCTTCACGCCGTGCGCCGCGCGCCGGTGGTTGCGGATCACCCGCAGCATGTTCTCGCGGTCCGCCTCATAGCCCGGGAAGGCCCCGAGCTGCTTGGCGAGCTTCGCGCTCATCGCGTACGAACGGCCCGTCAGCACCGCGCTGAAGCACCCCGCAACCGCGCGGGCCTCCTCGCTGTCATACGCGATCCCCGCCTGCATCAAAACGCTGCCCAGGTTCGCGTACCCGAGCCCAAGCGTGCGATAGCGGTAGCTCAGCCGCGCGATCTCCTCGCTCGGGAACGCGGCCATCAGCACGCTGATCTCCAGCACGATCGTCCACAGGTCGATCGCGTGCTCGTAGGCCTTGACATCAAACTCGCGCGTCTTCACGTCGTAGAGCTTGATCAGGTTGATCGAGGCGAGATTGCACGCCGTGTTGTCCAGGAACATGTACTCGCTGCACGGGTTGCTGGCGTTGATCCGCCCGGCGCTGGGGCAGGTGTGCCACGCGTTGATCGTCGTGTCGTACTGCACGCCCGGGTCGGCGCACCGCCACGCCGCCACCGACAGATCTTCCCACAGCTTCGACGCGGGAATCGTCTTCGCCACCTTGCCGTTGGTGCGGTAGTACGTCTTCCACTCGCCGCCGGCGTCGAGGGTCTCGAAGAACTCGTCGCTGATGCGCACCGAGTTGTTGCTGTTCTGCCCGCTGACGGTGCCGTAGGCCTCGCCGTTGAAGTCGTAATCGAGCTTCAGGTCGAGCTTCTTCGCCAGGTCCTGCTGATCCGCGGGGAGCTTCTTCATCCCTTCCACCAGAGCCGCGACCTTGATCTCCTCGCGCACCTTCCACCAGATGAACTGCTCGATATCCGGGTGGTCCATATCCAGGCAGACCATCTTCGCCGCCCGGCGTGTGGTGCCGCCGCTCTTGATCGCCCCCGCGGCGCGATCACCGATCCGCAGCCAGCTCATCAGCCCGCTGCTTTTGCCGCCGCCGCCGAGGCGTTCGTTCTCCGCACGCAGGCGTGAGAAGTTCGTCCCCGTGCCGCTGCCGTACTTGAACAGACGCGCCTCGCGCGTCCACAGATCCATGATCCCGCCCGGGTTCACCAGGTCGTCGTCGACGCTCTGAATAAAGCACGCGTGCGGCTGCGGATGGCTGTACGCGTCCGGCGCCAGCATCACCTCGCCCGTCTTGGGCTCAACGATGTAGTGCCCCTGCGCCGGCCCGCTGATCCCGTACGCCCAGTTCAGCCCCGTGTTGAACCACTGAGGTGAGTTCGGCGCCGAGATCTGGTGCGTCATCATGTACGCCAGCTCGTCATAGAACGTCTGCGCGTCCTCGGCCGTGTCAAAGTACCCGTGCGTCTCGCCCCAGTACCGCCAGCACCCAGCCAGGCGATGAATCACCTGCTTCGCCGACTTCTCAGGCCCGAGCACCGCCTTGCCCGACGCATCCAGCTCCTTCACGCCGGTCAGACAATCCTGCCCAGCCTTGACCTGCGGCACCCCCGCCTTGCGGAAGTACTTACTCACCATGATGTCCGTGGCGAGCTGACTCCACGTCGAGGGCACCTCAGCGTCGTCCATCTGAAAAACCACCGACCCGTCCGGGTTGGTGATCTTCGACGAACGCTTGACCCATGAAACGGATGCGAAAGGGTCCTTGCCGGAGACGGTGAACTTGCGGGTGATTTTCATTCGCCAACCTCAAATAAATAAGTCACAGACAAAATCATCAGTCAGTTACATTAATTCCATCATGATGCCGAGCCCATAACGCAGCTTGCTTGCGCACTGGGGCAAGAATGTGTGCGTCCGCATCGATATGTGTCAGTGGGATTTGATCCCTCGCAAACTGCCTTCTCAAAAGCAGAATATGAGCAATGCCCTCAGGTGTCAGTGCATATCGCTTCGCATTAACACCACCGAACGGACGCTCAACAAGTCCTCGCTGCTCCAGGCAATCTTCAATATCGTGGCGAAGCAAATCGGCCGGATAGGAGATCATGTGTCGCTGTTCTACGGCCTGTCCGAGTGACGTCATCGAAGACGTTGAGAGCTTGTCCGAACTAGCTTGTCGGACCCACATAGCGTTTAGAATCATGTGCGACCGAGTAGCGCGATCCATCGGCAAAGCACTAAGCGGGTCTTTGACCGGAATATTCGCGACTCGCTCAAAACTCTGGATATCGATACCGTTCTTTTTTAGGGTTGTGCTAGACGCTAGCAACTGAGTGGCGGAAATGTCGGTTGTTCTTCCCTTAAGAACACTCAAATCAAGTTCGCTGTATGTCAGTGCGTGAGCCTGAAACTCCCATCCTGCTTCAGGATCGTCAACCACAATAAACAAGCCTTTCACGGTCATGTTCGGGAAGGCACAGTTCAGAGACCACATCGCTAGCAACAGCCCTCGCAAATGCTGTGTGGGCACATGAACGTTTTCCAGTGGACGGTCAGAAGCAAACAGCAGAGGACACGCACCGCCAGAAAGAGGTTCTCGCCGCCGATTAGCCTCTACCTGAGATGCGAGGCACCCCTTGACGCAATACACGGTTTCTTGCGCCGCATCGATCAAGACCGAATCGATTCGGTTAGCGTAATGCGTTTGTTCTATTTTCGGGACAAGAGTGTGGTATTTGACTGCTTTAGCATCAATACCCAAACTCTTTGAAACTTGGTCGACCACTGGACTCCGATAGGATCTAAATACTGAACCATCAAGTTTGGGTTCATCCGCATGCTGTACGATCGGGTAGTTGACACACTTTGCTTGCAGGCCAAATATGTGCTGGGAGGTCCAAGCGACCCGTCTTGCTACGTTTTCTTTCGCTGATGGCGATGTTCGCAGAATGCGCGAAATGTCGCTGTATGTAACGGGTTTCTTGGCGGCCGTATTGTACATTGCGACTATCTGCTGCTCCAACTCTACATACTGAGGTAGATAAGTTGTAATCGCAGCATAAGCGCGAACTAGATGCCCCAACCCCTCGGTAGAAATTTCCGTGTTTATTCTTCGTCGTCCCATGAGCATACTCCTAAATCGTCCTGATTTAGTCAACTTTCGGCAACGTCAACCCCGTCTGATCCTGATACTTCCCCGCCTTGTCCGCGTACGAAACCTCGCACACCACATCCGCCTTGAAGAACAGCAACTGACCGATCCCCTCGTTCGCGTACACCTTCGCCGGCAGCGGCGTGGTGTTGCTGATCTCCAGCGTCACCTTCCCACGCCATTCCGGCTCCAACGGCGTCACGTTCAACACCAGCCCGCACCGCGCGTACGTGCTCTTGCCCACGCAGATCGCCAGCACGTCCCGCGGCACCGCGATGTACTCCACCGTCTCGCACAGCGCAAAGCTGTTCGGCGGGATGATCACGTGGTCCTTCCCCGTCGCCTGCGTGTCGATCTCAACAAACAAATCCTCGCTGAACGACTTCGGGTCCACGATCGTCACCCCGCCCGACCGCGGTGTCGGCGTGAAAATCTTGAACTTCGTCCCCACCCGGATGTCGTACCCATATGACGACACGCCGTAGCTGATCCGCCCAGGACGCTTCCCGGCCGTCTCAAACGGCTTGATATCAATCAGCTTCCGAATCTGGGCATCACTCAAGATCGACATGCGCGGAACCCCAGCAATCGCCGTACGGACGACGATAGGACAACAAACACCAGTAATCAGCAGTAACAAGACTTGAAGAACACGCCAAGAACATTCGGCGCGGGAGCAAGGGTACCACTACAGATGGGGCTTGCAAGAGCCTTCAACCACAAAACCATGTAGATCACCGGTGTGAATCCTGTCGGATGCGCGATTTTGAGCCTCAAAGGCCGACTTTTTGACTTTACAAAATCAGCACCAACCGGCAAAAATCGCGTCTTCGACCTTTCAAAATCCGTTGTGGAAAACCATTTCCGACCCACCGTCAACGCTCCCGGAGTCACCACAACTCACGCTTCGACAGCGGGAAACCAGCCAGAACACGTCGCTTTTTGACCGTCTCACATTTGAGGGGTTCCCCGAAAGTCGCAGCACTTCGCGCTCGCCCGCATCGCCCCCTTCCCCGCCGCGATCAGTTCGATCGACCAAGATCGTGTCGGTCGGCCGCCTGGCTCGCCGCAAGTCTTGTGCTGGCAAGGGCTTGCGTTCGTTCCCCGCCGCGGGTAGTGTCAGCATTCGCGAGCGCCGGCGGCGGCGAATCATCAGGTGCGGGTGTGGCTCGTGGTTCGTTCTGGAGATGCCGAGTGATGAGTGTTCAACCGTCCACCACGGGGAACGTGAAGGTCATTCTCGCCTGTTCAGGCTTGTTTTTGGGCATCGCGCTCGCCGGCGGGTGCGATTCCACTCCGGAGCCCAAGCTCCGCGCACGCGAGGCCCCCACGGTGGTTCGCGATACGCCGACGGTCTTCCGTCAGACCCTCGGCTCGCAAGCCACCATCCGCGGCACCGAGCAGATTCTCGTCTCCGGCTTCGGGCTCGTCGTCGGGCTCAACGGCACCGGCGGCGGGCCTCTGCCCGTGCAGATTCAATCCACCATGGAGCGCGAGCTCGCCCGCGGCGGCGTGGGCAAGGGCGGGCCCATGGAATCCGGGCCCCTGGCTGGCAAAACCCCTCGGCAAGTCCTGGCTGATCCGTCGGTGGCCGTTGTTGTTGTCGAAGGCGTCATCAGCCCCGGGTCACCCCTGGGTTCGTCCTTCGACGTGCGGGTGCGGACGCTCCCCGGCTCGAGCGTGACCAGCCTGGAAGGCGGGCAACTGTGGACCACCGAGATGCGCCTGGGCAACGCCACGCCCTTCGGCGCGATGCGGGCGCACAAGATCGGCGAGGCCCGCGGCGCGGTCTTCATCAACCCGTTCGCCGAATCCGCCGGCGGCAAGCGGATCGAGGACGACGGGATCACGCGCACCGTGGGGCGGGTCATCGGCGGCGGGCGCGTGACCGATCCGCTGGCGATGGAGGTCGTGCTCGACAACCCTTCGCACGCGCGGGCGTCGAGCCTCGTCGCGGCGATCAACACGCGTTTCCCGGCCGGCCCGAACGACGACGGGCAGTGCGCCCGCGGACGCAACGACCAGAGCATCGTGATCCGCGTCCCGCGAGAGTTCCGTGATCGCAGCGCGGACTTTGTGCGCCTGCTCAACTTCGTCCCGATCGAGTCGGCTTTCGCGAACGAATACGCCAAGCGCTACGTGGAAGAACTGCGTGCCACCCCCGCGATGGCGGAGGATCTTTCGTGGGCCCTGGTGGCGGTGGGCAAGCCGGCGATCCCGTTCGTGCAGGGGCTGTACGACAGCGCGGAACTTTTGCCGCGCATGGCGGCGCTGCGTGCGGGCGCGATGCTCGGGGACATGCGGGCGGTGCCAGCGCTCAAGGCTGTCGCGGCCGGGCAGGACGTGGGCACCGACGCGCAGGCATTCCGATCCGAGGCCATCGTGCTGCTGGGTCGAATAGGCTTCAACCCCACCATCGACACGGCCCTGCGCGAACTGGTCAGCAACACGAACCTCGAAACCCGCATCGCCGCGTACGAGGCGCTGAGCGAACGAAACGACCCGGCCATCCGTCGGCTCAACATCGACAACCGCTTCTCGATCGACAACGTCCCCTTCGGCGACGAACTGATCTACATCACCCAGCAGGGCTCGCCGAGGATCGTGATCTTCGGCAAGGACGTGAAGCTCCGCACGCCCTCGATCGTCTCGGCGTGGGACGAGCGCTTCATGCTCGTCAGCGAGGGCGCGCCGAAATCCACGGACGCGAACCAAGCGAGCGCGAACGCGGGGATTGTGCCGACGAAGTTCGACCCCTCACGCCCCGTTCGGCTGTACTTCCGCAGCGAGCGACAAGGGAGCGTGACGCGGGCCGAGGTTTCTGACCGCGTGATCGAACTGGTCCGGTACCTCGCTACCAAGCCCTCGGCCGACGGGTACGAGATGGGGCTCGGGCTGACCTACTCGCAGATCGTCGGCGTGCTGTACCAGATGCAGAAGCAGAACGCGGTGACCGCGGCCTTCACCACCGAAGAAAACCGACTGCTGGCGGCGCTCGCCTCGGCGGAGAACGAGATCTCATTGACCGAGCGCCCCGAGAGCGAAAGCAAGCGCGACATGACCAAGTCGAAGGTCATCGTGCTGCGACCCGGTGCGAAGACCACCACCGAGTCGGGCGGCGATCAGGGCCCGCTGGTGGTGCCGATCGAGCGTGCGCCGGTTGAGGGTGAGAAAAAGGACGCGCCGGCGAAGCCGTGAGTGATCCAGCCAACACAAAACGCCACGAGCCCCGGCGATGAACCGGGGCTCGTGTGTTTGATGCGAGAATGGTCCTGATCAACTCAAACGCGGAGCGTTCGAGCGGAACGATCAAGCGCGACGGCGACGGGCCGCGAGAAGGCCGCCCATGCCGACCAGGGCGAGAGCGCCCGGGGTGGGGATAGCGCGGACGAGGTAGTTGTCGGTGAACATGCGCGAAGAAGAGGTGGTGGCGGCGCCGCCGCTGATGTTCGCCAGGTCGATGTCGGCGATGTCGGTGTTGGTGACGTTGTTGAAGCCGACGGAGCCGACGGTGGCGCCGTTGACGATGGCGGCGAGGTTGCCGGTGCCGAAGTCGATGGCGATGCCGATGTTCGTCCACGTGCCGCGGGTGATGGTGCCGACGACGGCCTGGGTGTTGCCCAGGAGGATGATGGCGCCAGTGGAGGCGGAGACGTAGATGCCGCCGATCTGACCGGTGGAGCTGAAGATGCTCAAGCCGTGGAAGCCCACGGTGGTCATGTTGGTTTCGAGGAACATGTCGATGGAACCGACGGCGGTGTTGTTGCCGACGGCGCGACCGGCCCAGATGGTCGTGAGGTCAACCCAGCTGTCGCGTTCGAAGTTGGCGCCCGTGGAGGCGAGGCTGACGTGCATGCGGTTACCGGTGGCGGCGGTTACGCCGTTGGTGCCGCTGTTGACAACCTGGTGCCCCGCGGCGGAGTTGAAGTTCAACCAGCCGTTCTGGGGGGCGATGTTGCCGGTGTTCCATCCGGGGGACGCCGGGGCGGCCTCCCAACCGGTGGAGTACAGGGTCTGGGCGGTGGCGGCAGAGCCGGTGACCGCGACGAGCGCGAGCGCGCAAACAGCAAGCTTCATGTCTCTCTCTCCTCGAACGGTGTGCTATGAGAACCCACCTGATGGGTTCTCCTGAGAGACAGGGTAAACCGGAACGGGTGATCTGCCAGTCGATTCACCTCAGAAGAGCACTTTTCTCGGTCCGAGGCGACTTTTTTGGGGGTTTGGGCAAGTATTCAGCCCGGAATCATCAGGGTTCATGAAAACGCCAGCCCGGGGAATGTACCCGGGCTGGCGCGTGGATTCTGAGTTTTTTTGACCGGGAAGCGGGCTTACGCGCGACGACGGCGAGCGGCGGCGAGGCCGCCAAGGCCCAGCATGGCCATCGCGCCGGGCGTGGGGATGAACTGAACGATCATGGGGCTGCTGAAGCCGCCGGGGGTGGTCGCGTTTGCGCCGGCGGTGGAGGAAACCGCGTCGGCGACGTTGGCCGCGAAGTTGCCGACGGCGAAGAAGGGCTGCGGCGCGCCGCCGGTGTAGCCCGTGTGGCTGATGTAGAGCATGAGCCCGTCACCGGGGTTGTAGGTATACGGGGTGGAGAAGTTGATGGTCAGGCCCCACGAAGCGGGGGTCGTGGTGGTGCCGTCGTTGAGGAACGAGCCCGCGGTGATGGTCAGCGCGGCGTTGTAGACCGTCACGGCGTTGACCATGTTCGCGGCGAATGACGTGGTGGTGTTTGGAATCTCACCGGCGGTGTTGATCGCGGCGCTGGGCTGACCCAGCATGATGGTGTAGTTCGAGAAGGTCTGGTTGGTGGCGGGCCAAGAGGGCGCGGCACCCACACCGTTCTGAGTCGAGTTTGCAAAGAGACGGAACTGCAGCCCGGTCAGGGTTGTGGGCGCGGTGACGGAGGCGAAGTTGCTCTGGTGGTAATAGGCCTGGTACGTGCGCGGCGCGTTGCGCAGCACGGTGTTCAGGCCTGAGGCTTCGGTAACGCCCGAGGGAACGAGCTGGCCGAAGGACGAGCCCGCGAGGGCGAGCAGAACGGTTGAGGCGGCAAGGACTGATTTCATATCTCTCTCCACAGATTCCACTCCGGAGAATGCCGGAGGGGGGTAAACCCGTAACGAAGATACGGGCAATGCGGGTTGAGGCCAGTGAAGTCACCGGATTTACCGCCTGGTTGGCCCCAAATTCAGGTTCTCGGGTTGTGGAGCGACCGAGAAATGGAGAAACGTCGGGTTCTGATGCGGCGCCTATTGGTTGTGGGTGAAGAAGATTCCACCACAACCGACAGGGGGTGCGGTTTGATTCGGCGCGGCGGGGACCAGATACTGTGAGATTGGCCTTTGGACGCGGATTTCCGGCTGGTAAGCTGGGCAAGACGCGGTCCATGGATGGACGCCGGGTGCGGCCGATTGATCGGCTGCGCCTCGGAGCGGACAGGAGGTTTCGCAGGCATGCGGTTGACCAAGCTCACGCTGACGGGTTTTAAGAGCTTCGCGGACAAGACGGAGTTCCACTTCGACGATCCGATCACGGCGATTGTCGGCCCGAACGGCTGCGGCAAGAGCAACGTCGTGGACGCGATCAAGTGGGTGCTGGGTGAGCGCTCGAGCAAGAGCCTGCGCGGGCAGGAGATGATCGACGTGATCTTCGCGGGGAGCGCGGGGCGCAAGCCGCTGGGGATGGCGAGCGTGGCGCTGACGTTTGCGAACCCGATCATCGAGAAGCCGGTTTCTCCCTCGGCGCACACGGTTGAGGTCAAGGCGGTTGAGGGTGAAGGCGGCGGGGAGGCTTCGGGTGCGGCGGTGGCGGTGGCTTCGGAGACGGCTGTTGTCGAAGCGGCGGCCGAGGAGACCAAGCCCGAGGTGAACGCGGATATCGAGTCCAGCGTGCTGGACTTCAGCGTGCGCTCGCGGCGGGCGCTGCCCGTGGATGCCGATACGGTGGAGATCGAGCGGCGGCTGTACCGCGACGGCGGCAGCGAGTACCTGATCAATGGGCGCAAAGCGCGGCTGAAGGACATCCGCGAGTTGTTCCTGGATACGGGCGTGGGTGCGGACGCGTATTCGATCATCGAGCAGGGGAAGGTCGACGCGATGCTGCTGGCTTCGCCCATGGAGCGGCGGACGGTCTTTGAGGAAGCCGCGGGGGTGGCGAAGTACCGTCAACGGAAGGCGGAGGCGGAGCGGAAGCTGGAGCGGACGGATACGAACCTGGTGCGCTGCCGGGAGCAGCTTGACTCGACGGAGCGGCGGCTGCGGATCGTCAAGGGGCAGGCGGAGCGGGCGCGGAAGTTCAAGGTGCTCGATGAAGAGCTGCGGGCGCTTCGGCTGGTGCTGGCGCTGGATCAGTTCGACGATCTGCACGAGCGGCTGCGCGGGCTGACGAGCCGGTTGGCGGAGCTGAGTGTTGAGCGGACGCAGGCGGCGGAGCAGCTGGCGCAGCTTGAGGCGGCGCGGCAGGAAGCGGAGATCAAGCGACACGAGGTGGCCGACGATCTGCGGCGTGCGGAGGCGGCGCGGCAGGAAGCTACGCACCGCGAGCAGTCGGCGCACCAGCGGCGGCGCTCGGCGGAGAACGCTTCGGCGCAGACGCGTCAGGCGCTGGAGCGCGATCAGCGTGCGCTCAGCGAGATCGGCGAGCAGATCGACGCGATCCAGAACGCCACCGAGGCGGCGACGGTGCAGATCGAGGCGCTGACGAAGCAACTGGCCGACGGTGAGCGTGAGCTGGCGGAGTTGGGGACGGCGCGGGCTGCGGTGAGCGACCGCATCAGCGTGATGCGCGGGGAGCTTGGGCAGAAGCGCACGACGGCGGCGAACATCGACCGCGAGCGTGCGGCGATTATGGCGGCGGTGGATCAGGATCAACGGCGGGCGGCGGTTTTGGCGGATCAGCTTGGCAAGCTCGGCTCACGCGCCACGGGGAATCAGGCGGAGCGGGCGCGGCTGGCGGAGCAGCGTTCGACGCTTGAGAAGACCGTTGAACAGGGACGCGGGGCGGTGGCGGGGCTGGATCAGCGGCTGAAGGAACTCACCGAGACGGCGGGGACGCTCGCGAGCGATCGGCGGGCGCGGGCGGAGCGGCTGGCGGAGCTTGAGCAGAGGCTGGCGCGGGTGGACGGTCGGCGGGCGACGCTGAAGGAGCTCGTCACGAGCCGAGCGGGGCTTGGGCAGGCGGTCAAGCAGGTCTTGTCGAGCGCGCAGAGCGGCGGGGCGGAGGGGCCCTTCGCCGGGGTGCGCGGGGTTTTGAGCGACCTGATCGAGACCGACGGCGAGCACGCGGCGACGGTGGAGCTGGCGCTGGGTGGTCGGCTGCAGGCGCTGGTGGTGCGGACGCTGGCGGAGATGCCGGGCGACGGGGCGCTTGCGACGCTCAGCGGGCGGGTGGTGTTCATGAGCGCGGCGCCGCTGAGCCGGGGTGAGGTCGCGGCGGAGGTGACGGTTGTTGACGGGGTGGAGACGGCGGAGTCATCGGAGGGCGGCGACGCGGGCGAAGGTGCGCACAGTGTTGCGGCGGTGGAGAACTTGGCGAGCATCGAGATCCCCGGTGCGGTGTGCGTGCGCGGGCTGGTGCGGGCGCGGCGGAGCGGCGCTGCGGCGGAGGGTGCGACGGACGCGGCGAACGAAAGCGATGCGGCAGCGGTTGAGCGTGTGCTCGATCGGTTGCTGGGCCGGACGTACCTGGTGCGCGATCTGGACGCGGCGATGATGGCCTCGGCGGTGCTCAGCGCCCGCGGCGAGAGTGGCGCCCGCTTTGTCACCGGCGTGACCGGCGGCGAGGGGAAGCCCGGCGGCGGGCTGGTGATCGAGCCCGACGGGCGTGTCTTCGCCGGTCCGATCGGTACCGAAGAGGAAGGGGGCAGCACGGGCTCGGCCCCGGGCGTGCTGCAGCGGCGCAGCGAGCTGGAAACGCTCGAAGCGCAGGCGGCGGAACTGTCGGGCGTGGTGACGGGCGAGCGTGCGGCCTTGCAGGCGGTGGACGGCGAGGCGGCGCGGATCGGCGAGAGCCTGGCCTCGGCGCGCTCCGAGCTTTCCACGCAGCGGCGGGCTTTGGATCAGGGCGAAAGCCGGCTGGAGCAGCTCACGCGCGAGGGTGAGCGGCTCGAGCGCGAGCGGACGGTGCTGGGCGAGGAGATCGCGCAGCTCACCGAGCGTTCGGCGGCGCTGGAGAGCGAGCGGAACGAACTGACGGGCAAGGCGGAGCGGCTCGGGCGGCTCTATACGGAGCAGAGCGAGGCCTGCCGGGCGATGGAAAGCGAGCTGGCGGCGGTGATGGCGGAGATGGAAACCTCCGCCGAGGCGATGACGCAGGCGAAGGTGCGGGTGGGAAGGCTCGCCGAGCAGCTTTCATCGTCGCGTCGCGAGCGTCAGCGGCTGGAGCAGGCCGAGGCGGACCAGCGGCGTCGGCTGATGCACCTTGAGCAGGCGGTGAAGACGGCGGAGGCGGGGCTGGTTGAGCACAACGAGACGATGGCGCGGAGCCAGCGTGAGGCGGAGGAAGCGAAACTCCAGGGTGAGGAAGCGCTCAAGCGTGAGAAAGACCTCTCCGGCGTGCTGTCGGAGGTGACGATGAGCAGCGGGCGTATCGGCGAGGTGCTGGTCATCGCGCGGGAGAAGGCCGCGCACGTGGAGCGCGACTGGCACAGCCTGGAAGTGGCCAAGCGCGAGGCGGAGGTCAAGCGTGAGGCGCTCGAGGAGCGGGCGGGTGAGGAGCTTGGCGAGAAGCTCGCGGAGCTGCACGCCGAGTACGCGCAGATCTTTGTTGAGGTAGCGCCCGCGGCGCGCGGGGACGGCGCTCGTGGCGCGGCGGCGGGGGAGACCCGGGCCAACACAGGCGAAAGCGTTGTCGAGGACGGCGCGATCGACGGCACGTCCGCCGAGCGGGTGCGCGTGGTGAAGGTTGATTCGGAGGTGGCGACCGCGCGCGTGGACGAGTTGAAGTCGCAGATCAAGCAGCTCGGCAACGTCAACCTCGACGCGATCGAAGAAGAGAACCTGCTCGCGGGGAAGAACGAGGAGCTCGCGGCCCAAGTGGCCGATCTCGACAGCGCCAGCAAGGACCTCCGTGAGCTGATTGAGCAGCTCAACATCGCCAGCCGCGAGCGGTTTAAGAAAACCTTTGAGCAGGTGAGCGAGCACTTCGCGGGCGAAGGGGGGATGTTCAGGAAGCTCTTCGGCGGCGGTAAGGCGGAGGTGAAGCTCATGCCGCTGGTGAAGGACGGCGTCGAGACGGGCGAGACGGACTGGCTGGAGAGCGGGATCGAGATCATCGCCAAGCCGCCGGGCAAAGAGCCGCGGAGCATCAGCCAGCTCTCCGGTGGTGAGAAGAGCATGACGGCGGTGGCCCTGCTCATGAGCATCTTCCGCAGCAAGCCGGCGTGCTTCTGCGTGCTCGACGAAGTGGACGCGGCCCTCGACGACGCGAACGTCGACCGCTTCTGCAAGGTCGTCCGGCAGTTCACGGATCTTTCCAGCTTCATCGTCATCACCCACCACAAGCGGACGATGCACGAAGGGGACCAGCTCTACGGCGTCACCATGCAGGAAAGAGGCGTCAGCAAGCGTGTGGCGGTCAAGATCGACCAGGTCGGGCCCGACGGGCGCATCAAGCCCGAGAGCGAGAGCACGCAAGGCGGGCGCGGCGGCGCGGCGAGCACGGTTGCGCGTGCGGCGGCGGCGCGGCGCGGCGAGGACGAATCCACACAGACCGACGCGGGCGGTGTGGCGGTGGCGGAGATCGAGCCCGGCGGCGAAGCGGCGAGGCGCGGAAGCACGGAGAACGCCGACGGCGGCAAGCCCGGCGGCGGCAAGGTCGGCCCGCTGCGGCGCGGGCTGGCGGGCCTGCTCAGCGAGAACGCGGCGGTGAACAAGAGCGAGGCGTGATGGGCGGTTGGGCTTGGGGAAAAGGCGTTCACCACAGAGGCGCAGAGGCGCGGAGATGAAAACGCGGAGCGTTGAAGCGCGAAGCCGCACACTGAAACCGGTGTGAACCGGGTTCGAAGCGCACTCGACCGACGAAAGGGCGGCGCATTTCTTTCTGCGAATGCCGATTCCCGATTCCCGATTGCCCCTGCTCTTTCTGCGATTGCCGATTCCCGATTCCCGATTGCCCCTGCCCTTTCCGCGATTGCCGATTCCCGATTCCCAACTGCCCCGCCTTTCTCTGCCTTTGCCTTTTTCCCCCCTCTGTGCCCTCCGTGACTCTGTGGTAAACCGGTCTTTGTTTGGTGTCACTGGGCCGAAGGGGTAGGACAGCCCGCGGCGGGGTTCGATGCCGTGGACGGACGATTCTGCGCCGCGGCAACGGGATGTTGCGCCGCGGCAATTCTTTCCGGGACGCCTCCCGGACCATTTTGTCGGGCTGCAAATGTTTGCGGGAGGCCTTCCGGAAGGTTTTGCCGGGCTGCAAATCTTTGCGGGACGCCTCCCGGAACATTTTGCGCCGCTGCAACAGAGTGTTGCGCCGCTGCAAAATGATTCTGCAAGGCCCCCGCAGAGTGCCGACCTGCGGTTCCGCGTCGGCGTCACGGGTATTATCCGGAACCGCCCGTCCCCGGGGCGTTCATCCTCACCCCAACCGGAAATCGCACCATGACCACCCAAACATCCCCCGCCGCAAAGCCCGCCAGCAAGCCGCACGACGCCGAGAAGGCCGCGGCGTTCGCGAAGGGGCTTGAGGGGGTCATCGGCGGACAGACGGCCGTCTGCTCCATCGAGCAGGACAAACTCATCTACCGCGGGTACGAGATCCACGACCTTGCAGAGCACGCGACCTTTGAGGAGGTGGCGTTCCTTCTGCTCGAGGGGCACAAGCCCGACTCGCGTGAGCTGGAGCGTTTCAAGGCGGAGATTGTCGCCGAGCGTGCGCTCCACCCGGCCGTGACGAGCTTCGTTGAGTCCAGCGGGGCGTGGCTGGCCAGCGGGCGTGCGGTGCCGATGGACGTGCTCCGCACGGCCGTGAGCATCCTCGGGCACACCGACCCGGACTGTCAGGACAACTCCGCGGCGGCCAACCTGCGGAAGTCGAAGCGCTTGCTGGCGAAGATCCCCACCATCGTCGGGCACATGCAGAACGTCATCGACGGGCGGGCGCTCATCGGGCGCGAGCTCGGCGGCGATCCGACGCTCTCTCACGCGGCGAACCTGCTGTACATGATGACGGGGCGGAAGCCCGGCAAGGAGGAAGCGCGGGTGATGGACGTGAGCCTGATCCTCTACGCCGAGCACGAGTTCAACGCCAGCACGTTCACCACGCGCGTGATCAGCGGCACGCTGAGCGACATGCACAGCGCGGTGGCGGGCGGCATCGGCGCGCTGAAGGGCCCGCTGCACGGGGGTGCGAACGAGATGGCGATGGAGATGCTCAAGGAGATCTACGCGTCGGTGGGTGAGAAGGGGATCGGCACCGGCGCGGTGGACGAGTGGATGCAGAAGGCCTTCGACACCAAGCGCAAGCTCATGGGCTTCGGGCACCGGGTGTACAAGAACGGGGACCACCGCGCGGGGATCCTCATGGGCCTGGGCAAGAAGATGGCCGCGACGCTGCCGGGGACCTTCGGGGGTCTGCCGGCGCCGAAGTGGTTCGAGCTCGGCGAGCAGGTGCAGAAGATCATGCTCACCAAGAAGAACATCCACCCGAACGTGGACTTCCCGTGCGGGATGACGTATTTCACGATGAAGATCCCGGTGCCGCAGTACACGCCCATCTTCGTGGCGAGTCGCATCACGGGCTGGTGCGCGCACATCATGGAACAGCACGGCGACAACCGGCTGATCCGCCCGCTGAGCATCTACACGGGCCCGGCGGAGCGGAAGTGGAACGGTTGAGGTGAGTCTAAGTTGAGACGAACGAAGCCCGGTGTGTGTGCGCCGGGCTTTTGTGCATTATAGGCCAACTCTTCGAAATCGCTAGATCAAGTCGCTTTTTGCGAACAATAATTTATCACAAACACCGAAGTCTATGCAAATTCATATTTCTTAACAAATGTTATATATATAAGTTCGTGACCAACTGAGCCACACCGAACGCTCCGGGATAAGCTGTTTACGTGGTCAATCGATATGTAGTCCGTTCACAACTTTCAGTGCACCAGTTCCGCCGGCTTTTGCGGCACGTGGCGGTCGACCTGGCCGCCGTCCAGATCGCACGGCTCACCGGCCTGAACCGCAACACCGTCAACCGCCTGCTGGCTTGCCTCGTGAACGCATGGCCGAGGCGTGCGAGCTTGATCGCCCCCACGTCAAACTCGACGAGTCGTACTTCGGGCCCCGGCGTGTCAAGGGAAAACCCGGCCGGGGTGCAGGTAGCAAGACCATCGTCTTCGGCATCTGCAAACGCCACGTCAAGGTCTATACTGAGATCGTCGAGGACTGCTCGAAGCACACGATTCTGGCCGCGATACGTGGCAAGGTCGATCTGCGATCGGTGATCCTCACCGACGGGTTCAAGAGCTACGATGGCCTGGCGGACATGGGCTACAAGAAGCACTTTCGCTGCGATCACGTGCGGGGCGAGTTCAGCAGCCGATCCACACGCGGCAACTATATCAACGACATCGAAGGTTTCTGTGGCTACGCCAAGACAAGGATGGCACGGTTCAGGGAAGTGCATCCGCACACCTTCCTGCTTCACCTCAAAGAGTGCGAATCCCGCTTCAACCACAAGATCAGCGCGTCTACCATATCCTGTTCAAGTTCTGCCGAGACAACCCGCGCAGCTAGTCATGACCCTTAAAAAACATATATACTTACAATAACGCAACGCCATAGGCTGCCGACAAGTAAACGACCTGAACTGCAGAATTCTATCTAGAAGTAATGATTAAATTGTGTTTTCGACTCATTCAAAGTCTCTGGATGCGACATTGGCTGCTCTATTCTCGTTCCGTCTGAAAACACGAGCGTAGCCCACGTTGAGAATCGCCAAGTATCATTACCGATCGTATGTATTCTAACTTGAAGCCAAGCACCTGCGAGATCTGATTTTTTCATAACATTTGTTTTCAGGGTAAGCTCTATATTATTATAACTTCCGTCTGGAAAACCGAACTCGTCCTGTGTTCCTGGGGGATTGTGATCCCTGGTGTGAGCAACTTCCGCGGCGGCGGCCTCGCGCTCACCTGCAAGATTGATCCAAACTTCCAGCCACGTATCTCGGTCTTTATCGTCGTTATGAGTTGCAAAGTGAGCTAGAGCATAGATCAAAACGGGATCTTCACTCAATCTCCTTTCTCGAAGCGCTACCGTTTCGTCCTTTCTTAAACCAAAAACAGACGCCAACGGACCATTTTTGATTGCTCTGGACAATTTGCTTGCTGATGTATTATTGCTCATTTATCACTCCTATACTGCTCGCTTGCACATTTTAGTAAGAATATACACAAATCAATCCAGACTGTCAACTGTTGATGCCACCTCTATATCTACAGTACCAAAACCCAAACAACAATGCTCTTCGATTGATCTACTCAACCAAGACTCCCTGTTGCCTGAGGAAGCCCACGAGTTTGGCTTCGTCCCAGATTTCGACGTTGAACTTGCGGGCGTTGTCGAGTTTGCTGCCGGCTTTTTCGCCCGCGATGAGGAGGCTGGTCTTTGCGGAGACCGAGCCTGAGACTTTCGCGCCTAGGCGTTCGAGGATTTCGCTGAGTTGCGAGCGTTCGTAGCGTTCGAGGGTGCCGGTGATGACGACGGTTTTGCCGGTCAGCGGGCCGGTGCTTTGTGCGCGGCTGGGGTTTCGCGGGTCGGTGAAGTCGTGGCTGGTCAGGTCGACGCCCGCGGCGCTGAGTGCGGCGAAGGTCTTTTTCGCCGATGGGGAGCGGAGGTATTCACGGACGCTCGGGGCGGTGCCCGCGCCGAGGCCTGTTTCGTAGGTGTAGTTCAAGGGCGCGTCGAGGTCGAAGCGTTCCTTGCGTTTGGCGTCGGAGAGAGCGTTGACGGCCGCGGGCATGAAGTCGTGAAGGGGGGCGCTGCACAGCTCGGTCGCGTCTTTGAACGCGCGGGCGAGGAGCTTTGAGGTCGTCTCGCCCACGTGGCGGATGCCCATCGCGCCCAGCAGCTTTGCGAGGCCGCGCTTCTTGCTCTGCTCGATGCCTTCGAGGAGGTTGTCGACCTTCTTCTCGCCCATGCGATCAAGGGCCAGCAGGGTGCCACGATGTTCGTGCAGGTGGTAGATATCCGCGAAGGTGTTTAGCGGGATCGTCCCCGCGGCGCGGATCTGATCGACGGTCTTTTCGCCCAGCCCCTCGATATCCATCTGCTTTCGACCCGCGAACCAGATGAGCTTCTCGCGGACTTGCGCGGGGCATTCCGGGTTGACGCAAAAACGCCCGCTCTCTGTCTGTTCGCTGGGGTTCTCGGGGTCGACGTACTCGATCTCCACCGGCCCGTTGCACACCGGGCAGTGCGTCGGCGGCTTGACGGGCTTGGCGCCCTTTGGGCGCTTGCTGGGGATCACGCCCGCGACGTAGGGGATGATCTCGCCGGCCTTTTCGATGTAGACGGTGTCGCCGACGTGCAGGTGGTCGTGGCCTTTGCCGGGGTCTTCGGGGTCGATGGGCATCTGCGCGACCCGGCCGAAGTTGTGCAGCGTGGCGTGCTGGACGGTCGTGCCCGCGAGCAGGACGGGCTCCATCACCGCGCGGGGGGTGATCTTGCCGGACTTGCCGACCTGATTATCGACGCGGATGAGCACGGTGGTCTTGCGCTCGGCGGGGAACTTGTACGCGATGACCCAGCGGGGGCTCTTGCTCGTGGTGCCGAGCGTGGATTGGAGGGCGAAATCGTCGACGCGGACGACCACGCCGTCGGTTGCGTGGTCGAGGTCGTGGCGGGCGGTGTCGAAGCGCTCGATGGCGCTCATGACCTCGTCGAGCGAGGTTGTGCGGGCGAGGTGGTCGTTGACGGGCAGGCCCAGGGCGCGGAGGCGGTCGATGAGCGCGCTGTGGCTGTTTGCGAAGTTGGCGTCGCTGAGTTCACCGCGCCCGTGGGCGGCGAAGGCGAGGCGACGCTTGGCGGTCTCCTTCGGGTCGAGCTGCTTCATCGCGCCCGCGGCGGCATTCCGCGGGTTCATGAAAAGCTCTTCGCCCGCGGCTTCGCGCTCGTCGTTGAGGCGTTTGAACTCAGTCAGCGGGAGGTAGACCTCGCCGCGGATCTCGAGCACGTCGGGGATGCGCTCGCCCTTGCTTGCGTGCAGGGCGAGCGGGAGTGAGCGGATGGTTCGGATGTTGTGGGTGACGTCGTCGCCCTTGGTGCCGTCGCCGCGCGTGACGGCCCGGACGAGCTTGCCGTGCTCGTAGCGGATGCTGATGGCGAGGCCGTCGATCTTGGGCTCGGCGATGAGGGTGGGGCCGACTGGATTTTTTTCGTTCGCTGCCGCAAAAAGTCCCTCACCGCTCGCGTCGTCGGTCTCGAAGCCCAAACCCTTCAGCACGCGCTCGTGCCACTGCTTGAGCATCGCGGGGTCGTACGAGTTGTCGATCGAGAGCATCGGCACCGCGTGCTTGACGGTGACGAAGCCGGAGATCGCTTGACCGAACTCGCCCTCGGCACCCACGCGTTTGGTCGGTGAGGACTCGTCGGCCAGTTCCGGGTGCTTGGCTTCAAGCTCACCCAACTCGCGGAGCAGACGATCGAACTCCGCGTCGGCCATCAGGGGCTTCGCGTCGCGGTAGTACGCCACGTTGGCGCGGGAGAGCAGCTCTCGCAGGTGCAGGATGCGGTCGTGGTCGCTCTTCATGGGTGGCGTTCGGGTTCGTGGTGCGCCGGCGGAACGTGCATGCGTTCAACCTGCGGGGCTCAGGTCACCCTTGCGGTTGACGATGTACATCGTCGGCAGGAGGTAGTTCCGGCCTTTGTACAGAAAGACCTGGCCTGAGATGGTGAACGTTACCGAGTCGCCGCCCTTTTCAACGAGCTTTTCCATCGCTTGAAGGTTCATGCACGGCATCAGGCCCATCGGCGGGTCGATGCGTCCCTCAGCGTCGGCGTCGAAGTTGATCTGCCAGTCACCCGAGCCGCCGCGGGTCATACGCCCACGCTTCGAAGTGACGAACGTTCCTTCGCGGAGGAGTTTGGCGGTGGGGATCTCAACCCCCGGCTCGGCCTTGGGAACCTTGCTGCCGCTGGCGTTTGTGCCTTCGCGGTTGCGGGCCGACTGTTCGAGATCCTTCATGATCTGGTCGGCGGGGTTGACCGGGGCCGAGGGGTTGGCGGGGGTCGTGGGTGCGGCCGGGGTCTCGGCGGGCTTGGCGGTTGGTTTCTCTGCCGGCTTCTCGGTGGGCTTCTCAGGCGTTGTTGTCGGCTTGGTCGTCGGTGCGGGCTGGGCTGTGCCGGGCGCGGGCTTGGCCGGCTGGGTGGAGCTTGGTTGAGCGAAGGCCGCCGAGGGATCGACGCTCATCAGACCCAGCGAGAGCACGGCGGCAACGGTGACATTGTGGAGAACGGAGGCGGGGTTGGTCATAAGAATCTCGCGGAAAACTGGGCGTTTGGTTCGTCAGAAGAGCCGGGCCGGGCGTATAAACCCGTCATCATGCTATCGGATCCGAGCGAGCGTGGGGTTGAAGGGGATTGCCCCGGGGAGTTGCCCGAGGGGGGCTGACGCCGTACTGTTCGCCGATTCGCGATGGCCGCGTACCAAAGTGGTTGAATGGAGCGGATTGCAAATCCGCTGAGCGTAAGCTCCTCGCCGGTTCGAATCCGGCCGCGGCCTTTGGTGTTTGAGAGTTTGATGGGTCGAGGGGTGATTGCGGCACGGGGTAGAGGCGGATCGGGCGGATCGGGGTTGGCGGGGCGAGGCGGCAGGGCACCATCCATGAGCGAGTCTCGCAGCGAGTTTTCCCCCGAGCAGGTCCAGCAGCTCGCCGGGGCTTTTCGTGAGGATTACGCCAAGGTCCGCGCCCAGCTCCAACGCGTGATCGTCGGGCATAGCGAGATCCTCGACGGCGTGCTCACGGCCCTGTTCTGCAACGGGCACTGTCTGCTCGAAGGTGTCCCGGGACTCGGCAAAACCCTGCTCATCCGCACGCTCTCGAAGGCCCTGCGCCTGTCGTTCTCACGCGTGCAGTTCACGCCCGACCTCATGCCCGCGGACATCTCGGGGACGACGATCGTCGCGGAGACCGACGATGGTCGCGGCGGCCGCTCGCGGCAGTTTGTCTTTCAACCCGGGCCGGTCTTTGCCCAGATTCTGCTCGCCGACGAGATCAACCGCGCCACGCCCAAGACGCAGAGCGCGCTGCTGGAAGCGATGGCCGAGCGGTCGGTGACCGTCGGCGGCAAAACGCACCCGCTCCCCAAGCCCTTCTTCGTCATGGCGACGCAAAACCCGCTGGAGCAGGAAGGCACGTACCCGCTCCCCGAAGCGCAGCTCGACCGCTTCTTCTTCAAGTTGCAGGTCGGATACTCCAATCGGCAGGAGCTTTTCGAGATCCTCAACCGCACCACCGCGGGCGTTGATGCTGAGCCGGAGGCGGTGCTGGGAACCGAGGAGATCGTGCGGTACCAGAAGCTCGTGCAGGCGGTGGCGATTGCGCCGCACGTGCAGGATTATGCCGTACGCACGGTCCTGGCAACGCACGCGAAGGGCTCGGGCGGGAGTTCGGGCGAGTTCGCCACGTCGATGGTCAATCAGTTCGTGCGCTTCGGCGCCTCGCCCCGTGCGGCTCAGGCGCTGGTCCTTGCGGGTAAGTGCCGGGCGCTGCTTGATGGGCGTTCGAGCGTTTCGGTGCAGGACATCCGCACGGTGGCGTTGCCCGCGCTTCGGCATCGGTTGATTCTGAACTTTGAAGCGCAGGCCGAGGGCGTCAGCACCGACGACGTGGTGAACAACATCACCACCACGCTGGCGGTCGGCGCCGATGCCGGCATGCCCGGCTGAGCTTCGAGCGCGGCGAACGGTGACGCATGAAACTGGCGCTCTTCACCGACACTCTGGCAGACGTCAACGGCGTATCGCGGTTTGTCAACGCCGCGGGCGAGTACGCCTTTGAACGATCGCGATCGATGCGCGTGTTCACGTGCACGGACTTGCCGATGGCGGCTAGGCCGTGGGTGACGAATCTCAAACCCGTGTTCGCTTCTCGGATGCCTGGGTATGCCAATCTGCGGTTCGCGGTACCTTCGCCGGGTGAACTCGCCGCCGCGGTTTGTGACTTTGCGCCGGATGTGGTGCACGTCTCCACACCGGGACCTGTGGGGCTGCTCGGTCGGCGATGGGCGATGCGCAACCAAGTGCCGCTGGCGGGGACGTATCACACGGACTTTCCCGCGTACATCGCCCGGCTGTTCAACGACGAGGGACTCGGCACGCTGACCACGAGAATCATGTCGTGGTTCTATCGCCCGTTTGAGTGCGTGCTGACGCGGAGCACCGCGTACCTCGGTCCTGTACGAGCATTGGGCGTGTCGGCGGATCGCTCGGTTGCGCTGCGCTTCGGCGTGGACTTGGCACGTTTCTCGCCGATGCATCGCGACGAGGCGTTGCTTCGGCGATTGTCGCCGGGCGTTGGTGATGGGCCGCGGGTGCTGTATTGCGGGCGGGTGAGTTTTGAGAAGAACGTCCGTGTGCTGGCCTCCGCTTGGCGGATGCTGGAGACACGTTGGCGTAAGCATGAAACGTCGCCGCTGCCGGCGTTGGTGGTGGTGGGCGATGGGCCCGCGCTTGGCGAGATTCGCGAGAGCCTCCGCGGGTGCAATGCGTCGATGCTGGGCTTTCGCTCGGGTCATGAGCTCAGCTCGCTCATCGCCTCGTGCGATCTGCTGGCGTTCCCGTCGACCACCGATACGCTTGGGCAAAGTGTGCTGGAGGCCCAGGCCTCGGGCCTCGCGGCGGTCGTCTCGCACGTGGGAGGGCCGGCCGAGGTCGTGGTCGATAGTCAGACGGGCGTGGTGGTGCGATCAACTGCGCCCGAAGCATGGGCACACGCGATGTACCGGGTGCTTCGCGATCCGACGTTGCTTTCGTCGATGAAGCGGCGGGCATGCACGCACGCCGAGGGGTTGGATATCCGCGATTCGCTCGAACACTTCTGGACGCTCAACGCCCGGCTGGCCCGTTCAACAACCGCGACTTCTCCTGCGAATGTCGATCAGGCCTGATCGGCCGCGAGGAGGTCGGAGTACGAAAGGCTCATGGGTTCGCCCATCGCCGGGGCGAGGGCCTGTCGCAGTCGCTCGACCGCTTCGTAGCACTTCACCAGGTTCATCGCGGGCGAGACCAGGGCCTCGAACTCCAGGAAGTTGCCCAGCCCTTCGACCTCATCAAGGTGCACGCGCACGCCCTCGAGCATGTACAGCTCGCGGACTTTCTTCACCACGACCCATACGGGCGGTTCGGTGGCGCCGAAGTACTCGGCGGCCTCGGCCGCGGAATAGATCGTGAACCGCGACAGACGGGCGGCGGGCCGATTCTCACGGTGGTAGAAAATGAACTCCGTCGGCTGGCCCTGGGTTTCACGCTTCTTCAGCCGCCCGTCGGCGAGCTTGAAGTACGTGTCGGTCTGGCGCAGCGTGTCCACGAGCGTGGCGCGGTGCGCACCGAGGATCACCCGGGCGAGGGCCGGGTCGCGGAGCTCGAACTTGCACTCAACGTTCTGCATGTGCTCGGATGGTAACACGCCGCCGGCTCCGCGTGCGCTTACTCGTCATTGCCGACCGTCGATGCCACCAGCGTCCGCAGATCGACCCCCAGAGCGGTCCGGCACGCTTCGTCGGCTGTTCGGTCCTTGCACATCTGAACAAACCTGAAGAACGCCTCCGACCGCGTACTCAGCTCTTTCCGCACGATCCACTGCGAGAGGTGATAGGCCAGTTCCTGCGTGTCCTGCTCCGGGCTGTGGAACGCTCCGCCCGCGATGAACTCGTCGAGCATCGCGCCGTGCCAGTGGTCGCGGTGCCGGTGGATCATCTCGGTATTCAGGTCGAACCGTGTCGCACCGTTGACACGCTCTTCCATCATCTGCGTGAAACCCTCTTCGATGCAGAGGGGGATGTTGCGATCGTGCAGGGCGTGGTGCGTCAGTTCGTGCGCGACGACATCGGCGCAGGCCGCGGGGCTCACGGCGGAAACGACGATCATCGGGAACGTGCCCGCTCCTTCATTGATGTACATCCCACCGGAGGTTGCAAACTCACCCTCGTCCGGGTATCGGGCGCTGATGAAATCGATGTACTCGTCGAGCGTCGCGATGGCGATGATCGCCACCGGCGGGATCGGCTCGTTGCCGCGGACCGGGGCGAGGACTTTCTGCAGAGTTTCGCAGGCACGCTCGGCCGCGGCGGCTACAAGCGGGCCGGCCGGTCCTTCGAGCGGCGCAACACCCTCGATATGACGCGATCGCCAACGCCGATGGTCGGTCTTCAGCGCGTCGCGGAGCTCGTCAAGCGAAAGCGCCATCACGCTTCGGCGTGCGAGCGCACGATCAACATTTCCTGCGTGCCGATCCAGCCATCGGTCGGCAAGATCCCAATCCACCCACGGCAGCCGCTCGTGAAATCTCAGCACGTGGGCAACGTCTTCACGCGTGAACTCGGGCAACATCGGCGCGGCGGGGAGCTTCGAGGCTCCACCCTTCATCATCTTCGATCGAATCCACCGCCAGATCATGCCGCTGTACCACCTTGCGTCAGAATGCGTGCGTGTTCGTTGCTATCGACCGTCTTAGCCCGGTTGTGTGTTCAAAGGCGGATGAGGAATCATGCCGATTTACCCCCCCGCCATCCGCTGCATCGTCGCCGGACTTTCGCCCTCACCCGTTCGGCAGCTCAGCAGCGCCGCCTGCGCAATCGCCAGCACGGCCGAGGCGTTGCTCGACCGTGCACCCTTGAGCAAATCCGCGTTCGGGTCGGCCATGCGGAACATCTGATCCGCGATGAGCAGCGCCAGCGGCGAGGGCTCAGCAACCGTCGTCCCCGCCGATGCGTTACTCGCTCGCGAACGCACACGGGCGGGCTTCATCACGCTTCGAACGATCTGCGGCGAGCGATCGACCAGCACGCCCTCGGCGTTGATCCACTCCAGCCCGTGCGTGCCGATGGTCAGCCGCCCGCCGGGTCCCAAGAGCGTGACACTCACCGAATAATCCGGTGCATTGGAAGACACAAAGATCGACGCCGAGCGTGCGCCCGGGAATCGAAGCATCGCGCTGAGATCCCCCTGCAGGTCGCGCAGCGAATCGCCCGGCAGCGGACGCAGCACCGCACCGGCACCGCTCACTGACGGGACGGGCGGGAAGACGTGCGAGGCGTGCACGGCATCGGGCTCGCCCATGAACATCGTCAGCACGTCGAGGGCATCAAAGAGCCGAGCGCCCAGCGACCCTCCCCATGCGGGCCCGCAGCTTACGACGTTCGCGCCGCGCACGGGCCCGAACTGTTCGAGCAGGTCCGTCGCCGCGGCGACAGGTTCACTGAACCGCAGCAGCGGGAGGCACCCGCACCAGAGCGGGATCCGCGCGGCGCGCGTTTCAGCCGGTGCCGAGATGGTTGAAGGCCCGAGCGCCACCACGGGCGTCTGAGCTTCGCTGGTTTCCTCGGCGTGCAACTCGACGAGATGGATGAGTGACGCCGGCATCGGTTCGAGCGAGACAACCGTTACGCCGCGTTGCGTGCAGGCCTCGAGCAGTTCGCAATCAGCCAGTCGCTGCGCCGCGTTGGGCAGCGATGCGAATGGTCCGGGCGCGCCGATGAGGAAGACTCCGGGCTCCGCGCTGGCAAGGGCCGCACGAAGGTCATCGCCCACGCTCTGCGCACCCAACTTCGCGGCCAGATCGCTCGCCACGCCCGGCGTGGATGATCCCACCCGCAACGGATGCTTGCCATGGAGCGGGTTGAGTATCGCGAGCGCCGGAATCAACGCCGAGCCCAGCACGCCCTGCTCGGGCGTAAGCCAGAGCGTGACGGGCGGAGCGTCCGCGGTCGGGTTCGCCGATCCCTTGCCCATGGTGCGAAGTGTAGCGAACTACGCCTGTACGCTGATTTTGCCGGGTTTGCACATCGGTCGATCGAACAACCCGTTCTCCGCTCGCGTAGAGCGAGTTACCTACAATCAGGCTGACAACCGAACAAGCGACGTGGCGACGCGGCCGCTGGATGAAACACGCCAGAGGAAAGTCCGAGCACGACAGGACACGATGGTGGGTAACGCCCACCGGGCCCCGGGAACGGGGCTTAGGGAAAGTGCCACAGAGAACATACCGCCGATGGCCGGGGTTTCCGCAAGGGAACCACGGATCAGGTCAGGGTGAAAAGGTGCGGTAAGAGCGCACCGCTCGCGTGGTGACACGCGGGGCATGGCAAACCCCATCGCGTGCAAGGTCACGCAGCCGTCGGGTGGTCGAAAGGCCCCCCACCGCCGGTCCGGCGGTTTGACGGCGGGTGGACTGCTCAAGCCCACGGGCAACCGTGGGAATAGAGAAATGGTCGCGGCGATCCGAAGGTGAACCCCGAGCCCCCGTCAATGGACAGAGGGTTCAAACCGCGGATCAGCACAGAACTCGGCTTACACGCCACGTCGGTTCCCGGCGCGGGCCGTCGGCAACACCGGCGGCCCGCGACCTTTTTTGCTCAGTTCAGTTTTCACCCCAGCCGGGCGCGATCACACCCGCCCCACCACGCACACGATGAAACTCTCCTCAAGCTCCGACGCGTCGGTCACCGGTCGCACGTACGGCTTGCCCTGGTCATCCACCGCGTCGACCAGTTTCGCGTAGACCTCGGTGGTGGAAAATCCTGCCTCGAGCATCGCCTCGCGCAGCTCGGGCACCGACCACAGCCGCCAGTTGTAGACAAACGCGTCGGTGAACTCCTGCTCCACCACGCCCGCGCGAACGGTGCGGAAGTGCAGCGCGTTCTCGACCATCCCCGTCAGCGCGTTGGCGGTCCGCTGCTGCCAGGTGTACTTGATCCGCAGCGCCGGGTCCGTCGGCGGCCCCGGATGGGTTCTTTCCAGGGCGCCTTCGACGAAGGCGGTTTCGCCGCCGTAGATATCGCAGACGAAGACCCCGCCGGGCGATCGACGTTTCGCTTTCGCCAGCCGACTGACGCACGTACGAAAGTACTTCACCAGATCTTCACGCCGGTGGATCTCACCGATCGAAAAATTGCCCACGAAGATCAGATCGAACGGCCCACCCGCACCCGAGCCCGCGCTGGACTTCGCGGCCTTCAGCTTCAGCACATCACCCTTGATCAACTTCAGCCGCATGCCGGCGTCTTTGGGCGTCTGCTGCGAAGCGATCTTCAGCGGCTCCGGATCAAGATCAACGCCCACCGCGCTGCCCTCGGGTGTTTCGATGATCCAACGCCGACTCAGCGCCGCGGTGCCGCAAAAATCCTCGCCCAGCCGCGTCGGCTCGCCGCCGTGCACGGCCTTCAAGAACGGCACCAGCGCCGTGGGGCTCTGCACGCACAGTTCGTACATGTCGTACCGCGAAAGCAACCCACGCTGTGCGCTCGGTGCTTTCTTCGATGCCTTCCGCACCGTCGTTCGCACGCTCATCACGCAATCCTCACCCAGCGGATCAGCGTCGTGAAGTTCGGCGGCTTGCCGTACATCAGCACACCGATGCGGAAGATCTTCGCCGCGATCCACGCCGTGACGAGCGCCGTGAGCACGCCGATCACCGCAGAGACCGCCAGTTGCCAGTTCGGCACAGGCTCGCTCCCGCCCAGGCGGATCACGCTGACGAACGGGTTCATCACAGGGACAAAGCTCAGCACGGTTGCGAACGTCGAGTTCGGCGCCCGCGAGATCGGCATGACCATCAGCCAAGGCAGCATGACCGTCAGCATCACGGGCGTCAGGAACGTCTGCGCCTCGCGGATGTCGTTCACCGCCGCACCCACCGCCGCCATCATCGAGGCGATGGTGAAGAACGCGCAGAAGAAGAAGATCGCCAGCCAGATGAGCTTCGAGGTCTCGATCAGGTCGACGAGATTCGCGACGATGAGCCCCGCGATGCCCGCCCCGCCGTAGATCGTCAGGATCAGCAGCGCCACGCACATCATCCCGATGATCTTCCCGGTCATGAGCTGCATCGGGCTCACGGCTGACAGCAAAACCTCCATCACGCGGTTGGACTTTTCCTCCACCAGCGCGGTCATCAGATACTGCCCGCCCGTCATCACCGAGAGCATCAGCAGGATCATCATCGCGAACGGCACGATCATCTGCACCGCGCCCATGCTGGGCTTATCCCCCTCACGCCCCAAGGCCTGCGGCGTTGGATCGGGCCTCGCGAACGTCGCCCGCACCACCTCGGGTGAAAGCTGCGCCCCGCTGAATCGCGGGTCAGAGGTAATCCGCGCATCAACGATCGCGTCGCCCATCCGCCGATTGATGATCGAGGCGATCTGAAAATCCAGCTTCGGATGAATGAACAACTGGTGCTCAGCCCACTTCCCGTCGACCAGCGGCCCGCTCACCGCCTCCTTTGGCACCACCACCACGGCCATCAACTGAGGCGCGCCGAAGCCCACCTGCGCGTTCTTCACCTGGTTCTTCAGTTCGTCCACGTTCGCGCCCGCGTCGAGCACTTCGAGCGCGATCGATTTCGCCCCGCCCGTGATCATCGCCGCGGAGCTCTGCACCTGGCTCTTCGCCGCGTCCACGGCCGGTCCCTTCAGCCCCATCTCACCCGTCGCTTGATCGATCTGCTTGGTCATCTCCGCCGCAACACGCTCCGCCTCGGCCTGGGCTCCCTCAGATCCGAATCGCTTGCGGGCAAAGTCGCTCGCCGCGCCCGACTGATCGATCAGCGCCACCTTCACCTTCATCTCCGGCGCTTCGGGAATCAACTTCACCGCCAGCACACCCACCAGCACCATAACGGGCGTCAAAAGGATCCCCAGCACGAACCCCTTCGTGAAGACCACCGCCTTGAACTCTCGGATCGCGATCAGCAGCGTGCGATTCACGACTCACCTCCTTCGCCGCTGCTGACGGCGAACCCCGCCAGCAACCGCTCGTCAACCTCTCCGCCTCCCGACCGCCTGACCACTTCAAGGAAGACTTCTTCGAGCGATACTCGCCGAACTTCGATCCGCTTCACCGAGACGGTCGAGGCGATCCGCGCCAGCACCCGCTGGGCATTCTCGCCTTCGCTCAGTAAGACCTGCACCGCCCGCTTGTCGGCCCCGCGGTCTGTCCCCGTAATCACCTCCGCCACGCCCTCAACATTCCGCAACTGCTGCACGCCCTCGTCGCTCTGCGTCTCGACCACCAGCGACCGCGTATCGAACTGCTCCAGCACGTCAGTGAGCGGACCGTCGAGCATCTTGCGTCCCTGATGGATCATGAAAATCTGGTCGCACAACTGCTCCGCCTCGAACATCGCGTGCGTGGAGAAGATCACCGTCCGCCCCGCGCGGTGCTGCTCGT
This sequence comes from Phycisphaerales bacterium, assembly GCA_016741915.1. Taxonomy (GTDB): domain Bacteria; phylum Planctomycetota; class Phycisphaerae; order Phycisphaerales; family UBA1924; genus JACVCS01. Next base: position 29,505 of record JACVCS010000012.1, on the reverse strand, counting down.
CGATCAGGTCGCGCATCAGCCGCCGATTCATCGGGTCCAGCCCGCTGAAAACCTCGTCAAGAATGATCAGTTCGGGCTCGTGAAGCACGGCCGCGATGAACTGCACCTTCTGCTGCATGCCCTTGGAAAGTTCCTCACACCGCTTGTTGATCACCCCGCCCAGCTCGACGCGCTGCAGCCAACTCGCCGCACGTCTGCTCGCTTCAGAGGCGTTGATCCCCTTGAGCTGCGCGACGTACGCCAGAAACGCCCCGACCTTCATCTTCTTGTACAGCCCGCGCTCTTCGGGCAGATAACCGATGCGGTCCTTGCTCTCCAGCGCGCTGCCCTTGCCCAGCACCTGAATGCTTCCTGTATCCGGGAAAATGATCGACATGATCATGCGGATCGTCGTGGTCTTCCCCGCGCCGTTGGGCCCGATGAACCCGCACAGCGAGCCCCGCGGCACCACCAAACTCAGCCCATCCACCGCCACTTTGGGACCAAAGGTCTTCCGTACGCCGTCGATTCTGATCGCCGCTTCGGTCATGGAGCCTCCGGGTCGTCGAGAGCGAGGGTAGCCCGCCCGAAGTCTCCCCTTCGTCGACGGCTGCGGCTTCAGATCACCCCTCCGCCGAGCCGATAACCACAGGGATGATTCAGCCAACCGACCTGCTCCAAACAGTCCGCACCCGCCGCCAGCACACCCACGCCTTGGGTCACGTCGTCGATGAGGCGGGCAAGACCTACCCGATCTGGCCCGTCGCCTACAGCACCGAGAACGCAAACGCCCTCCGCGATCTGGTCATCCGCGAAGGCGCACGCCGAACCCTCGAGATCGGTCTGGGCCTCGCCCAATCCACCCTCGCGATCATCGAGGCCCTCTGCACAACCCACGGCGACTCTCCACTCTCCACCGACGCCCACACCGTCATCGACCCCGGTCAAGCCTGGTGCAACCGCGCGGGGGTGCGCGAGCTCGATCAATCCGGCGCACGCGCCATCACCCGGTTCATCGAGCAACCCTCGCACCTCGCCCTGCCTCAACTCGTCGCGAGCAATGAACGCTTCGACCTCGCCTTCGTCGACGGCATGCACCTCTTCGATTACGTCCTACTCGACGTCTTCTACTGCATGCGACTCGTCAAACCCAACGGGCTGATCATTCTTGACGACCATTGGATGCCCGCGATCCAAACCGTGCTGGGCTTCGCCGTCACAAACTGGGACGCCAAGCTCGAACTCTTCGACCCAAAGGGCCCGGCACGCCGAATGGTTGCGTTCGCCAACCCCTTCACCGACGAACAGCGCCCCTGGGACCACTTTGCCGATTTCTCCGCACAGACGCTCCCCGAGTATCCCTGGAAGCGCAACCAACCCCGCGGCGCACCGATCCCGGCGTGATCATCCTCACCCGCAGCTTCGATGACGCACCGCACGCCGTCTCGCCCCTCAGGCAGAGCTAAACTCCGCCCGTGTCCGACCTTTCCTCATTCCTGGCTCAACCCGTCATCGCCAAGCTCCGCGAGCTTCGCGAGAAGCACGCCGACATTTCCGCGAAGCTGCTGAGCAACGACGGCACCCTCGATCACCGCGCCTTGCGTGATCTCTCGATCCAGAAAGCCGCGCTCGACCCGATCGCCGAAGGCTTCGCACAGCTCGAAAAGCTCGCCTCAGAGATCCACGAGCTGACCCTCGCCACCACCGGCAGCGACCGCGAACTCGCCGATCTCGCCCGCGCCGAGCTTCCGTCCCTGCGCACGCAGGCCGAAACGCTCGCGAAGGAACTCAAGTCCTCCCTCGTGCAGAGCGACGACAACAAGATCGCCTCGGTGATGCTCGAGATCCGCGCGGGCACGGGGGGTGACGAGGCCGCACTTTGGGCCGCCGACCTGCTGGACATGTACCAGAAGCTCGCCTCGAAAAAGTCCTGGACCTTCGAGCCGCTGGAAGTCTCTCCCGAATCCAACGCGGGGGGCATCCGCTCCGCCGTCATCAACGTCCGTGGCAGCGGCGTCTGGTCGTCTCTCTCCTTCGAGGCCGGCGTGCACTCCGTCAAACGCATCCCCGCCACCGAAACGCAAGGCCGCGTGCACACCAGCACCGCCACCGTCGCGGTCCTGCCCGAGCCCGAGAGCGTCGACGTGAAGATCGACTGGGCCAAGGACGTCGAAGAGCAAGCCACCCGCGCCCAAGGCCCCGGCGGGCAGAACGTCAACAAAGTCGAAACCGCCTGGCAGATCTTCCACAAGCCCACCGGCATCGTCATCAAAATGATGGAAGCCAAAAGCCAGCAGCAGAACCGCGAGCGCGCCCGCCGCCTGCTGCTCGCAAGGCTCTACGAAGCCGAACGCCAACGCAAACACGCCGAGCGTTCCGCCGCTCGAAACTCCCAGATCGGTTTCGGCGACCGCAGCGAAAAGATCCGCACATACCGCTACAAAGAGGGCATCGTCGCCGACGAACGCCTGCCGGGTGAGTACGCCCTCCGCGATCTGCTCGCGGGCGACTTCACCAAGCTCACAAGCGACCTGATCGAACGGCAAACCGCCCAGCGCCTCGCAGAACTGTGATCACGCCGCACGCACGATCGCCCGTCTCCCCCGCCTCCACGCGGCTCGCGGTTGCACACCCCAACCGATATCTTGTAGACTGACCGCGGCAACCCACCTCGACGCGCCCTCGCCGTCGAACCTGCCCAACCATGGGAGCAGCATCATGTCCGACGAGACCAACTCCTCAAACGCCACCCCTTCACCCGCTCCCCAACCTTCCGCATTCTCCGGCGCCGCACCGCCCATGTCCCCCGGCGAAGTGAAAGACGGCAAGGTCTTCGCCATCCTGAGCTACGTCATCACCATCGCCGGCATCCCGTTCTGGCTGCTCCCGGTCATCATGCGGAACAACGACTTCGCCCTCTATCACGCAAAGCAAGCCGCGACAATCTGGATTGTTTACGCCATCGCCCTCGCCGCGGGTGTCGTCGTCAGCATCGTGACCCTGGGTATCGGCGCGTGCATCGCCATGCCCATCGTGGCGATCATCGGCCTCGGTTTGCTCGTGCTGATCGTCATCGGCGCGCTGAACGCCATCAACGAACAAGCCAAGCCCCTCCCCCTCATCGGCACCTATGCGGAAAAGTGGTTCGCCGGCCTGAAGAAAGCCTGATCCGACGCTCCGCTATCCGCCCCTGATCACCCATACGCTCACCCCGTGACGCAGACGCAGCACGCGGACATCGTTGTCGTTGGCGCCGGTGCCGCCGGGCTCTTCGCGTCCATCTGGGCGGGACGCACCGCCGAGAGCTCCGCCGCGCCGCCATCACACCCGTCCATCATCGCCCTCGACGGCGCCAAGAAACTCGGTGCCAAAATCCTCGTCGCCGGCGGCGGCCGCTGCAACGTCACCCACCACCACGTCGACGAAACCGCCTACTTCGGCTCATCCCGCAACACAGTCCGCCGCGTCCTCGGGCGCTTCACCGTTCAGCAGACCGTCGACTTCTTCGCCGACGCGGGCGTAACACTCAAGCGCGAAGAGACCGGCAAACTCTTCCCCACCACAGACGACGCCAACACCGTCCTGAACGCCCTGCTGCACCAAGCCCGCGCCGCGAACGTCCACATCCGCCACCCCTGGCGCGTCGGCCGCATCGCCCGCGACGAATCACCAAACGCCCAGCACCCCTTCATCATCGCCCGCGCCGTCGAACAACCCACATCGCAAACCGCCGACGATGCTTCGCTCTCCAACGATTCCGCAAACGCACAACCCACCGAGATCATCCGCGCCCGCCGCCTCATCCTCTGCACCGGCGGCATGGCCCTGCCTAAAACCGGTTCCGACGGGCTTGGCTACACCTTCGCCCGCACGCTGGGCCACTCCACTACGCCGCGCATCTTCCCCGCCCTCGTCCCGCTGATCCTCGATGACTCCTCCTTCATCCGCGCACTCTCAGGCATCACCCTCCCCACCACCCTCCGCGTCCTTTCAGGCACCGGCAAACAACTCGTCTCCTTCACCAACTCAACCCTCTGCACCCACTTCGGTCTCTCAGGCCCCGGCCCGCTCGATATCAGCCGCTCGTATTTCGACGCCAAAGCCGCCGACCCCGCCGCCACGCTCGTCATCAACTGGCTCCCGAAGCTCACCACCGAGCAGCTCGACAACGACCTGGTCAACGCCCGCCGCTTGCCGCCTTTGAAGTTCTTCGACCGCCCCTCGCATCACCTCCCCGAGCGCCTCGCCCGCGCTCTGTGCGCCTCAGCAAACATCGACCCACTTTCACCCTGCGACAACCTGCCGCGAAATCAACGCCGCGCACTCGCCCTCGCCGTCACCAGCGCCCCGCTCCCCGTCACCGGCTCCCGTGGCTTCACCTACGCCGAGGTCACCGCCGGCGGCATCCCCCTCGCCGAAGTCGATCCCTCCACCATGCAATCCCGCCTCTGCCCGGGGCTCTACCTCGCGGGCGAAATCCTCGACGTCGACGGCCGAATCGGCGGCTTCAACTTCCAATGGGCCTGGGCCAGCGGCTTCATCGCCGGTTCCAGCGCTGCAACATCACTCTCAACTTCCCCCCATCCATGAACCCAAGCAGCGCTCAACCGCACGCAGGCCCCATACTTGACACCGACCGTCTCCCGGTCCTTGATGTCTCCCGCGGCTTCGCCCTCCTGGGCATCCTCTTCGTCAACGCATCCTTCTTCGCACTCCCATCGATGCAAGCCGTCGAAACCGTCACACCCAAGAACGAAAGCAGCCTCGGTCATCTCCTCCACGCCTTCATCGCCATCTTCTGTACCGGCAAGTTCTACCCGCTCTTCTCCATCCTCTTCGGCGTCGGCCTCGGCATCATGGCCCAACCCGCCGCCAACACCCAACGCCCTTTCACCGCCGTCTGGGTCCGTCGGATGCTCATGCTCGCCCTCTTCGGCATTCTCCACATTACCCTCTTCTGGTCGGGCGACATACTCCTGCTCTACGCCATCGTCGGCATCTGCTCCTTCTGGCTCCCACGCCGCGCCGTCCGCACGCTCATCATCCTCGCCGCGATCGGATTTTCCATCGCTGCAATCCTCGCCGCAGGCATCGGCCTTCTGACCTCCGTGTACTTCGATTCTCTCCAACAGAAAGCCGTCCTTTCCCCCCACACGCTCGACCAATCCAAGTCCTTCTTCGAAAACCTTGCAAACGTCCTCACCAGCGATCTGAGCACCTACGACCCCCGCTTCGCCGAGCTCGAAACCTCCGCCCTCCGCGACGGCCCCTTCCTCCACGCCCTGGTCATCCGCTTCATTCAGTACCTCAGCTTTTTTTTCGTCATGCTTCCGCTTATGGGCCCGCAGGTCTTCGCCTGTTTCGCCCTGGGCATCGCCCTGCTCAAATCCGGCTTCTTTCACAGCCGCCTCCCAAAGCTGCGCCGCGCCCTGATCGTCTTGTTCTTCACCATCGCCCTTCCCGCGCACACCGTCGCCTACCTCATCAGCAGTTCCCCCGACTCTTCCGCAGCGCTCGGCGCGCTTTCCATGCTCCTTACCAGCATCCTCGGCCCGCTCAGCAGCCTGGGCTACCTCGCCCTCATCCTCCGCTGGCTCGATCAACCCCGCACGCCATTCCTCGCCCGCACCATCGCCTCCCTCGGCCGCCTCGGCCTCACCGGCTACCTCAGCGAAACCGTCATCATGTCCTTCTTCATGCTCCACTGGGGCCTGGGCTGGTACGCACACACCACCTACCCCGGCCGCGCCGCCCTCACCGTCGCCGTCTGGCTCTTCCTCATCCTGTCCGCAAACCTCTACCTGAAACACTTCCGCATCGGCCCGCTCGAATGGCTCTGGCGCACCGCCACCTACCTCAACCCGCCACAGCTCAAAAGGTCCTGATCCAATCACACGCCCCACACCCATCAACGCCCCCACCCCACGCCCTCTATCATCGGCCCCGTGACACTCCTCTGCGTTCCCATCCTCTTCGACGACCCCGCACTCGCACTCAACGACGCACGCGAAGCCCGCGACCGCGGCGCCGACCTCGTCGAGTTCCGCGTCGACAGCTTCTTCACCGGCCTCCACGACCAGTTCGAGGCCCAGGTCGCCTCCATCGCCTCGCTCATCGAGCGCTCCCCCATCCCCTGCATCCTCACCTGCCGACCCGTGCTCGAAGGCGGGCAGTACGACGGGCCCGACGACGCCCGCATCAGCCTTTTCGAGCACCTCTCCACCCGCTTCAATCCAACGCCGCAGTACATCGACATCGAACTCGCCACCTACGCCCGCTCCGCGAACATCAAGCAAAAAGTCAACCTCGCCGTCGATCACCCCGCGCAAGTCCGTCAGGTCACCACGGGCCTGATCCTCTCCGCCCACGACTTCCACACCCGCCCGCCCGACCTCATCCGCCGCATCGAGAACATGATCGCCGAGCCCGCCGCCGCCGTGGTCAAGGTCGCCTACCGCGCACGCTCACTCCGCGACAACCTCGAGCTGCTCGACATCCTCGCCGAAGTCCGCGGCGGCAAAGGCGTCGGCGGCAAGCCCATGATCGCCCTCGCCATGGGCCCCTTCGGGCTCATGTCCCGCGTCCTCGCCCCAAAGTTCGACGCCTTCCTCACCTTCGCCTCGCTCCGCCGAAACACCGCCACCGCGCCCGGCCAGCCCATCATCACCGAACTGCTCGAAACCTACCGCTTCCGCTCCATCTCCTCCACCACCAAAGTCTTCGGCGTCATCGGCTACCCCGTCGAACACTCCCTCTCCCCGCTCATCCACAACGCCGGCTTCGACGCCATAACCTTCGACGCCGTCTACCTCCCGCTCCCCGTCCCGCCCGAGTACGAACACCTCAAGGCCACCCTCCCCGCGCTCATCGACCACGTCCATCTCGACTTCCACGGCTGCTCCGTCACCATGCCCCACAAAGAGCACCTCCTTCGCCTCGCCACCGAGCTCTTCGACGAAGGTGACGGCCGCTGGTCCATCGACCCCCTCGCCCGCGCCTGCGGCAGCGCCAACACCCTCACCATCACCCGCGACCCACGCGGCAACGCCACCCGCATCGCCCTCTCCAACACCGACGCCAGCGCCCTCGCCTCCATCCTCCGCGAGCATCTCTCGCCCGGCACACCAAACGACGCCGACACTCAGCCGCTCATCGCCATCCTCGGCGCCGGCGGCACCGCCCGCGCCGCCGTCGCCGCCGCCCTCTCCGTCGGCGGTCGCGTCGTCATCATCAACCGCACCCACGACAAAGCCCTCGCCCTCGCAAACGACTTCAACACCCAAGCCAACGGCACCCGCAAACACGCCGAGGTCCGCGTCGCCACCGAGCACGATCTGATGAACCTCAAGCCCGCCGCGGTCATCAACTGCACCAGCCTGGGCATGCAGGGCGGCCCCGCACCCGACGCCTCACCCCTGAACGACACCACACTTCGGAACCTCCCCGCCTCCGCCGTCGTATTGGAATGTGTCTACCGCCCGCTGAACACGCCGCTGCTCAAAGCCGCGCTCTCCGCGGGCCTCCGCATCATCGACGGTGCCAACCTCTTCATCCGACAAGGCGCAGAGCAGTTCGAACAATGGACCTCTCACCCCGCTCCATCCCGCCTCTTCGATCGCATCGTCCGCGAAGAGCTGCAAACACCGACGCCCCAGGCGTAACCGCCCAGGCTCGCGCCGTCGAACCCAGCCGCGCCGCATCACTGCTCGACGCACTCAGTCCCCGCGCAACCGTCCACCTCCCCGATCACATCTGCTGGTTCATCCTCTTCGGCATGCTCGATATCATGCTCACCTGGGTCATCATGCACCTCGGCGGCAGCGAAGTAAACCCCCTCGCCCGCGCCGCCATCGCCGCGATGGGCCACTGGGGCCTCATCCTCATCAAACTCGCCTCGATCATCACCGTCGTCGCGGTGGTGCAGATCCTCGCGCAGCGAAACCCCCAGCACGCACGAATGCTCGCCACCATCGCGATCGCCATCGCCGCGTTCCCGCCCACCTACGCACTGATCCAACTCGCCGCCCTCGCCCTGGCCCGCACAGAGCTCGCCGCCCTAATGCTCATGCCGCACCCCTGAAAACGCCCCGCTTTCTGCGTTCTGCCTTCTGCCTTACCAAGTGCCTGATGCCCAGTGCCCAGTGCCTACCAGTCAATACCCACTGCTCTTCAGCAAGGTCTTGAACGATTCACCGAACACAAAGTTCCGCGCCGGGTAATCCCGCCCGGCCTGCCCGCCGCCGCCCATGTTGTTATCCAGGTGGCTGAACATCATCTCAACTGAGCCGATCTGCTCCCACCCCTCGTCCGTCACCGCCGCCCCGCTCGACTTCGCGGCATGCACGCTCGCATGCCGAAGGCGGTGGATCGTCCCCTTCACCGTCGCGCCGATGGCGTCCATCCGCTCGATCACCGCGGTGTAGCGCAGCGTGTCACCCGCCGTCGCATCCTTGCTGATCTCCGCACGGTTGATCTTCGCCAGCACCACGTTGTACGCAAAGTTCTCCGCGTGCCCGACCAGCACACCGCCGGTCTGCGCCATCCCCTCCAGCATCAAACTCCCCGGCATCACCGGCGCCGCCCCCAACCCCCGCTCTACATCCGCCGCGAAGTGGTCGTGCAGATGCTCCTCCGCAAGCGACACATTCTTGATCGCAACCAGCCGCTCCCGCGGCTTCAGTTCGATCACCCTGTCAATCCACATCCATCGCATAATGCAAACACCAGGCAATCGGGAATAGGCAATGGGCAATAGGCAAAGGCAGAAAACAAGTTGATCATCCACGCGGCAACCACAGTCAGAGCCCAAGCCCCTCCGCGATTGCCGATTGCCGATTCCCGCGTCTTACCGCCCCAGCTTCTTCTCGACAAAGTTCACCAGTGTCCCCACCGTGAACAGTTCCGCCACCTTCCCCAGCGACGGGTCCTTCTCCCACGCCGAGAAATCCACGTGTGGCAGCCGCGCCTTCAGCGCCGCTACACCATCCGGCGTCACCTTGCCGTTCTGCACATACTTCGGGTCCTGCGCGACGTTCTCCGGGAACAGTTCTCCCTGCTGGATCTTGAAGCCGAAGACCTGCTCCAGTTTGAAGACGATGTCCAAGAAGTCGATGCTCTCCGCCCCCAGATCGCGAACCAGCGACGCCCCGGGCGTCACCTCATCCTCATCCACCGCGAGCGCATCGACCAACACCGTGCGAACCTTGCCCAAAATCTCATCGCGAGTCATGCCAAGCCCTTTCCACGATCCCCCCACCACCACCCAACCCCCGCCACCCCACGACCCGACAAGGGCCCATACTAGATCACCTCTCCCCCGATTTCTCACCCGAGGGAAGCACGCCACCGCCTATTCGGAACAAAAGACAGGCTTTTCACGGATCACAGCCGCAACTCGCGAAGCGTGAAACGACCGCCGAAGGCCACTTCCTCTTCGTTGTTCGCATCACGAACCGCCCCGCCGCCGGGCGCCAGCAGCACCGCCTGCCCCTTGAACTCCACCGCGCCGCTCGCCTCGTCGACCTTGCTCAGCGACACCGTCACACGCAGTGAATACCCCGGGCGCACAAACGCCCCGTACTTCACCGCCCGCACCGCCCCGAGCACATACCGCTTGTGCCCACCCGCCGCCGAATCCCGAGCCTGCAAAACCCGCCGCCCCGCCTGCACCATCGCCTCCAGCATGAACACCCCCGGCAGAACCGGAAAACCGGGGAAATGGTCCTGCAGATACTCCTCCGAAAGGCTCACCTGCTTGAGCGTCGTGATCGACGTCTCATCCTGCGAAAGCACCGCATCCACCAGTTCAAACTTCATGCCCCGAGCATACCCCGCAGTCATCTCCGATTCCCCCCGCCCCACCACCCCAATCTCCGCTAACCTCCCCGCGTGCCCGCCGCCATCTTCGATCCCGCACTGTGCCTCCGCCACTGGGACTGGTCCGAGACCTCCCAAGTCGTCGCCCTCTTCACCCGCTCCCACGGCGTCATCCGCGCCCTCGCCAAAGGCGCCCGCCGCCCCGGCTCCCCCTATTCGGGTGGTCTTGAAGTCCTCACCGCGGGCGAGGCCGGTCTGATCCTGAAACCCGCCGCTGACCTGCACCTTTTGACCGAGTGGGACCTGCGTCAGCCGTTCAATCACCTCCGGGCCTCACTGCCCGTCTATCACGCGGGGCTCTACATCGCCGACCTGCTCAGCCACATGGTCATCGACGCCGACCCGCACGAATCGCTCTTCGACGACGCCATCACCGCCCTGCACGCCCTCCGCGCCGGGCCCGACAGCGTCCCGGGCGTCCTCCTCCGTCTGCAATGGTCGGCCCTCACCGAATCCGGCTATCAGCCCGATTTCGACCTCGCCGCCGCCGGCCCGTCCAGCTTCGACCCCGCCTCCGGCACGCTCATCAAGGGCTCACCACCCAACACCTGGCCCCTCCGTCCGCAAACGGTCGCCCTTGTGCGCGCACTGAAGGACCTTCCCAAGGACCGACCCTCCAAAGCCCCCGCCCCCGTCGTCCGCAACGCCTCGCGGTTCCTGGCCACCTATCTCGCCTGGCTCATCGGCCGCCCGCTCAACACCGCCCCGCTGGTCTATCCGGACCTGCCCAAAGCCATCACATCCTCGGGCTCTACCGATCGTGCCGCCCGATAACGCGACCCCTGCGAAGGGGGGGATTGACCCGGATGAAGTCCCGGGGCAGGTTTCCCGATACTTTCCCTGTCGCTCACCCTTGAAGAACCCGCCTTGGCGGGTGCAGATCTGACCCGCCCATCCGGGCTCGCACGCGCATGAACCCCGAACTGCTTGAAAAAGTGCTGGCCTGCAAAACGCTCCCCAGCCTCCCGGCTGTCGCGTTGAAGGTCATCGAACTCACGCAGGACGAGCGCGTTCGTGCGGCGGAACTCGCCGACACCATCGCCAACGACCAGGGCCTCTCCGCGAAACTGCTCAAAACCGTCAACAGTTCCTTCTACGCGCTCCGCAAGCCCTGCACCACCATTCAATCCGCCATCGTCATGCTCGGCTTCTCCGCCGTCAAGACCCTCGCTCTGGGTTTCTCGCTCGTCGCTTCCGTTGCGGACGGCGAAGACTCCGGTTTCGATTACCAGAACTACTGGCGGCGCGGGCTGCTCTCGGGCGTCTCCGCCAAGGTCTTCGCCCGCGCCGGGTCCAGCAAGTGCGAAGAAGAAGCCTTCCTCGGCGGCCTCCTACAGGACATCGGCATGGTCGCCATGCACCGCGCGCTCGGGAAGGAGTACGCGGAAGTTCTGGCCAAAACCAACGGCGATCACCGCCTGCTGCTGAAGCACGAACTCTCCGACCTCGAAGTCTCGCACGCCGACATCGGATCGATGCTCGCCACACGCTGGAAACTCCCCCCCGAACTCGCCCTACCCATCAAGTACCACGAGCGCCCGAGCGCCGCGCCGACCGAGTGCCTGGACATCTGCAAGGCCGTTGGATTGGGCAACATCGCCGCCGAACTGCTCTCCTCCAGCGAGCCCGGCGTGGTGCTCAAGCGTCTGTACACCCGCGCGCAGGAGCTCTTCGCCCTCAGCCCCGCGGAGGTCGACGAACTGATGAAGGCCGTCAACGCCGGCGCGAAGGAAGTGGCGTACCTGCTGAAGCTCGACATCGGCGAACTCGACGATCCCGACGAGGTCATGCGCCGCGCCAACACCCAGCTCGAGGCCATCCAGGTCCCCTTCGAGGGTGAATGCTCCGCCAACGAAGGCCCCACCACCGACCCCGTCACCGCTCTGCCCAACCGTCTGACCTTCAACCGCAACCTCGTCTCGGGCTACGCCCAGGCCACCGGCGCCAAGATCCCCTTCAGCATCGCGCTGCTGCAGATCGACGATCTGAAAGACCTTCGCCAAAGGCACGGCGAGGCGTACATCGACGCCCTCTTCGCCCAGGTCGGCAAGACGCTGAAAGCGCACTTCGACGCCGCCCAATGCCTCGTTTGCCGCTACGACGAAGACCGCTTCGGGGTCGTTCTGTCGCGGCTCGACCGCGCCCACGCAACGCAGGCCATCGACGGTGCCCGCGCACGCATCGCCGCCGCCCCGATCAACTGTCAGCCGCCGGGCCTGGTCACCACGCCCATGATGATCTCGCTCTCCGCGGGTCTGTGCCCGCTGGACAACTCCACCCTGGCCCGCATCAACTCCGCCGACGACATGGTGGACTTCGCCACCAAGGCGCTCGAAGCCGCCGTCCGTGCCGGCGGCGGGTGCTCACGCGTCTTCGCACCCCGAGCGGCCTAAGCCGAATTCCACCTCAACCGTCACCCGTCGCCATGCTCAACCCGCCGCGGGTTTGAGCGTCGCGACCAGCCGACCCGGCGCGCCGGCGTGCATCGGCATCGCCTCCAGCAACTCGCGCACGTCCTTCACGGTCACCCGCTCGATCTTGTCCAGTTCCTCGCGCAGCGTCGTGTACGTCCCCTGCGTGAGCATCTGCCGACCGAGCCGGTGCATCCGCCCCTCGGGCCTTTCGCCCGCCAGCGTCACACCCGTAGCCGCCTTCGCCCGCACACGCCGAACATCATCCTCCGTGATCACCGCGCCCAGCCCCGCGATCTCTCGCTCAACAATCGCCCAGACCTCTTCGAGCCGATCGGGCTCGCACGCCACCAGCACGCGCGTGTCACCCGTCCCGTCCTTCGGATCGCTCGAAACTTCCGCCTCCTCCGCCAGCCCCGTCTCGATCAGCGCCCAGTGCAGCCGGCTGTTATCCGGCGCGCCGAGCAACTGTGTCATCACGAAGGCCGTGTAGCGACGATCGTCCTTCTCGTGCGGACCCGGGGCGATCATCATCCGGTACGCCCGGCTGACCTTCGCGTCCTCGATCGTCATCTCCCCGCCGGCAACCTTCGGCGCCGTCGCGTCGCGATGGGCCTTGGTCCGCTGCCAATGCCCGCAGAGTTTCTCGATCTGCGCAACCGCGCTGTCAAAGTCCACCTTCCCCGCCAGCGCCACCACCGTATTGTCCGCGCTGTAGCGCTTGGCGAAATACTCCCGCATCCGGTCCGAGCGCAGGTCGGTGATGCTCTGCGTCGTGCCCAGCACGCGATACCCCAGCGGGTGCGAAGCGAAGTACGACTCCATCGCCGATTCGTAGAGCACCCACGTCGGCTCGTCCTTGTACATCGCGATCTCTTCGAGGATCACGCCCTTCTCGGTCTGAAAGTCCTCCTCGCGCAGCGCGGGCCTCATCATGTCCGCAAGAACGTCGGTGGCGTCGCCGAGTTTTTCGGGCAAAACCGAGGCGTAAAAGGCCGTCATCTCGCTGGATGTGTACGCGTTGCTGCGTGCGCCCATCGCGTCGAACTCGCGGTTGATGTCTTCCGCTGAGCGACGATCGGTCCCCTTGAACATCATGTGCTCAAGGAAGTGGCTCACGCCCATGTCCTGCAGGGCCTCGTCGCGTGTGCCGGTCTTCACAAAAAACCCGGCGGATGCGGTGTGGGCCGCGGGATCAACCTCCGCGACGATGCGAAGCCCGTTGCTCAGTTCCGCACGCTTGAACGTCTCAGCCATGCCCAGAGGATACCGACCCGACAGCGCCCGCGCCGGCCTTGCCCGAATCAACCAGCCCGCGCAGCAACGCCTCACACACCCCGCGCGGATCATGGCTGCCGCAGACCACCGAGCTCACCGCGATCCCCAAGCACCCGGCCCTAGCCAGCTCGCCAACATTCTCAGGCGTGATCCCGCCAATCGCCAAATGAGGAACGCACCGCGCCGCCCCGCCATTCGCACCCGGTCCCGCCATCGACAGGTATTGCCGAAGGTACGCAACCCCGCTGGTCTCCCGCGGCTTGGTCGACGTAGAGAACATCGCCCCCACGCCGCAGACATCCGCGCCGTCGTCGATGGCCTTGCGAGCCTCGTGCACGTCATGGGTGGAAACACCGATGAGCAGCGACGCGCCGGCGAGCTTCCGGGCATCTTCGACCGACAGATCACCCTGCCCAAGGTGCACGCCGTCGGCACCGCTGAGCACCGCGATATCCACGCGGTCGTTGATCACCACGCCGACACTCCGACCGAGTGCGGCGGCTTCCTCACGCGCCAGGCGAACCAACTCACGCGCCCGGCTCAAGAGCTCTCGCCCGTCAAGGTTCTTCTCACGCAGTTGCAAACAATCCGCGCCGCCGCGAATCGCCTCCCGCGCCACGTGCATCCAAGGCTTGGCGCAGAGCGATTCGGTGATCAGCACGCACAGCCGCCACTGCGGGCACACGCCGGCAGAGCCGAAGGTGAGCGCCAGGTCGCGCTCGATGTCGTAGAGCTCGTAGCGGATGAGTTCAAACCGACGTGCGGGTGAGATCGCAGACCGACCTACCGGGTCCGAATCGACGACCTTCGCAAACGCAGAAGAGGGTACCGAGATGGTCTTCGCGGATTCTTCAAGCGACCGCAGCGCCTCCGCCGCCCGCTTTGCCGAAGCGATCGCCACCTCACGCAGCGAAGTGCGCGAACCCTCCGAGGCGGTCTTGATCCCCGTCCCCACGTCCCCGGGCGTGTCGCGGTTCGCCAGGAGCCTTGTCCAATCAACCCCCAGCGAACGCTCGGCTTCCGCCAGTGTGTGCCGAAGTTTCTTCAGCCGCTCGCAGACCCGTTCCGCGTTGAGCGCAAACCGCGCAACATCCTCCATCACCCGCAGCCCTTCCCGGCAGCGGTTCAGGCTCGCGTCGATCATGCGAAGCGTCTGGATCATCAACCGGGAGCATATCCCCGCAAAATCGATCTTCCCCCCGTGCTTCCGGCTTGTTTTCGCACATTTCCACCCCAACTCGCCGATACTCTCCTGACCATGAACATCGCCCCCAGCGCCACCCCCGAGCCCTGCGTCATCGTCATCTTCGGCGCCTCGGGCGACCTCACCCAGCGCAAACTCATCCCCGCGCTCTACGACCTTGACCGCCAGGGCCGCCTGCCCGAGCGTCTCTGCGTGCTGGGCGTCTCACGCACCGCGATGAGCGACGAAGCCTTCCGCGAGCGCATGCTCGAAGGCGTCAAGAAGTTCGCCGCGAGTTTCGACAAGGCCAAGTGGGATTCGTTCTGCAAGCGCCTGCACTACCACGCCGGCGACAGCATCAGCCCCGAGATCTACGCCGGTCTGAGCAAACGCATCAACGAACTGGGCACGCAGCACAACATCCTCCGCGCCGGGGGCATGCCCAACATCCTCTTTTACCTCTCCGTCTCCCCCAACCTCTACGAGGGCATCATCGCCAACATCGGACAAGCCGGGCTCGTCGCCGAGGGGCACCGCTGGTGCACCGTCAACGCCGAGAAAATGCCCTGGCAACGCATCATCATCGAAAAGCCCTTCGGCACCGACCTCCGCACCACCATCTCACTCAACCAGGCCCTCGGCCGCGTCTTTGAAGAAGACGCCACCTACCGCATCGACCACTACCTCGGCAAAGAACTCGTCCAGAACATCCTGGTCATGCGCTTCGCCAACACCTTCTTCGAGCCGATGTGGAACCGACAGTACATCGACCACGTGCAGGTCACCGCGGCCGAGACCGTCGGCGTCGGTTCCCGCGCCGCAAACTTCTACGACACCGCCGGCGCGCTGCGCGACATGATCCAGAGCCACCTGCTGCAGGTCCTCGCCCTGGTGGCCATCGAACCGCCGAGCGTCTTCGACGCCGCCGCGATCATGCGTGAAAAGATCAAACTGCTGAACTGCTCACCAACCCTCTCCGAGCAGGCCGCCGCCAGCGCCGGCGTCTTCGGTCGCTATGGCCCAACCGCCAGCGAGCCCGGCTACCTCCAAGAGACCGGCGTCGACGCCTCCCGCAACACCGAGACCTACGCCGCCATCAAGCTCATGTTCGACAACTGGCGTTGGGCGGGCGTGCCCTTCTTCCTGCGCTCGGGGAAGAAGATGGCCGCCAAACTCACCGAAGTCGTCGTCCAGTTCAAGAAGCCCCCCACCAACATGTTCCGCCACTTCGACTCGGCCGTCGCCGATCGACCAGCCAACCGCCTGATCATCTCCATCGCCCCGCGCGAGGGGATCAGCCTCCGCATCGAGGGCAAGGTCCCCGGCTCGGGCATCAAGCTCGCCTCCGCCAATCTCGAACTCGACTACCTCTCCGCCTTCGGTGGCGAAGTCATCGAGGCCTACGGCCCGCTGATCCTCGACGCGATCCGCGGCGACCGAACACTCTACAAACACCGAGACGAGGTCGAAGGCGGCTGGCGCATCTGCGAACCCTTCCTGCACAGCCCGGCACTCCGAACTGGCATCGACACGTACACCCCCGGTTCTTGGGGGCCAAATCGGGCCGATTCGCTCATCGCCGCCGACGCTCCGGATCGTCAATGGCATAATCCTTGAATATCAATCGATGGCAGATCAGTCGGTTTTTCTGATTGATTCAGTCACTCAATCATTCGAATCCTGGCCAACGAAAGATCGAAAAACCCGCGTGAAAGCGCGGGTTTTTACTGTAGTGTTTCTGAGACATTTCCCTGAGATTCCCCTTGCACCCCCCCGGAATTTGCGAGTATTCTGTGAATCCGTGGGCGTTCTGCCTGCAACGGTTTTTTCTCCCTTTCTGAGTACTTTCACCTTTTTCGGGCTTTCGGTCGTCCGATACCCACGACAACCCATCAGGGGATTTTGTGCACGACTGTTCGAGTGATTCACGCTGTCTTTGAAGTGGTTTTCCGCGGGGCGTTCCCGCTTGGTCAGATGCGATCCGCCGAACCGTGTTGGTTCGGTCACCTTTGAATCGTTTTTTTCAGCAGCAGAAAGGAACCTGGATCATGATTCGCAACACCTTTGCCGCGGCTTTGTGCTTCGTGGCAGCGGCCAGCATTACGCAGGCCGACACGCTCTTTAACAACGGCGACCCCGCCGCCACCGGTTCGTGCGCGACGCCCAGCCTTGTTCCGGGCATCCGCACGGGCGTAGGCAACGGCGTCGGCGGCGCGAACACCTCGCTGCTCACCGCTGCTCAGGGCAGCTTCGGCAGCTCCTCGCAGTTCAACGCCGGTACCGGTGCCGCCAACGGCAACGGCTCCGGCTTTGCCGTCGGTGATGACTTCACCGTCCCCTGCGGGCAGACCTGGACCGTCACCAACCTGCGCACCTACTTCTACCGCACGGGTCTGACGCTCTCCAACATTGGTATCTCCTCCGTCCGTTACTCGATCTGGAACGGCAAGCCCGGCACCCCCGGCGCCGCCGTCGTCTTCGGCGGTCTGACCACCAACCAACTCGCCAACACCGTCCTGTCCAACAGCGGCATCAACCGCGTTCAGGCCATCCCGGGTGACGCGAACCGTCCCGTGATCGAAGCCAATATCACCCTCACCGGTGTCAGCCTCACCGCCGGCACCTACTGGGTCACCTACTCCTTCGGGACCAACGCCGGCACCGCCGGCGTCTTCACCCCGCCCGTGACCCCCGGTCGTGCCACAGACAACGGCGTGCAGGGCATCAACGTCAACACCCTCGGTACGGGCACCCTGCAGTGGGTCAACGCCGTCGCCGGCACCACGGGCAACCCGCCCTTCGGCTACCCCTTCATCCTCGAAGGCACCGCCGCGGGCACCATCTGCGCCCCCACCACCGAGCCGGCCATCACCCTGATCAATGACGCATGGGCCACCGGGTCCGCCGCCATCACCGCCGGGCAGGTGAAGATCTTCCCGATCACCGTCACGGCGATCGACGCGGCCAACAACACCGCCCTCGATATCGACACCGTCGGCTCCGTCGACGGCTCCAGCGTTCCGCTCAACACGACCATGGCCCTCTACTGCGCCGACGGCAACCTCGTTGCCAACGGCGTCAGCAACGACAACGGCCCCGGCACCCTCTCGCTGCTGAGCTTCGGCAAGGGCACCCGCCCCGCCTCCAGCGTCGCGGGCATCGGTGCCGGCGACACCTACAACGGCCAGAACGGCGCGACCCTCTCCGCCGGTCTCTACTACGTCGCGGTCTCCTCCAGCGGCACCACCTCCTTCACCAACGGCTTCACCAACGCCGTTACCGGTGGTACCGACGGCACCGTGACCGTCCGCGTTCGCAAGGTCACCAACCAGGGCGCGGTCACCTCGCCCGACGGCGGCTTCACCGACGCCGGTCAGCTCCAGGACATCTCGCTCGGTGGCACCGCCACCGTCGTGAACACCACGATCAACTCCGCGGAGATCAAGTGGGTCAAGTTCGAGATCCCCGCGACCTTCCCCACCGTGACCACTTCGACCGCTCACCTGGCGATCGACACCGAGGGCTCTTCGCTGGCCCCGGCCAACTCGACCGCGTTGGCGCTGTTCAAGGCCGACGGCTCTCGCGCCGCCAACCCCGGCGCTCCCTCGGGTCGCGTCGGTGGCACCGACAACCTCTCGGCCCTCTCCTACGGCAAGTTCAACGGCTCGATGCCGCGTCCGAGCAACGCCACCACCGTTGGCTACCTCTTCAACGGCCGCAGCCTCCCCGCTGCGGGCGAACCGATCGCCCCCGGCGTGTACTACGTCGCGGTCATCCCCGGGCAGACCTCCGGCGCGTTCGGTCAGGCCAACTTCGACGCCACCCCGCGCAACGCCCCCAACTCCGGCAACCTCACCGTTCGCCTGAGCTACTACTCCGACCCGGCCGCCGCGCAGCCCCCGGCCGTGGCTGAAACCCTCACCCTCGTCGACGGCACGCGCGTCTCCAGCTCGACCGTCCCCTTCACCAAGAAGGGCGAGGTGATCTGGTTCAAGTTCAACCTGCCTGAGAACCTCCTGCCCGCGGGCACCGGCAACAACGCCGCGCTCGATATCGACCTCGAAGGCAGCTTCGCCTCCTACACCACCGGGCAGCCCAACCGCGCCGGCGTCGTCATCTACTTCCCCGACGGCACCCGCACCAACGCGAACCCCACCACCTTTGACGATTTCTCCTCGACCGGCGTCTTCGGTGGTCTCTCCTTCGGTGGCACCGGCAGCCGCTCCTACGCCCTGGGCCAGACCCGCTTCAACGGGTTCTCCATGGGCACCGGCATCCTGACCCCCGGTGATTACTACGTCGGCGTCACCCGTTTCGACGGCGTCGGTGGCGCGAACTACGGCCTGACCAACTGGGACGTGAACACCCAGTACGACTCCAACCCCGGCGCCGTGGCGAAGATCAACGTCTCGTTCTACAGCGCCGCGAGCAATGCGACTCCCAAGGTCATCGCGCCGCTGGTCGATCAGGACCTGGGCACGATCAACGTCTCCGGTTCTCCCTACACCCTCAACCAGACCCCCGCCTTTGATATCGCTGCTCGCGACATCCGCTGGTTCAAGTTCACCACCAACGCCGCGCTCACCAACGCCGGCGATAAGTGGCTGGACATCGACACCGCCGGCTGGACGGGCATTCAGGGCGTTCTGGCCCTCTTTGACAACAACGGTGTTCTGATCTCGTCGAGCCGTGCGGCTGATACGGCGACCCCCGCCATCACGCAGCCCGGCCTCTACTTCGGTTCCACCAGCCCCACCGGTCGCGCTACGACCGCGGGTACGCCCCAGGCGTTCGCCACCAGCCTTGAACTGCCCGCCGGTACCTACTGGCTGGCCTTCACCCGCTGGAACAACGCCGCCCCGGCGACCTTCGCTGTCGGTCCGGATAGCTGGAACATCCTCTCCAACCACAACTTCGTGAACTTCGCGTCGATCGTGCAGATCCGCACGAACCTCGCGGCTCCGACGCCGACGGGTTGCAACCCGGCCGACATCGCCTGCGATAGCGGCGTTCCGCTCGCTCAGGACCCCGGTTGCACCAACAGCAACCTCGGGCCGAACGAGGGTGACTACAACGCCTTCTTCGCCGCGGATGGCTTCTTCTTCCAGGCTGGTCAGGGCGTCGCCGCCATCGGTGCTTTCTGTGACCTCGCTTGCGATGACGGAACGCCGCTCTCACAAGCCCCCGGCTGCACCAACAACGGTGTGAACGAAGGTGACTACAACTGCTTCTTCAACAACCTGTTCCTGCTGTGCACCCCGTAATGCAGGAGGATGCTTTGAAGGGATAGGGCCTAGGACCAAAGGTGCAAACCCCAAGCCGAGGCCTGAAGTCCTGAGAATCTGAAATGCACAAAGCCCCGGATCGAAAGGTTCGGGGCTTTTTTCTTGTCCGCGAAAAGCAGCGACCGTCAGTCCGCGGCCTTCGACTCAGAAAAATCGGTCATGAAAAAACCCCGAGTGTTGTCGGGGTTGTGTGTTCAACTCGTGAAACCGTCGTCGGCGTTGATCACGCCTCTTCGGGCATCGCGATCTTCCGCGGCCGCCGCGGCGATCGCTCGCCGCCACCGGACTGCCCGAACCCCGAAGGGCCCGCGTCGTCACGCGGCTCGTTGCCCTCTTCGTTCTCGCTGTCCTCGTCGTCGTTCAGCAGCGCGTCGAGCGGGCTCTCCTCATTGAGCAGCCCCGCCTCCATCGCGATGCGTGCCAGTTCGACGCGGTTACGCACGCCGAGCTTGTTGCCTAGCGCCAGCCGATGCGCCTCGATGGTCTTTCGGCTGCGGAAGAGCTTCTTGGCGATCGACGCGGTGGTGAGGCCCTGTGCCACCAGGCGCAGGATCTCAAGCTCTCGCGGCGTCAGCACCGCCAGACGCCCGTTATCGACGAACTTCGCGTACACGTGCTCGATCTCGTTGGTCTCGGAACGGTCGCGGTCGCTGGGGACAGTCCCGCGACAAGTCACAAGGATCCGCACCGGCCCGCCGTGGAGATTGGGCAGGCGGCGGAGGGTCGTGCGGGTGCGCACGCCGCGCCAGACCGAATGCAGCACGATGGGCCGCCCGGTGGAGGCGACGCGCCGGAAGAGCTCCATGCGTTCGTTGGCCGCCTCGCTGGGGAGGAGTTCCTGAACCGTCAGACCCGTGCGGGCGTTTTCTGGACGCCAGTACGAAAGACGGGGGCTTACGAACAAAAACCGTCCGTCTTGGTCAACGATACCGATATCGCACCCGGTTTCGCCGAGGAGGGTTTCCCACAACTCCGCGACAATCGGGTCCTTGGCTTCGGGGAGTGCCCCGAGCTCGATCGAGTCCTTTGGTCTTTCCGTCATCCGTTCCTCTCCCTGAAAACAGTGGGTCCGAATCCTTGGTCCCGCAGACTCGGTGGCCGGTTGTTTGAACAACCGTTGGCGAGAACTGGTCCGTATCCATACCGATCACGCCGGCATTCAGTTCCCGCAAATACCTACTCGGGTGGTGCAATGTTCCGAAAGATCGTCGATGAACTGTACGTAATGCCGGTCCATCCGATGGCTTCGGAACCACTTTTCACTCGAAAAAGTCGGTTTTTACCGATTCCGCGGCCTTCACAAACATCTGTTTGAGCCTTTGATTGTTCCCCGCGGTGTCGTGAAAGGCTACCCCGGACCGCGAGAATTCCTGATAGTAAAAACCCTAGCAACCCAAAACCCCCGCAGGTACGGAGATCGGGCATTCTTCTCGGTCCCTCTCAGACGCAAAGTGCTGCCGCATGGTGACAGCCCCCGCATGATCTCGCGACGCGGGTGACTTCGGCGTGTGCGGGTTATCGGACGGGGAGACTGCCGAGGAATCAGAGCCCGATCAGCAGGCGCTCCGGGCGCTCAAGGGCCGACTTGATCGCAACCAGGAACTGCACGGCGTCCGAGCCGTCGAGCAGGCGGTGGTCGTAGGACAGCGCCAGGTACATCATCGGGCGGAGGGCGATCTCGCCCGGCTTGTCGGGGTGCTCCACCGGGCGGTTCTTGATCGCGTGCATGCCCAGGATGGCGGACTGGGGGGAGTTGAGGATGGGGGTGCTCATCATGGAGCCGAAGATGCCGCCGTTGGTGATGGTGAAGGTGCCGCCCTGGAGCTGATCGAGGGTGAGCTTGCCTTCGCGGGCGCGGGTGGCGAGGTCTTTGATCCCCAGTTCGATCTGCGAGAACGACAGACGTTCACACCCACGAAGAACCGGCACGGTCAGGCCCTTGGGCGTGCTGACCGCCACCGCGATGTCGGCAGACTCGTGGAACTCAACTTCCTGCTCGCCCGAGGGGCTCTTGACCAAGTACGCGTTCACGATCGGGAACTGTTTCAGCGCGTTGGCGGCGGCCTTGACGAAGAAGGACATGAAGCCCAGACCAACGCCGTGCTTCTTCTCGAACTCTTCCTTGTACTTCGTACGCAGGGCCATGACGTTGCCCATGTCGACCTCGTTGAAGGTCGTGAGCATCGCGGCGGCGTGCTGAGCTTCGACCAGTCGCTGGGCGATGCGCTGACGCAGCGGGCTCATCTTCTCGCGGCGCGAGCCTGTGGCGGGCTGCGAAGTTGACGCCAATGCGGGGCCGGCCGACCGAGGAGCGGCGGGCGCCGCGGCGGCGGGCGCTGCGGGCGTGGCGATCGCGGCGAGAACGTCCTGCTCGCGGATTCGACCCGACGGGCCCGTTCCCGTCAGGCGCGAGAGGTCCACGCGGTTTTCCTCCGCGAGCTTGCGGGCCAGCGGCGTGGCGCGGACGTCGGCGCTCGCGGCGGCGGCTGAGGCGTGATGGCCGTTGGAGGTCGATGCGGCAACCGGTGCAGCGGCAACGGGTGCGGCGGCGGCCGGGGCCGCGGGGGCGGCGGGCTTGCTCGGCGCGGGCGCGGATGCCGGTGCGCTGGCGGATTCGTCGATGCTGCCGACCACCGCGCCGATGTTGACGGTTTCACCGGCCTTGGCATTCTGACGCAGCACGCCCGCGGCGGGTGCGGGTACTTCCATCGTCACCTTGTCGGTCTCGATCTCCAGCACGCCCTCGTCGCGTTTGACGAAGTCGCCGGCGTTCTTCAGCCAGCGGGAAATGACGCCGGAGGTCACGGATTCACCGGCCTGGGGGATGACGATGTCGATCGGCATGGTCGTGGTCCTGGTTGATCGGGGCGAAAAACGCTCCGTTGGCTGTCTTTGGTGGCTCGGGTCTCCAGACCCGGGCGTTTGATGCGTAACTCGCGTGGGTGGTGCTTGCCTGAGTTCGAACGTATCTGAAAAAAGACGAGCGTTCGCGATCTCAGATGTGATCGTTCCGAGATTCTCTACACCGCTCCGTTCATCGGAAAAGGCCGCGGTGGGGGTTGAGGCGAATGTTGGTTACTTTTTGTCCTCGGCTTTCTTTGACGACGACGACGCACGGCTCTGGAGAGCCGTGCCACCCGAAGGCGCCGGTGCGACGGCCTCGCTGAGGATCAGTTCCTGCGTCTTCTTGTGGGCATACTCGCTGCCTGTCGCGGGCGAGGCGCACGCCGGGCGTCCGATGTAGCCCATCTCGATCTTCGCCATCTCGCGGAAGGCGTCGGCGGCGTAGATGTACGCGCCCTGGTTCCGCGGCTCTTCCTGAACCCAGAACCGCTTGGCGCTGCTCGGGTACTTCGCATCGATCTTCTTCAGCAGTTCCGCGTGCAACGGATAAAGCTGTTCAAGGCGAACGATCGCCACGTCGGTCTTGCCGCTGGCGATGCGCCGCTCGTTGAGCTCGTGATAGACCTTGCCGCTGCAATAGAGAACTTTCTTCACACCCTTCGCCTGGGCGGCGGTGGTGATGGTCGGGTCATCGATGAGGTGCTGGAATGAGCCCTCGGAGAGTTCCGCAACGGTTGCGGTCTCCACACGCAGGAACTTCTTGGGCGTCATGACGATCAGCGGCTTGCGGAAGTCGCGGAGCATCTGCCGACGCAGCATGTGGAAGTGCTGCGCGCCGGTGCTGGGGTAGCAGACTTCCATGTTGTCTTCGGCGCAGAGTTGCAGGAAGCGCTCGAGGCGCGCCGAGCTGTGCTCGGGGCCCTGGCCTTCGTAGCCGTGGGGCAGGAGCAGGACCAGACCGGCCCAACGCTGCCACTTGACTTCGCTGCTGGCGAGGTACTGGTCGATGACGATCTGGGCGCCGTTGACGAAGTCGCCGAACTGCCCTTCCCACAGCACGAGGCTGCGCGGCGCACCGCGGCTGTAGCCGTAGTCAAAACCCATCACGCCGTACTCGCTCAAGGGCGAGTCGAAGACTTCGAGTCGGGCTTTCTGATCGCTGGTGATGGCGTTCAGCGGGGTGTAGCGTTCGTCGGTCTGCTCATCACGCAGAACCGCGTGGCGCTGCGTGAACGTCCCGCGGCGGCAGTCCTGCCCGCTCAGACGCACGTTGTAGCCGTCGAGCAGCAGTGAGCCGAAGGCGAGCAGTTCCGCATCCGCGTGGCTGAGTTTCTGCGTCTGAGGCAGCGAGGCCCGCGCCTGCAGAAGGCCCTTGAGCTTCGCGTTGAGGTTGAAACCCTCCGGCACGCGACCGAGCGCGGCGCAGATCTGCGCAACCACCGCGGGCTTGATCGCCGTTGCGGGCGATTTCAGGCTGTAGTTGCTCTGGATCCCCTTCCAACCGCCTTCGCCCGGCGGCGGCACGGGGTTCACCGCCTTCTGCTTCGCCGCGACCTGCGCCTGGTCCAGCGCGTTGAACTCTTCATCCACCAACGCCTGGGCCTGCGCCTCGCTCACCACGCCCTCCGCGACGAGCTTGCGACGGTAGAGCTCCAGCGTCCCGGGGTGCTGCTTGACGTTTGCGTACAGCCGCGGCTGGGTATACGTCGGCTCGTCCTGCTCGTTATGCCCGAACCGGCGGAAGCAGACGATGTCGACGAAAACGTCCTTGCGGAACTCGTGGCGATACTCCGCCGCGATCTGCGCCGCAACCGCGACGGCCTCGGGGTCGTCGCCGTTGACGTGCAGCACCGGGCAGTTGACCATCTTGGCGATGTCGGTGCAGTAGCGCGTGCTGCGTCCGTCGCGCGGGTCGGTGGTGAAGCCGACCTGGTTGTTGATCACCACGTGGATCGTCCCGCCCACGGTGTACCCGTCGAGCTGGCTCATCGTTAGACATTCGGCGATCACGCCCTGCCCCGCAACCGCGGCGTCGCCGTGGATCAGCAGCGAGATGATCTTGCGTCGATCGCGATCACCGACGCGGTCCTGCTTCGCCCGGCAGCGCCCCATCACCAGCGGGTTGACGCTCTCCAGATGGCTGGGGTTGTTCAAGAGCGAGAGGTGGACCTTGCCGCCGCTGGGCAGTTCCTGATCACCGCTGTAACCGCGGTGGTACTTCACGTCGCCGCCGTGGAGGTTCTTCGGATCGGACCAGGAGTCTTCAAACTCAGTAAAGAGCTTGGTGAGGTCCTTGCCCATGTAGTTCTTGAGCACCGCGAGGCGTCCACGGTGTGCCATGCCCAGGATGACCTCTTCGGTCCCCAGCTCGCCCGCACGCTGGGTCATCCACTTCAGGAACGGGATGAGCGACTCGCCGCCTTCGAGGCTGAACCGCTTCTTGCCCTGATAGCGCTTGCCCAGGAACTTATCCAGGCTCTCGGCCTGCGTGAGCTGCTTCAGCACGATGGCCCGATCGGCCGCGGAGAGGTTGACCACGCGCGGGGCCTGCTCAAACTTCGCCAGGAACCACAGGCGCTCGTGCGGATCGGGGATGTGCGTGAACTCCAGCCCGATGGTGGAGCAATACACCTCTCGCAGGCGATCGATGAGCTCCGCGACGGTGGCGCTGGACTTGCCCGGGATGACGCTCGTGCGGACGGAACTGTTCAGATCGTCGGGCTTGATGCCGTGCGAGGCGGGGTCGAGGCGCGAGGGCAGGGCGATGGGCTGGTTGAGCGGGTCGATCCGAGCGGCCTGGTGCCCCTGCTCACGGAAGGCGTTGGTCAGTTCGTCCGCCGCGAGTTGCAACGCGGGCACGCCGCCCGATGCGCCGAGGCTCGACGAGCCGACACCCGCGCCGGCGGTGGAAAGGGCAAGGTCAAAGCCCTGGAAGAACGAGCACAGATCGGGCGGGACGCTCAGCGGGTCGGCCTTGTAGTTGTCGTACTGCTGCTGGAGATACTCGGCGTTCCAGCCGTTGACGCTGGGGGCGTAGCCGGCGCTGGGTGAGGTCATGGTCGACATATCGGATGTTCCGCTCAGCGTTCAGAGGTGCAGAAAGGCAACGACACGCACACGGCGTACGCATCGGCAGCGGGCTGCAACGCCGCCCCCGTTTCACCCATCGGCGAAAGGGGTTCGGCGCGTGCGGACCGCCTGCTGCCCAATCGTAGTCTTTCAGGCCTGCGATCGTGGGAAGATGGGGAAAAAAGCCGAAGGACCCTCGGCGGGATACCGTCGGGCGTATGAGCACCCCGGGGACAAGCAAGAAGGTGACGATGGCGGCATTTGGGCTTCTGTTCGCGGTGATGGCCGCGGTCTCGGTGTATGTCTACTTCGACGTGCGAGCGAAACTGAAAGCCAAGGCCCAGCCGCCGAACCCGACCCCGCCAACCCCGGCCGTGCCAACGCCGCCGCCGGGTCCGGGTGTGTTGCCCAGTGCTTTGCCCAAAGGGCAGCATGGGCCGAGCGGGCCAGAAGTGCCGGCGAAATCGTCTGAGGCCGGCGGTTGAGACGGATCGGTCCGGGACTGAACTGCTCCCGATGAACCAACAGACAACCTCACTGCTCATCCACCGCGTACACAAAGAACGGCAGCGAACTCGTCCCCACCACCATCATCCTCAGAGTTACCGTCTTGCACGCTCCGGGCGCGATCTCGATTGGCGCGGCGACCGCCGGCTCGGGCTCCACACCTTTCACCGCGTGAAAGAAGCTCCGCGTGTTATCGATCAGATCGCCCTTCCGCCATCCGCCGGCCCATTGCAGATTCACGGGGCTTTTCTTCAGTTCCGCCTCGCTGGCCTCGGGTGCGACGCCGTCGGCGATCATCACCTGCCACGCGAGCCCCACGTCGGCGTCCTGCTTGCCGAAGCGCAGGTCGACTTTCTTCGCCTCCGACGCGGTGTTGATGATCGTGAAGGTCAGCAGATACTCGACGTGGTAGTTGCCGATGGTTTCGTCGCGGACGTACCCGGGATAATGCAGCATCGGCGCGGTCTGCCGCGCTTGCGGACACTCAACTGTCTGCATCTTCGGTGCCGCCATCAGAAACGCAACGCCTCGGATATCGCCAGCCCAGCGCTTGCGGTCCTCGCTGCGCTTGGTGATCGCCTCCCCCTCGCCGCGGAGCGCATCAGGCTCCGCGTGCGGCTTCACATCCGCGGGCTTCTCGCCAACTCCCCCACTTGCCGCACCAAACTGCGACAGCGTCGCCGCGTCGAGCACCACGCGGTCGCCCCGCCAAACAAACGCGGGCGAAACGCCCACCACGCGCCGAAGGTGACACTTGGGCGGTTCGATGTTCAAATCCATCGCCCCCTCGCCGCTGCGGGCGCCGCGGGTTGAGGCCTCGATCGCCGCCCGTTCGATCTGATCATCGGGCGTGCTGGCGTCGATCGCCACCACGCTGAGTTCAAGCGTGCTCTTCGGGGCGAAGTGCGCTGGCCAGCCCTCATCGTCGGTGAACCAACCTCGCACAATCCCCGTGAAGAAGTCGCTGGTGGTTTCGTCGTCGGGCTTGCCCTGGGCGACCTGCTCCGCCGTGCCGCTGAGCTTGGGTGATCGTCCGATCACCCGCGACTCGCCCGGCTTGATCTTCACCGGGCCCATGCGCGTCCATGACGAATCCGCCAGCACACGCGCGGCCAGGCGCGACTCGGGCCCGTCCGCCTTCGCCATCGTCCCGCCCGCCTCCATGATCTGCATAGACACAAGCGAAACAGGCTTGTCCGCGATGTTCTTCGCCAGCACGACCACGCGCCGACGCCGCGGCTCGGTGCTCGTCTCGCCCTTGCTGACGATCGCCGGGTTGCTCATGTGGTACAGGAACACCTCGAACGAATCGTCGATCCCCTTGAACGGCCGCTCCAGAAACGACACCTCTTCGGAATGCCGCTGCGTCCGCTGCCAATCCCGCACCGCCTCACCCGACTTGGTCGCAAACGCCGGCAGCACCGCCGCGGTGGTGTACAGCATCCCCGTGGACACAAAGATCTCCGGCAAATCCGAATCCACGCGATAAACCATCGACGGGTGCTTCTTGAGCGTGCCGGGCAAGAGGTACCCGGCACACCGCGAGCATTCGTCCGTCCCCGAGAGCTTGACCAGCGTCGTCGGCGTCGGCAGTTGAGCGGCATCAACACCCTGCGTACGCGTAGCAGACCCGCTACAAAGAAACGCACCCGCCGTGAGCAAAGACAAAGCATTGCCGCCGAAACGAAGAGTCAGAACATTCGTCATCTTCATGCGTCCAGTCTACCGCAAACAGAAGACCCAACCGCGCACCACCCCGCACGCAGTCACCAAGAAAAAACACCGAGCGGTTGCTCGGTGTTCCTCGGTCTTGCTCGGTATTTCTCTGCGTTTCTTCGAACCCTTACTTCACGCCCACAAGCTCTTCCGACCGCGTCTCGGCCTTCTTCGGCGCGCTGATCCCAAGCTGCACCATCGGCCCGTGCGGCTTCTTCGATTCCTCGGTCAGCATCTTCGCCGCCTCATCATCGCGGTACGTCGAGAAGAGCATCGCCTTCACCGTCGCGAACATGCCCTTCACCGACCCGAACGTGTAGTCGTTCGCGCTCGTCTCATACCCGCAGTGCACCATGCACTGCTGGCAGGCCTTGTTCCCGCTCGCACGCCCGTACCGCTCCCACTCCGTCGTGTCGATCAGTTCCTTGAACGTGTCGACATACCCGTCCTGCAACAGATAGCACGGCTTCTGCCAGCCGAAGATATTGTACGTCGGCATGCCCCAGGGCGTGCACTCGAAGTCGCGCTTGCCCATCAAAAACTCGATGAACATCGGCGACTGGTTGAACTTCCAGCCCTTCTTTCGGTTGCTCATGAGCATGCGGAAGAAGCCCTGCGTCTTCTGCCGCTCCTGCATGAAGCCCTTCTGGTCCGGCGCCTTGGGGTACGCGTACCCCGGGCTGACCATCATCCCCTCAACCCCAAGGGCCATCATCTCATCGAAGAACTCACGCACCGCCGCGGCGTTGGCGCCCTCGAACAGCGTCGTGTTCGTCGTCACGCGGAAGCCCATCTTCACCGCAAGACGGATCCCCTCGATGGCCGTCTTGAACGTGCCCTCGCGGCAGACCGCGAAGTCGTGGTGCTCTTCACTGCCGTCCATGTGCACCGAGAAGGTCAGGTACTTGCTGGGCTTGAACCACCCCGCCTCGAGCTTCTCTTTCAGCAGCAGCGCGTTCGTGCAGCAATACACGTACTTCTTCCGCGCCACCAGCCCCTCGACGATCTCCACGATCTGCGGGTGCAGCAGCGGCTCGCCCCCGGGGATCGAGACCATCGGCGCGCCGCACTCTTCC
Organism: Phycisphaerales bacterium; assembly: GCA_016741915.1. Lineage (GTDB taxonomy): Bacteria > Planctomycetota > Phycisphaerae > Phycisphaerales > UBA1924 > JACVCS01. The sequence continues at coordinate 281 of JACVCS010000012.1, read as the reverse complement.
GCGGCCTTCCAGCACTGCTCAGGCGTCAACACCCGCTTGAGGATGTGCGCCGGATACTGGATCTTCCCGCAACCCGCGCACGCCAGGTTGCACCGGAACAATGGTTCCAGCATCAACACCAGCGGATAGTGCTTGTTGCCCTTGAGCTTCTGCTTGACGATGTAGGACGCCACGGTCCACATCTGTGAAATCGGCACGGCCATAGGCCCCGAGTTTAGGCCCCGAACAGGGTGTTGACGAACCCGCCCCTCGCCTTCCCCCCCGTTTGCCCCTCCACCCCC
>JACVCS010000075.1 GCA_016741915.1 Phycisphaerales bacterium | reverse complement strand
CTTCAGCCACCAACGCCATGTTCACAGGCCTCATCCAAGCCGTCGGCACCGTCTCGGCGACCACCCCCCTCACCCCCGTCCCAAAGGGCCTGCGCCTGGTCATCGACCCCGGTTCCTTCAACCACCAGCCTGCCCTGGGGGATTCCATCGCCGTCAGCGGCTGCTGCCTGACCATCGCGGACCATCCCCAACCGAGGGCCTGGGCCTTCGACGTCATCCCCGAATCGCTTGCCAAGACCAACCTCGGGCTGCTGAAACCGGGCTCCAAGGTCAACCTTGAGCACGCCCTGACCCCCACCACCTATCTGGGTGGGCATTTCGTTCAGGGGCATGTCGATGGGCAGGTTTCGGTCGCCCATCTCCAGACCGGCGACGACTGGCGGGTCTGGTTGCATCTTTCAGAACCTTCCCCGGATGCCCCCGCCGACGACCTCTGGCCCTGCATCATCCCCAAAGGCTCGGTCACGCTCGACGGCACCTCGCTGACCATTGCCTCGGTGCATCGCCAACCCTTCCAAGTCGCGGGCACGCACCTCCCCGGGCGGTGCTTCAGTGTGGCCCTCATCCCCACCACCCTTGAAAAGACGACCCTCGCGTCGTGGCGCGTGGGCTCGAAGGTGAACTTCGAGGCCGACATGCTGGCGAAGACCGTGATGAACGTGGTGCGGAACATGGGCCTGCCGACGGGCGGGCTTGGCGGGCTGGGAGGGCTGGGAGGGCACAGCTCGTGAAGGTGCTGGGGATCGACCCTGGGCTGCGGTTGACCGGCTTCGGGTGCGTCCGCACGCCCGGGCCCCCCGGTGCGCGCGCGGTGCTGGGCCAGACCCGCGCCCGCGATGCCGAACTGATCGACGCGGGGGTGATCCGCCTGGACGTGAAGACCAGCGTCAGCGACCGCCTGTTGGAGCTTGAAGTCGAGCTGGTGAAGCTCATCGACGACCTCAAGCCCGATCTCGCGGTCGTCGAGACGCTCTACGCCCATTACAAGCACCCCGCAACCGCCATCGTCATGGGGCACGCGCGGGGGGTGATCCTGCTGGCGATCCGGCGCGCGGGCGTGCCCTTGGTTGAGCTGCGTCCCAACGAGATCAAGAAGTCCCTCACGGGGTTCGGGCACGCCAAGAAAGGGCAGATGCAGAAGTCCATCGCCCAGGAGTTCGGCATGGCCCAGGAACCCAAGCCCGCGGACGTGGCCGACGCGATCGCGATTGCCCTGGCGGGGCTGCGCCGGGCGCGAATCCCCGGGGCGTGAGCGGCGAAGACACATTCAAAGAAAACTCGCGGAGATCCCGGTCCCCCGGGCTTCGCGGGCAACGTACCATCGCGTCCGGGATTCGACCCGGGCGGCGCTGGTTCTGGCCTTCGGGCATGGCGATTGCCGACATTGCGTTGGTTGTTCAGCGAACGGTCCCCTGTCCACTCAACACGGAGATTTCCCGATGAACCTGATCAAGTCCTTTGCGTGCGTGCTGGTCCTCGCGGCGGGTGGTTCGGTGATGGCCCAGCCCGCCGGTACCCCCGCTGGCAAGGCACCCGAGGCGACCAAGGCGCCCGAAGCCGCCAAGAAGCCCGAGGTCAAAGCCACCGAGGCAAAGGCGGAGTTCAAGTACGCCGTGATGAACACGAGCATGGGCGACATCGTGCTGGAGCTGGATCAGGGCAAGGCGCCGATCAGCGTTGAGAACTTTGTGAAGTACGCCGAGAAGGGGCACTACAACGGGACGGTCTTTCACCGCGTGATCAAGAACTTCATGATCCAGGGCGGCGGGTTCGACGAGCAGATGAACGAGAAGCCCACCGACGCGCCGATCAAGAACGAGTGGCAGAACGGGCTGAAGAACACCCGCGGCACCATCGCGATGGCGCGCAAGGGCAAGCAGGCCGGGCAGACCGACAACAGTCTGTCGGCGGACAGCGCCACCAGCCAGTTCTACATCAACGTGGTGGACAACACGCGCGGGCTGGACCTGCCGCAGGCGGACGGGGCGGCGTATGCCGTCTTCGGTCGCGTGATCGCGGGGATGGACGTGGTGGACCGCATCCGCAACGTCGCCACCACGAGCGTGCCGAACCCGAAGATGCCCAAAGAGCCGCGTGCGGCGTACCGCGACGTGCCAACCAAGCCCGTCACGATCAACTCGGTGAAGATCATCACCAAGGACGAGGCGGACAAACTCGTCAAGCCCGCGGGCGCTGCGGAAGAGAAGAAGCCCGAAGCGAAGCCGGCGACGCCCGCGGCACCGGCGGCCCCTGAGAAGAAGTAAGGCGAGCGATTCACCACGGAGTCACGGAGGGCACGGAGTTGAAAACAGGCAATCGGGAATGGGCAATGGGCAATCGCAGAGGAGTCTTGGCGCTTGGCTACTTGCTTGCTGATTTGCTGATTTGAGCTTTGCTGCTTTGAGCTTTGCGTTTTCTCTGTGTCTCTGCGACTCTGCGGTAGAAGCTTCTTGCCGAGTTAGACCACACCGCCCGGTTCCGAAGAGCCGGGCGAACTGACGACCGACCGTTGAGTTTTATCGACCATTGGAAAGGCGAGCGACGCACATGCACGTGACCATGCAGACGACGATGGGCCCGATCATCATCAAGCTCGATGAGGAGAAGGCCCCGATCTCGACGAAGAACTTTCTGGAGTACGTCGACAAGGGGCACTACAACGGGCTGATTTTTCACCGCGTCATCCCCGGGTTCATGATCCAGGGCGGCGGCTTCGACGAGAAGATGAGCCAGAAGGCCGTGGGCAAGCCCATCAAGAACGAGTGGAAGAACGGGCTGAAGAACAGCCGGGGCAGCATCGCGATGGCGCGGACGAACGTGGCGGACAGCGCCACGAGCCAGTTCTTCATCAACGTCGCGGACAACGACTTCCTGGATACGCCGCGGGACGGGGCGGCGTACGCCGTCTTCGGGCGCGTGGTGTCGGGGATGGACGTGGTGACGAAGATCGAGAAGGTCCCCACGACGATGAAGAACGGTCACGGCGACGTTCCCGCGACGGCGGTGATCATCACCGAAGCCCGCCGGAGCAGTGAGAGCGAGATCGCCTCGATCAAGTGATCGCGGAGGGAACCGCTCGATCAACCGAACATCGAACGGCAGGCCCGGGTGTGCAGCGCTCGGGCCTTTTGCGTTTTGGGAGAGCTCGAAACTCGAAACTCAAAGCTCAGAGCTCAAAGCGGCAAAGCGGCAAAGTGGCAAAGCGGCAAAGTGGCAAAGTGGCAAAGTGGCAACGCGATGGTGTTGTGGCTTTCTCTGCGATTGCCGATTGCCCACTCCCGATTGCCTTCTCACGATTGCCTTCTCACGATTGCCTTCTCACGATTGACCATTCCCGATTGCCTCTTCCCATCAGAACGCCATCCCGGCGACGTTGAACGACACGCTGGTGGTGCGTTCCAAGGTTGAGCCGTCGGGGCGTTTCCACTGCGCGGTCATGATGCCGCTGAGGATGCCGACGACTTCGCCCTTGGCGTTGAAGGTCGGCCCGCCGCTGTCGCCCTTCTGACTGGCGGCCGTGGCGTGAAAGGTGTGCGGGCTGGAGGTGGTATCGACGACGACGCCCGTGCGCACACGCCGAACAAGGTCGCGCTGCACGCCCACGCTCACCGTCGCGTCGTTGAGGGCCACCTTCCGCGGCGCGATCTTCGCGGGCTTCGCCCACGCGGGGGCGGCGATGTTGGTCAGCAGCGAGACGTCGGCCGTGGGATACGAAAGCAGTTTGCCCCTCGTGGGATCAAAGGCCACCGTCACGGGTGCGGCGGCGCTCGCACCGCTGTTCGTGTTCGTGTTCGTGCTCGTACTTGCCCCGGGCTTCGTGCTCGGCGCGGGTGATGGCGGTGACGGCGGCGAAGGTGCGGACGACGGTGCCGGCAGTTCGATCACCTGCGACGAACCGGCGGCGAGCTTCAGAGGATTCTGCGTTTGGTTCGTCCCCGTGCCCGTCGGCACACGCGGCGGCGGCAGAAACACAACTTCGATCGTCGTGTACGCGCTCACCACGTGCGAAGCGGTGAGGACCTTGCCCGAGCCGAGGTAGACACCCGTGCCTTCGGAGATGGAAACCGTGCCGTTGCCGAGGTCGGTCTTCACGCGGATGAGCACGACGCTGGTGATGACATCGGTGAGGTCGATGGTGGCGGTGGTCGTGGCGGGTGCGACCGCGGGTGCCGGTGGAGCGGGCGTTGCTGCGGGGCTGGTGACGGCCGGCTTCGCCGACGGCTGCGACGCCGGTTCGGACGAAGCTCCAACCGAAAGTCCGGCGCTCGCGACCGCAAAGGCTGCGAACAGCCATTGGCGGCGGGTTTGCCCATGTTTACGCGGCGTCGGCATCGCACCGATCGTACTGCATCAACCACCCGCGGCTGCGTAAAGAAACGCCGGTTGGTGTGTGTGCGGTGGATCATCACCACGGCGTCGGCTGGGCGATATGCTTTTGTCCATGTCCACGTTCTATCAACTGGATTTTGAGAAGCCGATCACCGACCTTGAGCGCCAGATCGAGGGGCTGGAGGCGGACATCCGCCGGGCGTCGATCCCCGCGCCGGTCGCAACGCCCGCGGACGATGCGCCGACGGCGCCCGCGACGCCCGCGCTGCCGACCTTGCCGCCGGTGGACGTGAACGAACTCGCCCAGCGCGTTGAAGAACTGCGGGCGCTGCGCAACAAGACCCTCGAAGAGATCTACACCCAGTTGAACCCGTGGCAGACCGTCCGCGTGGCGCGTCACCCCAAGCGCCCGCAGACCCGCGATTACATCGACGCGTTCTGCAAGGACTTCACCGAACTCCACGGCGACCGTCGCTTCGGTGACGACCCCGCGATCGTCACCGGCTTCGCCCGCATCGGCCCGCACCGCGTCATGATCGTCGGGCATCAGAAGGGCCGAACGACGCAGGAGAAGCTCGCGTGCCACTTCGGCTGTGCGCACCCGGAGGGGTACCGCAAGGCCCTGTTGAAGATGAAGCTGGCGGAGAAGCTCAAGCTACCGATCGTGACGTTCGTCGATACTCAGGGCGCGTACCCGGGCGTGGGTGCGGAGCAGCGCGGGCAGGCGGAGGCGATCGCCTTCAACCTGCGCGAGATGTCGCTGATCCGCACGCCGATCGTTTCGATCATCATCGGCGAGGGCGGCTCGGGCGGTGCGCTGGGCATCGCCATCGCCGACCGCGTGGCGATGATGCGTAACGCGTGGTACTCGGTCATCTCCCCCGAAGGGTGTGCGGCCATCCTCTGGAAGCAGGCCAACGAGCAGACCAACTCGCAGGCCGCCAAGGCCCTGAACCTCACCGCGGCGGACAACATGCGTTTGAAGATTGTCGATGCGGTGGTCGAAGAACCCGTCGGCGGTGCACACCGCGAGCCCGCCGCGGCGGCAAAGAACCTCGAAGCCTATATCCTGCGGACGATCCCCGAGCTCAAAGCCCTCGACCCCGACACGCTCGTCAATCAGCGGTACGACCGCTTCCGGGCGCTGGGGTCGTTCATTGAGCTGCCGAGTTGAAGGCGAATCGGGCCTGATCCACAACAACATGCGAACGGCCTGCGAACGGCCTTCACGCACCCGCGTCTTCGCGGGCTTTTCTGCGTTGTTCATTTCCCGCTGATTGGGCAAGTGTGGGATTTTCTGGTTTCCTGTCTTGAGCTGTGAACCTTCCTCCCCGTCGTCGTGCTTCATGTGAGCTTCAGGCGCGATGGATCTGGCGAACCGCTCGGCCGTTCTCCGGGATCATCGCGCTTGTCAAGGAGACACCCATGCACGTGGCACAGGCTCGATCTGCCCGCTCGTTCTTGAACTTCACGCCGCGGAGTGCGCGGGCGCTGGCGCTGCTCGCGGGGCTCACACTCTCCGCCCCGCTCGTTCTCGCGCAGGCGGTGACGTCTTCAACCCCCGTGCCGACAGCGCCCGACGTGCACGGCATCGCCCCGAGCGTCCAGATCGTCGTCCCCAACGGGCGGCGCATCGCCCACTGGCGGCCCGCGCCGGTGCAACTCACGCAGACCAACGTGCAGGTGACCATCAACGATCAGGCCTCGGACACGCTCGTCGAACTGACGCTGTTCAACGGCGGCAGCATGCCGCAGGAGGCGCAGATCGTCCTGCCCGTGCCCGAGGGTGCCGCGGTGCGGAGCTTCCAATACGACGGTACAGGTCCGGAGCCGACCGCGACGATCCTGCCCCGTGACGAAGCCCGGCGCTACTACGAATCGATCGTCAGCTCGATGCGCGATCCCGGTTTGCTGGAGTTCGCGGGGTACGGGGCGATCCGTTCGACGGTCTTCCCGATCCCCGCGGGTGCGACGCAGAAGGTGCGAATCCGGTACGAGCAGGTGCTGAAGGCCTCAGGGGAGCGGGTGGACTTTGTGTTGCCGCGGAGCGATGCGCTTGGTTCGGGGAGTTCGTCGTTCACCGCGTCGCTGAGCATCAAGAGCTCGCGTGGGATCTCGACGGTCTTTTCACCATCGCACGCCATGCAAGCCGTGCGCAAGGGTCCGGGCGAGTACGCCATCACGCTCGATCAGGCATCGCTGAGCCAGCCGGGCTCGGTGATGGTTTCATATCTGACCCACCCGCCTGCGGCTGGACGCGCCAGCGCGTCGGTCATGGCGATGCCCGACCCGACGCTCGGTGCGGGCAAGGGCTACTTCATGCTCGTCATCGGATTGCCCCCTGAGCCCGTGAAAGAGAACCCGATGAACCGCGAGGTCACGCTGGTCATCGACCGCTCGGGCTCGATGCGCGGCGAGAAGATCGACCAGGCCCGCAAGGCCGCCCTCATGGTCGTCGAGGGCCTTCGCGCCGGCGAGTCGTTCAACATCGTGGACTATTCCGATCAGGTCAACAGCTTCGCATCCGGCGCGGTGGTGAAGGACAACGCCAGCATCGCCAAGGCCCGCGATTACATCCGTGGCCTCAGCGCCGAGGGCGGGACAAACCTGCACGGCGCCCTGCTCGAATCCCTCCGCCCCGCACCCGCGAAGGGCACGCTGCCCATCGTGCTCTTCCTGACCGACGGCCTGCCCACCGTGGGCGAGCGCAGCGAAGTGAAGATCCGCGAGGCCGCCAAGGCCGCCAACGGTTATTCGCGCCGCGTCTTCACCTTCGGCGTGGGCTACGACGTGAACAGCCCGCTCTTGAGCGCCGTCGCGCAGGCATCCAAGGCGGCCGCGACGTTCGTCCTGCCGGGCGAAGATGTCGAGGCCCGCGTCGGACAGGTCTTCAAACGCATGGAAGGCCCGGTGATCGCCGACGCATCGCTCAAGCACAACGGCACGCTCCGCGACATGCAGCCCTCGATCATCGGCGACGTCTTCGACGGCGATCAGGTCATCATCCTCGGGCGTTACGACCAGACCGGACCCATGAAGCTCCGCCTCGAAGGCTCCTTCGGCGATTCGATCAAGGCCTACGACTTCGAGGTCTCCACCGCCGACGCCAGCGACCGCAACGGCTTCGTGGGGCGCATGTGGGCCCAGCGCCGGATTAACAGCCTGCTCGATTCGGTGCGCCAGGCGATGGCCGACAAACCGAATCTCGACCCGCGGACCGATCCCGCGACGAAGGAACTCGTCGACGAAGTCGTGCGCCTGAGCACCCGCTTCGGCGTGCTGACCGAGTACACCGCTTTCCTTGCAACCGAGCAGGACAAGAAGTTCGCCGGGGACATGCGTGAACGCACCGCCCAAAGCATGTCCGAGATCGCGGCTTCCCGCATGACCAACCGCTCCGGCACCGGCGGCGTGAGTCAGGAGGTGAACATGGCGCCGGCCCCGTCGGCCGCGACTCCGGGCCTCGCCACCAACACCGACGCGAAACGCCAGGCGTACTACGACGCGAACATGCAGCGCCGCGAGCTGGGCAACGTGCAGACCGTCAACGACCGCGCCTTCGTCAACCGCTTCGGCCGATGGATCGACATGACCATGCTCGATCAGGAGGCCCTCGAACCCGAGCAGACCGTCGAAGTCGGCACGCCCGCGTTCAACGAGATCGCCGCGGCGTTGGTGACGAATAACCTCGCCGGCGCGCTCAGCCTTGAGGGCGACGTTTACCTGAAGGTCAACAACAAGCGGGTGCTGTTGAAGCAGAATGCAACCGCCCAGCAGCAGAATCAGCCGCAGAAGCCGGGCGGAATTCAGCAGCCGAACCCGTAACCACCCGCACGCTTCGGACACAGAATGAACACAGGGCACCGTCGCTTGAGCGTCGGTGCCCTTGTTTCATGCATGTTGAAAGCGGCGTCGCGCGACAAGTGTGTATCGACATGTGCATCGTCGCGCACGTCAGCCGCGCACGTGCATCACGCGCACGGGGCGAAGAGGTTGTTGAAGAAGAGGTTGAAGTCACCCTCGTTGACGCCGTTGTTCGGAACGTTCGGCGTGTTCAGCTCGCGCGGGTTGCCCTGATCGTCGGCGATATCGCACGACTGCCCCACCGCGCCGAGCCCCAGGCCCGACTGGAAGAAGAACCCGTTCGAGCTGAAGAACGCGTTGTAGTCGCCCTCGTTCACGCCCGAGTTCCCCACCGGCGAGGGGAGGATGTTGCCCTGATCGTCGGCGATGTCCGCCGGGTTGCAGCGCACGTGCGCGATGAACTTGTCGGTGATGAACGTCCCGTCGGTGGATTCGGCGCGGACGGTGATCTCGCTGGAGCCGGAGGCGTTCGCGACGTACGTCAGCGTGAGGGTCGAGGCGTTGACCGCAACCTGCACCACATTGGTGTTGCTGCTGGTCGCGGTATACGTCAGCGGCCCGCCGCCGGGCAGCGTGACAATGCTCGCGACGGTGACGTAATCCTCAGGGCGGACCACGACGTTCGGGCTGAGGATCGGGTTGACCAGCGGCAGTTCGTTGAGGTTGTTGTCGCCGAAGAACCCGCCCGCCTGGTAACTGGTGATGGTGTTGGCGATCTGATCGAGGGTGGCGATCCCGTTGACCACGCGACCGAAGACGGTGAACCCGCCGTTCTGCGTATCGAGCAGCGCGCCGGTGGGGTCGGTGGCGTTGCGGTCGTTCATGTTGAAGAACCACTGACCGGTGGCGCTGTTGGGCTGCCCGCCGACCTTCGCCATCGCGATGGTCCCGCGCCGGTTCGAGATGCCCGGCTCGTTCTGAATCTGCGGGAACGTCGAAATTGGGAACGGCGCCGCGTTGTTGATGTTCGGTCGCGTGTACCCGCCGCCCTGCAGCACGAAGGGCACGATCGGATTGAAGGAGTAGTACGCCGCACGATGGATGATCGTGTTGATGTACCGTCCTTGGTTGACGTAGTTCTGGAAGTTCGTCACGGTGATGGGCTTCGCACTGGCGAACATCGCCACATCCACCGGCGCGAAGACCACCGTCGGCACGCTGGTTGACGCGAAGTTGAAGCGGTACACGAACACCCCGGGATCATTGAAGCGACCCGCGAGGTTGTAGTTCTGCACCGGCGCATTCCGCCGAACCACCGTGTCCGGGAAGGCGTTCGTCACCGTCGGCGTAGCCAGAGCCTGCCCCGCACACCCCAGCACCAGCGCCGTCGTCATCGCCTTCGTGATCAGGCCAAAACCCGAGCGCGCCGTCGTTTGCCCGTTCATCGCGTTCTTCGTCACGTTCTGCCCCTTGGTCATCGTCGTCTCCATCTGTTCCTGCTCCACGATCGAAAAGTCGGTTCGTTGCTTCATGTGTACCCCGCCGCCCTTCACCCAAACCCGCGTCGAAGGTCCCGTTGTTTGCCGCTGATGCGTGTGACCCGACAGCGGAAAACGTCTTCCTGAGTTCAATCGGGAAACGAACCCATCGGCGCAAGCCCCATTCGTCGCCTCGGTGGTCGATCGCGTCAGGATCTGCGTGGAAAAGAGTCTGAAAACCTCTGAAAACCACGCGAACCCGGACACAACCCGGACTTCTCCATCCCCAAACCCAGCGGGAAAAGATACCCCGTCCCCACACTTTGGCCAGTTTCGTCCACCGGATGCGCACACGATCGGGCGAAGATGCACCCCCAAGGGTTCTTCCTGGCCTCAAAGATCACAATCAGCCAAAACCCTGATCCGCGTCACCGACCCGCGGCCAAAGAAAAAACCGCCGATTCCTCGGCGGTCTTTCATGCAAGTGGTCGCAACAGGACTTGAACCTGTGACCCCAGTCGTGTGAGGACTGTGCTCTAGCCAACTGAGCTATGCGACCGGTCGGAACAGAGTATACGCCGCTGAAGCGGCGTGGTCATCTTGTTTGCCCCACGCAGGCACGCCGGCCCCGGGGGATTCGGGGCTGGGGTTACGTGGCCGAGACCGGGGGGTGCAGCGGGGCGTCGGGGCCAAGGTCTGCGCCGGTGTAGTACCAGATCAGTAGGAAGCCCGTCCACGTCAGGAAGAAGATCACCGAGTACGGGAGCATCAGCGACATGAGGCTGCCCAGACCCGCGTCCTTCTTGTACTTGCACAGCACCGCCAGGATGATCAGCAGGTAGCTGTTCAACGGGGTGATGATGTTGACGACGGAATCACCGATGCGGTACGCGGCGGTGGTCAGTTCGGGGCTCATGCCCACCATCATGAACATGGGGATGAAGATCGGCGCGAGGACGCCGAACTTGCTGAGCATCCCGCTCATGGCGAAGTCACCCGCGATGACCAGCAGCACGAAGGCCACGATGAGGACGGGCACGGGCAGGTCGAACTGAACGAGGAGCGAGCCGCCGGTGAAGGCGAGCATGCGGTCGAGCCCGGTGTAGGAGAAGCAGTTGACGAACTGACCGAGGAAGAACATGATCGCCAGAACAGGGACGATGGAGCGGATGCCGTGGTAGAGGGCTTCGATGAAGTCCTTCTGCGATCGGAGGGTGCCGGTGACCATGCCGTAGGCCATGCCCGGGATGAGGAAGCAGAAGAAAATGAGCGGGACGATGGCTTGAGACCAGCGGTCGCCGGGGCGTTCGACGATCTTTGCCTTGGTCCCCGGTGCCTGAAGCACACGAAGCCCGTCGTCGTTCACGGCATTGGTCTTTGGATCAACCTTGGGCTTGTCCTCGTAGAGCACCACGCCGCCGGGCGGGACGGGGTCATTGGCGTTCTCCTGCACCACGATCTGCGTGGTCGTCAATGCGCGTTCATCGGCCAGCACGGGCACGCCGGTGCCGCTGAGGGGCCAACCCGGGATCAGCACCATCGCGGCGAAGACAGCGACGACCGCGATATTCGCAATCAAGGCATAGACGAGGCCCTTCTTCTCGATGGGCTTCAGGCGCAGGTCTTCGAGCGTTGATGCACCGGCGCTCACTTCACTCTGGTTCGCATCGCGCAGGCCCAGGCGCTTCAAGCGGGGCTCGACGATGCGGTCCGTGACATACCACCCAGCGAAGGTCACGACGATGGCGGAACCGATCTTAAAGTAGAAGTTGTGCGTCGGGGTGACGTCGGGATACGCCGAGTTCAGGATGTGCGCCGCGTTGGTGGCGACACCCGCGAGGAAGCCGTCGCCCGCGGTGGGGAAGCACCCCGCGCCGAAGCCGCCCGCGACGCCCGCGAAGGCCGCCGCGAGACCCGCAATGGGGTGTCGGCCGATCGCGAGATACAACGCCGCCGCGAGCGGGGGCAGGATGATGTACCCCGCGTCGCTGGCGACGCTGGAGTTGGCACCAATGAAAATGACCATCGGCGTGAGGTACTTTTTGGGCGTCGCCAGGGCGAGCGCCCGCATGAGCGCGCCGAAGAGCCCGAACTTCTCCGCCAGCCCGATCCCCAGCATCGAAACAAAGATCAGCCCCAGCGCGGGCAGGCCCGTGAAGTTGCGGACCATCGACGAGAGGAACCAGTACAGCCCCTCGCCGGTCAGCAGGCTACGGGCCCGCAACTCCGGATCGTTCGTCGGCACCAGCGCGACCACCGGCTTGCCCTTGTCGTTGAGTTTGGGCACCATCACCGCCTTGCCGGCTTCGTCAACCTTCGGTGCACCGCTCGAATCGACCGCTTGAACCATCACGCTCTGAGACCGCACGGGCTGCACGCGCCAGTTCGCCGCCGAGGCGATCGCGGCCCCGATGATGACCGCGGCCGTGAGCATCGCAAAGAGGATCGCCGGCTCGGGGAACTTGTTGCCGATGCGTTCGATGAGGTCGAGCAACCCGCCCTTGGGGGCTTGCACCGGCTCGGCGGGGATCAACGGCTCGGGGTTAGGCAAGTTCGGGAGGGACATGAGATCTCCGTGAGTTCGCGATCAAAGAGAGCCGGGCGAACATCGGCATGAGGGTCTTGGGGACACGAAACCCACCACCGACCCGGGAGGACCCCTGGGACGGCGGAGCCGAGCGGCAAGCATACCCCAAACCGGGGGGTTGCACCAACGGGTTGGAATCACGATGCTGGCGAACTCGTGAGCGAGGCCGGTGGCCGAGCTTTTGGACTGTTTGAAGACCCGACCCGAGGCGGCCTGCCTTGGTGGGTTTGTCAGGAGTGATGATGTCGATCCCGCCCAGCCCGCTTGAAGCCAAAGTGATGATCGATGAGCCCGGATCGGACCAGCGTCCCCAGTTCTTGGGGCATCCGCGCGGTCTGGCGTTGCTCTTCCTGGTCGAGATGTGGGAGCGGTTCAGTTACTACGGCATGCGCGGGCTGCTGGTGCTGTATCTCACGGCCGCCCTGGCGGCACACCAGCTCGGGCCCGGGGTCTACACGAACACCCTGCAGATCGAGCAGACCCTCGACCGGACCAAGGACGAGAAAGACCAGAAGATCCAGCACCCAACGTTCGTCAGCAAGCTGCCGATGAACATCGCCGTAGGCGGAAAGGCCCTGCCCGAGAGTGCCAAGCCCGAAGCCTCGGTGCAGATGCCCGACTTGGAGAAAGATGAGAAAGCTTCGGTCGCGACCGCGCCGATGCCCGGCGAAGCCCCGCTGAAGTTCGTTCGCCTGAAAGAGGTCGACGATCCGAAGCATCCGGGACGCAAGACCTGGGTTCCGACGGACGAAGTCGGGCTCTCCACGGTGGGCTTTGTGGATTCGAGCGATCGCGGCAAGGGCGAGGCCGTGCGGTACCGCGTGGTGAACCCCACCGACCGCAAGGTGAAGCTTGTGATGCAGCTCGACCGCCCGTTCCCGCCTGAGGAGCAGGCGAAGCGGATCGAGGCGTTCAAGGCTGAAAAGAAGGACCTGCCGGCGGACGAACTGGCGAAAGAACTGAAGACCTTCGAGGGCAAGCCCAACCCCAACTACAAGACCTTCTTCACCGTCAACGACGCCACCAGCGTCATCACCACCACCATCGGCCCGGATTCCAAGCGCGACCCGGAGGATGAGCCGTACGACATCGTGATCGATTACAACCGCCTCGATAGCGGCCGCTCGTGGATCAAGGCCGACTCGGGCAAGCTCTACGGCTGGTACACCGGGATGGCGTACCTGCTGCCCATCCTGGGCGGGTTGATTGCCGACAAACTCATCGGCACGCACCGCAGCATGATCGTCGGGGGCATCCTCATCGCCCTCGGGCACATCGTGCTGGGCATCTCGGGGATCGGCGCGTGGGCGCTCGACGAGACCGGCATGGCGATCTTCATCTCGGGCCTCGCCCTGATCACCATCGGCACCGGGCACTTCAAGCCCAGCGTCTCGGTCATGGTCGGCGAGCTCTACCCCCCCAACGACCCACGTCGCGAGAGCGCCTTCAGCATCTTCTACATGGGCATCAACATCGGTGCCTTCTCCTGCAACCTCGTCTGCGGCACGCTGGCGCTCACTGTTGGCTGGCACTACGGCTTTGCCGCCGCAGCCGTGGGCATGATCGCCGGTTTGGTCATCTATCTCATCGGCAAGCCGTTGTATCTGCAAGGGATCGGCGAGACCACCAGCCCGCACCGCAACAAGGCGTGGATGTTCCTGCCCCTGGGGCTGATCGCCGCGGCATTCGTCGGCTGGCTCTTCCACATCGGCACGCTTCGTCAGATCCACACGTTTGTTTCCGATCCCTTGGTCTATTTGATCATCGCGGTGCTTGCGATCTCGTACGCGGTGTGGTTCATCGCCTCGCAGCTCCCGGGCGATCGCGGGCCGGTGGCGACGATCTTCATCTACATGCTCTTCAACGCCGTCTTCTGGCTGGCCTTTGAACAGGCTGGCAGTTCGCTGACGACCTTCACCGACGAGCGGACCAGCCGCATGATCACGGCGTTTGACTGGAAGGTGCCCACGACCTGGTTCCAATCGGTCAACCCCGCGCTGATCATTCTGCTCGCGCCGATCTTCGGCGTCTTCTGGGCGTGGATGCTCCGCAAGGGCAAGTCGATCCCGCAGCCCGGCAAGATCGGCCTCGGTCTGATCTTCGTCGGGCTCGGCTATGTCGTCATGGTCATGGCGGCGCTGAAGCTCAACACGGGTTTGTCGAAGGTCAGCATGGTCTACATCTGCGGGTGCTACTTCCTTCACACCGTGGGCGAGGTGATTCTGTCGCCAACCGGGTTGTCGTACGTCGCGAAGACCGCGCCGAAGAAGGCGATGTCGAGCCTGATGGGCATCTGGTTCCTCTCGTCGTTCGTGGCGGGGCTGATGGCCGGGAACCTCAGCGGTCTGGTCGATCCGATCATCACGGGCGAGGTGAAACTGCCCTGGAACATCGGCGGCGAGGCCGACTTCTACCTGTTGTTCGTGCTCACCTCGTGCGGCGCGGGCTTACTGATCATCCTGGTTTCGCCGCTGCTGACGATGCTGCAGCGTGATCGCAAGCACTGATGAGCTGAGCAACGAAGCCCTCACAACAACGAAGCCCTGAAGGGCATTCGTCAAACCCATGTTCCACCCCACCCGCCCCGAGCCTCCTCGGGGCGGGTACCGTTTGGGCATGGCCCGCACGCTGATCGGTAAGCACGGCACCCTTCGCATGACCAACCTGCAATACGGGCTGGCGATGAAGCTCGTTTACGACCTGGGGTGGAAGCCCGCGGGGACTTTGCCGCCGCTGGCGTACGAGGGCGAGGACCCGCCGCTGGATGAGGAGGGGAACCCGAAGCGCTGGCCGAAGATGAACTACTTTGCCGGCGCGGGGCAGCGGGTGAGCGACGCGGACGCGAAGCGGCTGGGTGAGAAGCTCGAGGACATGCTGCTGGATATCCCCAACCACGACGCGACGATGCACAAGGTGATGCAGGTGATCGTGCTGCCGCCGCTGGGCGAGATGCGGGTTTTGAAGCCGGGGGAGAAGGTCAACATGGTCGAGTTTTTCAGCGGGCGGAACAAGAACATCCTGCGGAAGTACGCGGAGTTCTGCAAACAGGGCGGGTTCAGTATCAACAGTTAAAGAGGCACTGGGCACTGGGCATCAGGCACTGGCGAAGAAAGC
Organism: Phycisphaerales bacterium; assembly: GCA_016741915.1. Classification (GTDB taxonomy): domain Bacteria; phylum Planctomycetota; class Phycisphaerae; order Phycisphaerales; family UBA1924; genus JACVCS01. The sequence goes on along the minus strand of JACVCS010000075.1, from coordinate 162 downwards.
CCAAGCGGAGATTCTCAGCACTCAGCTCTCAGCACTCAGCTCTCAGCACTCAGCTCTCAGCACTCAGCACTCAGCACTCAGCACTCAGCACTCAGCACTCAGGACTCAGCACGCAGCACTCAGCACTCAGCACTCAGCACTCAGCACTCAGCATGCATAAGT
>JACVCS010000074.1 GCA_016741915.1 Phycisphaerales bacterium | reverse complement strand
GGGTGGTGGGGGGGAAGAGAACTTCTGGGCAAAGGCGAGCGAAAAGAGCAAGGCGGAGAAGAAGAAGGCGAGCGCCAAGCCCGTGAAGTCGCGGGTGCAGGTTGGTGATGAGGAAGGGTGGGCGTCTGGAACGGGGATGGACCGCACGTCGCGGCGGCGGCGGATCTGGAAGTGGGTGATCTTCTCGACGCTCGGGGCGGTGGTGCTGGGCGCGGTGGTGTTGGTGATCATGCTGCCGACGATCGCGGGGTGGATCGCGCCGGGGATGATCCGTTCCACCGCGGCGGAGCAGATCGAGGGGAGCGTTGAGGTTGAAGACCTGTCGTTGTCGTGGGGCGGGCCTCAGCGCGTGGGGAAGCTCACGCTGCGCGATCCGAAGGGGAAGGACGTTGCGGAGGTCTCGGTGACGGTGCCCGTGGGGCTGTGGGGCTTGATCCGCGGGAACTATGACCTGGGCGAGGTGAACGTCGCGGCGGCGGCGGTGATCGTGCGGAGCAAGGACGGCACGACGAACCTGGAGCGGGCGATCGCGAAGAACAAGAACGCGCCGCCGCCGAGCAAGGACCCCGCGAAGGTGCCGGGGACGCTCAGCGCGGTGATCAAGCTGGACGATCTGGTGGTGGCGTTCGAGGATGAAGCGACGGGGCGCAAGGGGAAACTGCGCAAGATCGACGGCACGATCGACCTGGCGGTTGGCAAGCCCGTGAAGATCAAGTTGGGGGCGATGGTGGAAGGGGCGAGCCGGGACGAGGCGGGATCGATGCTCATCGAGGCGAAGGTGAGCAAATGGAGCGACGACGCGGGTGAGATCACGACGAAGAAGATGGCGTTGGAGGCGGCGATGAACTTCGAGCGCCTCCCCGCAGGGTTCTTTGAAGCGCTGACCGGGCGGACGGATCTGCTGGAGACGTGGGGCGATCGGTATGGCTTGAAAGCCGACGCGAAGTGGACGGGCGACCTTGCGGGCGAGGGGACGGTCAACGCGTCGTGGACGAGCGCGGGCACCACCGGCGGCGTGCAGATGGTGGTCGGCAACGGGCGCGCAAGTGTGAGCACGCCCGGTGAACAGCGGCTGCGATTGATGTCGTCGGCGTTGTCGAAACTGGCTGGGAAGACGATCACGGGCGCGTCGGAGAACGCGGGGAATCCGCAGCAGACGGTGCAGATCGAACGCTGGCCCGAGGTGACGCTGAAGCTGGAGGGCGTGGGTATCCCGCTTGCGGAGCGCGGCGGGCTGGGGGCGTTTGTTTCACGCACGAGCGATCCGGAGATCGGCAAACTGGCGGGCGAGATCACGCTGGACGTCGGGGCGTTTGGGGGGAAGGTTGTTGCGACGCCCGGCGCGCCGGCGCGGGCGTTGGAGGTTGCGCCGATCCGCGTGACGCTGTCGACGAGCGAACTGATGAAGCAGGCGCGGCTCGGCGCGTCGGGGCGGGCGACGATCGATGGGCTTTCGGCCGGGGCTTTGGCGGGTGAGTTGACGCTTGGCGGGTTCTTCGGGCGCTACGGCGGGGTGAAGCCCAGCAACGCGTCGATCGACGGCACGCTGGCGCTCACGCAGGTTGCCAGTGCGCTGCTGGAGCCGCTGCTGGAGGGTGCGGGGATCAAGCCGACGGAGGACTTTGGTCCGACGCTCGACGTTCGGCTGACGGGGCAGCGCAGCGGCGAGAAGGGCGAGCCCGCCGCCACGGTGAAGATCGAATCCGCGGCTCTCAACGGGCAGGCGCGGGTGGTGCTGGCGCAGGACGTGATCAAGATCGAGCCGATCGCGGGCGCGGGCGATGGGGCGGGCGATGCGGGTGCGAGCGTGGTGTGGAGCAAAGCGGGTGCGTTCATGTCGCGGCGCGCAGGCGTGCCAGCGGAGGGTGCTTGGGGCGTGCAGGGCGCGGGGACGGTTGAGCTGCGCGTGAAGTCGGCGGTGTGGGCGCCCGCGGCGGTTGAGGCGGCGGCGCGTGCCGAGAACGGCGAGAAATCCGACCAGCCCGCGAGTCTGAAGGCGATGCTCGCGGGGCTTGAACTCAAGGGCGAAGCGGTTGTCAGCGGACTTGAACTCAAGCGAGCCGGGGGAGCGACCGCGGGCGCGAACGGCAACGGCAGCAGCAACGGTCACGCTTCGGCACTCCGCGTCTCGACCATCACCGCGGGGGTGAACCTGGTCCCCAGTGAGCCGATGAAGGCGACGCTTTTGGCGCGGGCGACACTGGGGAGTGAGGCGGTGCAGCTCGACGGCACCGCAACGGTCCGCGATCTGCCCAACCTGCTCAGCGAACTGCCCATCGAGGCCCGTGTGCTGCGCAGCGGTGTCAGCGCGGAGATTGATGCGAAGGGCGTTCCCACGTCGGCGTTGGGACTGGTGATGAGCGATGGCGGCGGTGTGGCTCGTGCGGTTGAGGAAGCGCTGGGGATGAAGGTCGACGGCGCGGTGAAGGTCACCTCGGGCGATGGCGGCACGCTGTCGATCGGCGCGGGGTTCAAGGCCGCCCGGGCGTCGCTGGCGATCAAGAGCGAACTGTCGGCAACGAAACTGACCATCGCTGAGGCGAAGTTTGAGGGCGTGACGGATCAGCAGGTCATCACGCGTGTGCTGGCGGCGTTGAAGTCGGAGAACGCGCTCGGAACGGTTCGCCTCAGCGGCGAACTGCCCTGGGTGATCAGCATCGCGCCGACGAGTGTGGAGATGGCGCAGGGGCTGCGGCCTGCGCCGAGCGCGGAGCAGCCGCTGACGGTGACGCTGAGCGTGCCGCGGACGACGGTGTGGGATCTGGCCGCGGGTGCGAAGGCGGGTGCGATCGTTGGTGACGGCGCGGCGGCGGGGCTCGGGCGGGCGCTGGGTGATCGCGTTTCGATCGACCCGCTCGTGCTGGAGATCAACGCGGCGCCCGCGGCGTTTGCAAGCGCGGGTGATGGACGCGGCGGGAAAGCCTCGGGCGGCGTGGTGCGTGCGAAGCTGACGGGCGGGGCGCGGTCGGCGGGCGGGGCGAGATTGGGTGATCTGAACGCCACCGCGTCGGTGGCGCTGGCGCAGGGCAAGCCCAACGGCCCGGCGAGTGTGCAGCTCAGTGCAAAGGGCATGGACTGCTCGTTGGTGGGCGCGATGACGGGCGATGCCCCGCGCCTGCTGGCGATTCTGGGCCCGGTTGCGGAGCTTGAAGTGACGGCCGACGCGACGATCGTGCCCGATGCGAGCGGCGTCGGCAGCAAGCTGCAGCGTTTCAGCGGCGCGGGCTCGATCAAGAGCGCACGGACCAACACGGACGGCGCGGTGAAGCTGAGACTTTCGCCCGCGGGCGAGATCGAACTCGAATCCCCCGCGAAGATCACCATCAACCCGGACCTGGCGTGGGTCAATGAGCAGTTGCGTGCCGGTCAAACCGGCGGCGCGAAGGCGAGCAACAACGTCGGCGAAGCGAAGCCCGCACGCCAGCCCACAACCCTCGCCTCGCTCACGCCCATCACCATCAAGCTCAACCGATTCATCATGCCCTCGCCCGTCGGCGGTGCGGCGGGACAAACGAACTCGCTGCCGCGCTCGCTCGATCTGGCGATCGAGGCCAGCCAGATCGGTGTCGATGGCGTCGAGCAGGGCCCGCTCCGAATCAACGGCACCCGCCTGCGCACAGTTTACGACGACCCGCGCAAGATCGATATCAACCTGGATGTCGAGTCGGCGCAACTCGGCGAGAAGCCCAGCGCCGGCGCGATGGCGCTGCGGGCGACGGTCGACGGGCTGGTCAATCCGCGCGGTGAGGTCGATGCGAATGGGGCGAGGCTGTCGGCCGAGGGTCAGATGCCGTTGATCCCCACGGCGATCATCGACGCGTTGGCGGGCCAGGGCGGCGTGCTCGTGGAACTCCTCGGCGGCACCACGGGCGTGAAGTTGCAGGGCGGGCAGTTCACACCCAGCACGGGCGAAGGTGGCGGCAGTGTCGAAGCGGTCTCGCCGCGTGCCAGTGCCACGGTCAACGGGCGGTTTGATCGCGGGGCTTTCAGGGCCATCGGGCCTGTGGAGTTGACGCTCTCGGAAGTGACGGGCGGGCTGAGCGCGGTGCTGGCGAGCAAGCAGCCGGTCTTCGCGGTGATCGAGAAGCGTGCGGGCGATCAGCCCGCGCGGTTCAGTGCGCGGGGGCTGAGCGTGCCGCTGGCGGGGGATATGAAGCTGCTCAGCGGCGAGATGACGCTGGATCTGGGTGAGGCCCGCGTGGCGCTGGCGAAGAGCATCGCGGGGCTCTTGAAGCCCACCGCCAGCGACAAGGGCGCGGTGAAACTGCTGAAGTATCAGCCCATGAACCTCAGCGTGAAGGAGGGCGTGATATCTCTCGGAACGTGGAGTTTCCCGATAGAGGACTTCACGTTCCGCACCGCGGGGACGATCGACCTGGTCAAGCGCGAGGTCGACATGCTGACGTGGGTTCCCGCGGGGGCGCTCACGGCCGAGACGCTGAAAGTCTTCAACCAGCAACTCAGCGGGCTGACGAACCAGACCTTCGGGGCCATCGACGAGCGATTGCAGGTCCCGCTGCGGACCAAGGGCAGCCTCGACAGTCCGAGCACGACGGTCGAACTGAACGCCGCGACGATGGACGAGCTCAAGAAGGTCGCCGGGCGGGTGCTTGAGGATCAGCTCAAGGGTGCCATCAAGGACCAGATCAAGGACAGGATCCCGGGTCTGAACAACCCCGGCGCGGGCAGCGGCGGATCGGGCACGCCCGCGCCGCCCAAGCCGCCGGGTTGATGGCGCGAGATTGGGGTTGATTGGTGATTGGCCGGGTGATCGGGCGCGCCATCGCCCCGATCACTGCCCGACAATCAGACGTTGGCGTTATACTCCGGTTCGTCGGGGCCCTTGAACCATCCCCGACGGCGGAAGTTTGGCCTTCGATGGCTCGGCGTGCGTGGGCTTGAGTCTCGCCCAAGCAACGTTCACGGGCTTTCGAAGCGGAAACTGAAGGGAGCGACGAACCGTGTCAGGTCTGGCGGCCCAAGCCCTCGTGTTTCAAAAGCTCCCCTTCGCGCTCCCGCCCGGGGTGGTGGCGGTGCCGATCGTTCCGGGTGATCGCGGGCCCGTGCGCCTGTGCGTGGTCGTTCGCCTGAGCATCCCGGTGGGGCAGAGCGGGTCTGCCTCGCGTGCGCTGGCGGGCCCGGGCGGGCCTTTCTTCTCGCTGCGTGAGACCTATGACAGCGCGGTGGTTCTGGGGTGCGTGTGCGATTCGTCCGGCAAGGTGCAGCAGTGGGTGGAGATCTGGCACCAGCGGTTCGATACCGCGGGGCCCAAGATGTCCACCGCGAAGGAAGTGCTGACCAACCACGCGTTGGATAAGCGCTGGAGCGCGCGGTGCGAGATGTACGCCCGCAGCAGTCCGGGTGGGATTCTGCGGACGGGATTCGAGAGCGAGCACCCCGCGCCGACGCTGATCGATCTGCGTCGCGGCACGAGCATGTTGCCGACGGATCCGCGGACGGGCAAGGCGTGGGCGTTGTGCACCGACGACGCGCTGCTGACGGGCAAGGGCCTGCCGGCGTATTCGACCTCGTTGCACCGGTATCTCTACCAGCCCGAGAGCGACGCGATGTCGTCGTTTGTCGCGGTGACGGCCGAGGCACCGAACCCGCCCGGCGCGACGGCGTCGAGCGGCGCGGACATACGCGAGGCGATGGGTTTTTCCACCGAGGTGGCGGTCTTCAACCCGGGCGGCGGGTTGCTGATGGTGACGCCGCACGCGCCGGTGGGGCTTGAGAACTACGTTCAGGCGCTGACGCTCATCGGGACCGAGGACGGCTCGGTCTCGCTGTTGCAGTCGGCCTCGCGGGCGGCCGCTCGCGCGTTCGACGCCCCGGGCGGCGACGAGCCCGGCGGCACGCCCCCCGGTACGGGGCTGAGTTCATCCGCCGCAGGTGCGTTCAGCGCCGACGCGTCGATGATCTTTCTCTCGCGTCACGGCATGACCGGTCGTCTGCTCGAAACGCTCTACCACAAGCTGTGCGTGCTGGCGGATGTGACGGCGGCGGTGTGGGGCGCAACCGCCGCGAGCCAGGAGCCCCTGCTGAACGTCACGGCGCAGAGCTTCCGCGTGCACGTGGGCCCGGGCGGGACGGGCCTGCCCTTCCTGTGGTCATCACGCGCCGTGTTGGCAACGCCCGGCGGCGCGGTGGCCCTCCCCGTGAAGACCACCGACCGCAAGCTCTTCGCGTGCATGGAGAGCGATTCGCGGAGCGTCTACAACGCCGCGAGCTCGTCGCGGAGCGCCAGCGCCTGGGGCGAGCTGCGCGTGCGCCGCGTGCAGATGCAGGACGACCAGATGATCTTGGAAGGCACGCTGACGACGCAGGAGCGCGTGGTCGCCAGCAGCCGCGACAGCGTGTGGATGCGGTTCGGGCTCGGCGGCGGGCGGGTTGATCTTTTTGCGAATCTGGAAGCCCGCGGCGCGATGGCGGCGGGCGAGCTGCGCGTGCGGACGGTCCCCGCGAAACTGCCAACGGATCAGGCGGCGGAGTTGAAGGCAGCCGAGGGAATGCAGATCCCCGAAGTCTTCTTCGAGGTTGCCCCGCTGCTGAGCACCCCCGCGGACGTGTACTCGCTGGCGGTGCTTTCGGTGCGGACGCTGCTGGTCAACGGCGAATCGACCCTCGCGGTGGCGCTCGACGAGATGCAGAGCCTCGCTCGGCAGGTCAGTGCGGAGCACGACGCGTCGGTCCCGCTTGCTCAGCGCGTCCTGAAGGTGCTCAAGAGCGACGAGCGGTTTATCGACGCGCTGGGCCCGCACCGCCTTACGGGGATGAAACTCTCCGCGGGCGAGGCGGCGCGGATTGTCCCCGAAGCGCTCTGGGCGCAGGTGCTGGCGATGATCGTGCGGGCATTGCCGGGCGTCGGGCCTGATAGTGTCAGCAAGGACCTGGGCGACGCGCCGCCCGCGGCACTCGAAAAGGCGTTTGAACCCCTGCGCAACGATCTGTATGCTCTGGTTCGAAAGGTCCGCAGCATGATCGTCAGCGACCCCGCAGCAGACGCTGAACTGCACGAACTCGTCCGCGCGTCGATGTGAGTCGGTCTTCTCAGTGGTCCGAAAGCGAATGAGCACACGCGAACACCCGGTTTTTCACCGCTTAGCCAGGAGTCAACCCATGCAGATGTTCAACAAACTCGTGATCGTTTTCGCCCTCGCCTGCGCGAGCCTCATGCTCGGCGCCTGCGGCGGCAAGGCCCCCAAGGCCGCCGCCATGCCCATCGAGATCGTCCTGACCCAGGACGCGGTGGCGGGCGGGCGCAGCGTCTTTGTTGATCTCGTCGGCGTCGGCGCGGGCGAGCAGGGTAAGTACAACGGCAAGGCCGTGCGCGACTGGTTCGCGGGCAAAGACAACGACCGCCTCGAAGGCACCAAGATCGGCTTCGTCAAGAGCCTGACCTTCAAGCCGGGCGAGAGCACCACCCGCGTGATCAAGGCCGACGACGAGATGTGGAACAAGATCCTCGGCCGTCAGGCGGTCTCGCTCTTCGTCTTCGCCTTCGTCGGCGGTGAGGACACCGCAGGCAAAGACGTCTCCTGGCGGAAGGAACTCTCCCTCGACCCCGAGCGCTACGACGGCGAAAAGATCCGTCTCGAAGTCCAGCGCGGCGGCGTCTACCTCGTGAACCTCAAGCCCGAGAAGAAGTAAGCCCGACGGGGCGATGAGCCCCGTCGACCACCCGCACCCACGCTCGAACGCGGGGCACGCCGCCCGTGTACACTGATCCCGCACCCGGCGCTTGAACTTTGTTCGGGCCCCGCGTGCGGGATCGTTCTTTTTCAAGCACGGTCAGTCTTCTCGGTCGTCCACGGAGCGCTCGCGTCATGCCCACCTTCGGGTCTTTCACCTCGGTGCAGGAACTCGTCGCCGGCTCGACGACCAAGATCTACATCGTCCAGCGCGCTGGCGAGGCCCAGCGCTACGCGGTGAAGTTCCGCCACGCGGTGGACGACCTGACGGGCGAGAAGGACGCCGGGGCGATCGAGGATTTCCTGCGCCAGGCGGACGTTCAGAAAAGCGCCGGCGCCGGCTTCGCGACTGTTCACGAAACCGGGCAGACCGACGACGGCGCGTTCTATGTCACCGACCTCTTCGTCACGGCCGACGGACGCTCGCTCAACCTCGACACGCTCTTCGCGGTTCGACGCCTAGTCGTCGACGACGTCCGCCTGTCGAGCATCGTGGTGTCCATCACCGGTGCGCTCGAAAAGCTCCAGGACACACAGCGTCGCGGGCACGGCAACCTCAAGCCCACCAACGTCCTGCTGCGCGACCCCGGGCTCGCCGGTGCCGATGAGAACAACGACGGCGTCGCCGCCAGCGAGTTTGTCTTCCTCTGCGACCCGCTCGCATCCGACGTCGGCGGCAAGACCACACGCGACGACCTGCCCGCCCTCGCGTCGCTGATCCACCTGATGGTCTTCAAGCAGCCGCTGCGCCGCACAGGCATGATCTCGCTCCGCGAGGTCGATGCCTGGACGCAGGCCGGTGTTGACGGTGCGTTCTGGCGCTCGCTCACGGCCGACCTCGCCGGTCTCTCGCAGCGCACACCCGCCATCGATCAGGTCCGCCGAGCGGTTCAGAAGCACCTGGAAATGGTCGGCGGCGGCAAGCCGAGCGCCGATGCCTCTTCACCGCCGTCGCGAGAAGGACCGAAGTCCGACCTCCGCCCCAAGCCCCAAGCACAAACCCCGACCACCGAGCCGACCAAACCCGCCGGCGGCGCGTCACCCAAGGGTGCGGCAGAATCTTCCGAATCGCTTGCCAAACCCAGACCCGACAAAAGCGACCAGCCCGCGAAGTTGCCTGAATCGATCGAGCCGCCAAGCGAGGAACGCTCCGCGTGGGAGAGCGCAACCGATTCTTCCCGCGGCAAAGCCGACACAACCTCCGCCGGCGGCGGGAAGAAGATCGCCCTTGTCGCGGGCGGAGCGGTCGCGGTGCTCGCGCTCGGCGCCGGTGCATTCTTCCTCACCCGCGGCAAACCCTCATCAACCGAAGGCACAGGCGGGACAAAGACAACCTCCGCAGGCGAAGCAACCAAGACCGGCACCACCGAAACCACCGGCGGCACCTCCACCGCCTCCGCCGTCTCACTGAAAGAACTCGTCCCCACCGCGGACGAAGTCACCGCACGCAAAGCCCTCGCCGGTCTCTTCGGCACGCGCTCACAGAACACCGCGAAAGTCTGGGCCGATTCGGGCGATGCCACGCTCAAGCAACTCGCCGAACTCATCAAGTCCCCGCTCTCAAGCGACAGCGACGAGTGGGAAGCCGCGATCGAAGCGGGCAAGGAGCCCGCGCGGGCCGAGAAGCTCGACAACGCCGCCCGCGGCAAGATCGTCGACGACCGCAAGCGTCTGGGCGAGGTGGCCTCGGCGCTCAAGTCCTGGCCCGTGCTGGGCACGCTGGATCAGGTCGCGCAGACGCTGCGTAACCAGCCGGGCCTTGCGCCGCTGGGCGAGCAGCTTGAATCGCGCGTTGTCGAGTTCCGCAAGGCCCTGACACGCGAGAACGACTTCGGCAGCGGCGATGTGCGCAGGCTCTTTGCCGAGCGGCCGCTGGAGTTTGTCACCGCCGGTGCTTCGGCGCAGCAACTGCAATCATGGACAACCAAACTGGGCGAGCTGCGTTCGCTGAACGATGCGAACCTCAGCAGCATCGCCGACGCCGCCCAGAGCGAACTGCAACAAGGCGCGGGCAGCGCCTCGCTCGCCGAGCTCGTCGGCAAACTGCAGATCAACACCTGGAACAAGACCATCGACGATTCGGTGAAGCAGTTTTCACGCACGGAGAAGGCGTGGGACCGTGCGCTCTTCACCGCGGATATCCAGCCGCTGATCGAGAGCACAAGGAACGAGAGCGCCCTCACCCGCCTGAGCCTCATCACCGCCAAAGCGGGCGAGGCGAAGTACCAAGCGGTCGAGCCCGACCCGCGCTCGGCCTGGGGCGAGGCTCAGAAAAAGCAGCTCGCCGACGCAGAGCAACAACTCACGCAACTCGAAGCCCAGATCAAGTCCACCGGTGCTCAGGGCGTTGACATCAATGCGCTCAAGCAGAAGATCGCCCAGGCGAGAGCCGATCTGACCTCCGCGTCGGAAGTCACCGGCCCGCTCTACCGCCACGCCCTGCCAAAGTTCGACTCCGCGAAGGCCGCCACCGAGGCGAAGGTGGCTTCGGCGCTCGACGCCGTGAGCACCGAGCGCCAGCGCGTGACGATGAACGCGGGCGAACTCGTCGATCAACTCAAGAACGCCGCGGCGGGTCAATCGGGCCTGGCGCTCGTCTCGGCCCAGCGCATCGCCGCCGCCGCCGCGTCACTCGACAAAGCCAAGGAGCAGGACGTCAAGCTCGCCTGGCGGCTCAAGGGCGTGCAGAGCACCGTGCTGAGCGAAACGCCCGCGCTCCTCTCGGCCCTTGAGCAGGCGAAATCGGTCATGCCCGGTGGACAGTGGCCCAGCGAGGCCTGGCGCACCCGCGCTGCCGCACTCGCGCAGGTCGAGCTTGAGAAAGCCACCGACGCCGCCATCGCCGCCGCCCGCGAGGGCAACGAGCCCACGATCAACCTCGCGGGTGCCAAGCAGGTGCTCAACACCTGGTCGACTAACGCCGCGGCGGTGCTCAGCGACGACGCCAACCTCGCCAAACTCGTGCTGCTTCCGGACGCCGTCGCCCCCGGGTCCGCCGCGCTGAGCCCGAACGCCGCGACACTTGCCACTTCGCTGAAGTCCAAGATCGACGCGATGAAGGACCAACTCCCCGCCGGCGCGGGTTCAACGTCCAGCGACGTTCTCCCCGGGTACGCGGCCTATCAACGCCTCGCAACACTCATCGCCGCCGATAGCAAGTCACAACGCGCCGCGTTTCTCGACAAACTCAAAGCACCCGCCAGCGCCGCCGAGGCGGTGGTGGGTGTTGAGAAGCTCACCGCCAGCGCCGACTGGCCCGCGAGCGTCGACGACTACAAAGCCTTGGTTCAAGGCTTCTCCGCCGCGGACGTACCCATCTCACGCCTCGACGAAGCCCTCCGCGAACCCGCCCGCGACCGCCTGCGCGCCGGCGCGCTCAACGCGTACCTGCGGCTGATGAACGCCGCGGCGACCAACGCGCCGGGCGTCTCAATGTCGCAGGTCATCTCCGCGTACGACGACAAACTGATTCCCGAGGCGCGTCTGCCCTCATGGGCCAAGTACAACTTCGCCCTGGCAAAGGCCCGCGCGAACCTTCGACCCGACGCGCCCGAGGCCGCGGTGAAGAGCGAACTGAGCACGCTCATCGCCGCCGCGAAGGACCAGTCGATCCCCGCCAGCGCCCGCACCCCTGCGGCGAAGCTCGCCGATCTTCTCAGCGAAACGGGCCCGAGCTTCAACCCCGCCGGCGAAGGCCCCGCCAAAACCGGCAAGTGGAAGCTCGACCCCGCCGCCTCGGTGGGCGGGCTCTTGGTCTACGTTTTTAACGCCGACCCGTCGCGCCGCGTCAGTTTCGCCGAGGTGGGTCAGGGCAGCCAGCGTGCTTTCATCAGCACCACCGAGGTTTCGTTGGGCGTGCTGCAGTCCGCGATTGCCGGCGCGGGGCAATGGGCCGACTTCCGCAAGGACATGGGCACCATCTGGGGCCCGACGCGCGAAGGCGCCCAGGCCTGGATCGTCAGCGGCGAGCAGATCGCCCTCGCCACCGCCGCCGCGGGCGATCTCAGCCGCGGCTGGTTCCCGTTCGATAAGGGCAACCTGACGAACGTGGCGATCTATCCGCAAGGGCTCGAACCCCCCGCGCCGTCGTGGGAGATGCCCGCTCAGATGATCACCCCCGCCGCCGCCGTGCGCACCGCCAGCGCGCTCGGTTGCCGCCTCCCCTCTGCTCAAGAGTGGCTCGCGGCCGTGGGCGGCCCTTCGGGAGCTGATTCACAGATCGCATTTTCGAAGCTCCGCGACGCCGGGTTCCGCGAGTTTGACAAGCAGACGGCCGACCTCGCGGGCAAGTTCGCCGTGCGCCCGGGCCGAGGCGCGTTTACCCTCCCGAACACAAACCCCGCCACCGTTCGTGACCCTTGGCCTCAGCGCGAAAGCACCCGTGAGCCGGTGCTCTTCCGCGCCGTGACCGACCAGCCCGGCGCTTCGGGCAACTTCCGTCATCTCGTGGGCAACGTCGCGGAGTTCGTCTGGAACGACCCCGCCTCGTGCACCGTCGCCGGCGCATCGAACGACGCAACGATGGAGCAGAATCTCCGCATCATCGGCGCCTCGGCCCTCTCATCACCGAGCATCAAGCCCAGCGACGAACAGAAGCCCCAACGCGTGACGCTCCGAAAAGCCTACACCGATGTGGGCTTCCGCCTGGCCTTCAGTGCGCAGGGCACCGAGCCGCTTGCGCAGCGCGCCGCCCGCGCCGTCGACGCCCTGCCCTTCGCGCCCGCGAAGTGATCGGCTCCGTCCGATCACCCCGCGACAGCACGATTCATTCCCGCGTGCCGATACCTCGCCACACCGGTTCATTCAACCGGAACGGTGGCGAACTTCATGGTCTCCTGCGAGCCCATCTGCCGAGCGAGGATCTGCATCCCCGCGCGGTCGCCCGACGCAAAGGCCATGTTCAATCGCGGCATGGGCTTCGAGGCCACCGGTGTGTACACCGCGTCCTGATTGGTGTTCGAGGCCGAGCGCGTCGAGGTGCACCCGCCGAAGACCAGGCCCGCACCGCACAGAGCAACCACAGTGAAAAGACGACGGTTCATGCGTAGACACTCCTGCAATCGGGGTTTGATCAGCCCCGTGCACGAGCAACATCGAGCGCCCCGCGCCGTTCCTGCGCGGCAACTGTCGATTTCGTCGACCAACCGCGGTTATCCGCCGGTCCTGAATCTCAGGCTTTGCCCCCTCGTTTCACCACGCCCCCCTTCCCCCCCTTGCCCGCTTTGCCCCGCTATGCGGATCGTTGCCGACGGGTTCACCTTCGCCCGTTGACAGGTCTGGCACATCTTCGCGCGCAAATGGCCAGGTCTGTGCGCTGTTTGGGTGCCATGCTCGCACAACAGGTTGCAACTTGGGGGGTCTTCGCATAGATTGATACGGGTCAAGAACCGAACCGAACCCGTCCGGAGCGAACGATCGTGAACGAACTGCCCCAGGAGCAGGTCAACGCCGTGGCCGCGATGGCCGCCCGACTGCGCCTGCTTCAGGCGGAGTTATCCGACCGACCCGCGGAAGTCCGCGCCCAGGAACTCAAGGGCGAGATCGACCGCGCCACGCGCTCGCTCAGCGCCGCCGACCGCCGCGCCTTCATGAACGCCCTCGCGGGTCAGTTCCCGCGCTGGGGAGAGGGTTCAACGGGCGAATCGTCCAACGGCTCCGCGCCTGCCCCTGCCCCGGTTGCCAGCAAACCACCGCCGCCCCCGGGGCCCGCCGACGCGCCGAAGCTCGCCAGCGAGATCGCCGCACTTTGGCCCGTGCTGACCGAAGACCTTCGCCAGCAAGTCCGCGCGGCGCTCGGTCAGGCCCTCCCCGCGCCCAGCGCCGGGAGCGCCGATGCACGTGCCGCCGATTGGCGCAAGCTGCTGGGCCTCAACCCCGACGATCCGGTCGACGGCGGCAAAGCCATGGAGCTCGCGCTGGCGATCATGAGCCTCTCGGTGAACATCGACCGCGTGGTCTGCGGCGTCTGGAAAGAAACCAACGCCCAGGGCGAGTTCCGAAGAGCTGAGAATCTCAAACTCATCGCGGGTCAGTTCCTCCGCGGGTGGGCCGGCGCGGGGAGCGACAAGATGCAGGGCGAGGTGAACGACCTGCAGTTGCTGCTTTACGCCCTGCTGAAGGCGATCCAGCTCTTCCCGAACATGTTCGCGGACAAGCACCTGGCACGGTTCGACCCCGCGGTGATCGCCGCGAACACCGGCGCCGCGGGCGAACGCGGCACGAGCTGGTTCGGCGATTCGAACAAGGTCGCCAACGCCAAGTGCTGGGAGGAGTACCTCCGCCTGATGAAGGACTACGACAAGAACACCCTGACCGACGAGGTCAAGGGCATGCTCACCGACGAGGTCTACAAAGTGCTCCGCCAGCGAAAGAAGTGAACATCCGAATCTGGCCGACCGACCGACCGACTGACCGAGTGAAGTTCCGATCGCGCCCCTCCCGCATCCGCGAAGAGTCGGCGCAGCACACGGGAGGGGAAGAAAGGTGCTTCGATGAGTCTTCCGCAAGTCCACTGGCACGAGGGCCTCTTCCTTCAGCCTCATCACCTGCAGGCCCTCCAGCGTCAGATGATCGACCGCCTCACCGGTGAACGCCGCCTGTCGTGGGGCTATCCCTACGGCGTCATCGAGGCCCGCCTCGCCACCGACGCGCTCGAGAACATGCAGGTCCGCTTCGAGCGACTCGTCGCCATCCTCCCCGGCGGCACCTTCATCGATTACCCGCACAACACCGACCTGCCCGCGGTGGATATCCGCCGCCCGCTCGCGGCCGGCAACGGCACGCTCACCCTCAGCGTCGCCGTTCCGATGTGGCAGAGCGGGCGCGCCAACACCCTCGACCAAACCACCGGCGAGGACGCGCGCGTCAAACGCATGTTCAAGATCAGCGAGGCCACCCTCTCCGACGAGAACACGGGCGACAACCAGCAGCCCATGCTGATGCGCAAGTTCAACGCCCGCCTGATTACCGACAACGAAGACCGCACAGAGCTGGACGTCATGCCCGTCTGCCGGATCGTCCGCGGCGCGGGCGACGAGGCGGGCCTTGCCAAGGTCGATGCCAAGTTCGTCCCGCCCTGTTTGGTCACCACCGGTTCCGCAGCACTCGTCAAGCTCATGCGCGATCTCAGCGACGGCGTCGAAGCCGCCCGCAAGGAACAGGCCAGCCAGCTCTCCCGCAGCGGCTGGACCCCCGACAACATCCGCGGCACGCAGTTCATCCAACTCATGAAACTCACCACGCTCAACCGCGCCGCGGCACGGTTGCCCGCGCTGCTCGGCGGGGCCTCGGGCACGGGTGGGCAGGGTCTGGGCTTCTCCGCCTTCGATCTCTACATGGAACTGCGCGAGCTGCAGGCCGGTCTGGCGGCCATCCACCCCGACCGCGACCCCTTCGACGCGCCGAAGTATGACCACGACAACCCCGGGCCCGTTTTCGCCGAGCTTGAGATGCGCGTGCGTCAGCTCCTGAAGGATCAGGGCGTCAAGCCCGCGAAGAAGATCCCCTTCACGCTCGACGGCGCGGATCTGGTGGCGGAACTGAGCCCCGAGGATTTCGGCGCCGCGGACTTCCTGCTGGGCATCCGCACCAAGACCGACGGCAAGGCGCTGAAGCTCTTTATCGAAGACTCCGAGCGGTTCAAGATGATGAACTACAAGCAGCGCCGCCTCAAACTCTTCGGCGTGAAACTCGAAGAAGAGCGGTACGTCGTGGGCGTCCCCACGCCGCCGGGGCAGCACTACTTCCGCCTCAACCGCGCCCAGAGCGAGGTGCGGTGGAAGTCGATCCAGGAAGAACGCAAGCTGGCGCTCGTCTGGCCTGAGATGGAACACTTCGACTACGAAGAAGTGGCGCTGTACCTGCTCTTCGCGTAAGCGCTGAGCAGCGGTGGCGGCGATTGAGGCGGTTTGGATGACAGGGTGACGGGGGTGATCGCGGTGGGGTAGGGGG
>JACVCS010000159.1 GCA_016741915.1 Phycisphaerales bacterium | reverse complement strand
TCGGCCCGCAAAAATCCTGCGCCATCCCCGCCCCGCCCGAAACCTTCACCGCCGCCCGCACATACGCCGTCAGCACCGCCAAAAGCGCCGCGATCCACCCCAACTCCCGATCACCCATCACCCCATACCCCAGCCCCACCAGGATCGCGATATCACTCACACGGTCCGGCAACTCGTTATACAACGCCCCCACGGGCGAAGCCACCCCGCGAGCGATCGCCACCATCCCATCGAGCATGTTGCACACCAGCCGCACCTGACACATCACCGCCGCAAACAGCAGCAGCCCGCGATCCATCACCGCGAGCCCTTCCGCACCTCCACCACGCCCAACCCCCGTCCACACCAGCGCCGCCCCACCCATCAGGCACGCCACCATCCCCATAACCGAGATCGCATTCGCCGACACCCCCCGCCGCGCCAACTCACCCGTCAACGCAATCGCCCACCCCGCATTCCGCGAAGCAATCGGCCGCCGATCTTGCACCATCTCCTCACTCACGCGCCGCGATGATACCCAATCTCGCCGGCACACAATCCAACCCACAACCCCAACCAGCCCCCATCGGGCAACACCTGACCACCCGCGCCATACCGAAATCAAACCTGCGGCCTCTCAACGTACTTTCACCAACCGTCGCACCCCGTGCTGGCGATGGACAGCCTCGGTGATTCAACAGGTTGAGTATCAAAGTTGGAACTGACACGCTTCTGCCGTGCCGCAGTATCACCGCCGCCGCCGCCCAGTCACCCGCGGCATCCCCAATACAGCAACGCCCATAAGCACGCCGGTTGTCGGCGCCGGTATAATCGTGATCGTCACATTATCCACGCCCACGCCGTACGCCGTGCCGCTCGGCAGCGCGCTCGGCCCGCTCGTGCGGATCCAGAAGCCAATACGAGCTTCCTGCGACAAGTTCAATGGAACGCCCGAAGAGCTGACGAACGCCGAAAGGTCGTACGTCACCGGGGCGACAGTGGTCCATTCGCTACTCGTCGGCCCGGGAATGAACGAAGCGGGCTGATAGACGTTGATGCCCTGAACGATGATCGGCACAACTTCAGGAACCGGTACGTCCGGATTCAGCGGGGAAGTCCGCCGAAGGTCGATCCCAAAGGTGATCTGCAAGTTCGACCTGCGAAGAAAGATGTCGGACCCCAACCCGCGGAAAAGAAACCCCGTAGCCGTGCGATTGGTCGGCGAGGTCGTCGAGCTCAACGCCGCGTACGTGCCGGGATTCCCGCCACTCGAAACGAACGATCCCGCCTGAGTTTGGGGAGTCGTGATCGTGGACCAAGTACTGGGACTGGACGATCCAAACCCATCGATGACGCTGAACAATGGCTGGGCATGTACCGCACACACGCCAAAGCTGAAAAGGGTTCCGACCGCGATGACGCTCAATCCTGTGATGTTCTTCATAGCGAGCTCCTTGTCCCCATTGTCATTCTCCACCCACGAGCCTCGCACGAGTTCGCGAACAGACTAATGCATCTTCGCCCACATTGCAAGAGGAGTTCCAGCACATCGAACGTGATAAAGCGTCCTGCACTTCCCCCTTCAGGACGCGATCGACAGTAAACCGCGCAACTTCATCCCCACGCGTCTAAGCAGGGTTACGCACCAAAAAACGCGGCCATGCACCAGAAACGCAGAATCCACTCAAGTCGCACCGGAGGCCCCGTGCCACCGATCGTCCGTTGTGTTTGGATCGGGGACATGGTTGACACTGTTCGGGGACATCGCTGACAGGTGAGCTTAGCTGGCGTGCGGCTCGTGAAGCGAGGTCGCGCAGCGACCGAGCGGAGCGAGCCGCACGCGTGTGTCGC